>NZ_CP030048.1:3001136-3301250 GCF_015291665.1 Bradyrhizobium sp. CCBAU 53338
GGCCCGTGCATCTGATGACGCCCTGGCAGGTGCGCGTCTACTGGAAGGTCGCAACCCGCATCGATGTCGAGCGCATCGATGTATCGAGCGATCCCCGCGTCAACGCGCGGCATCTGACCATGATCGAGCGTAACCGCTCGACCGTGACGTCAGAGACGGTGGTCGAGAACCACGAGGCGGGTCTGCTCTACGTCGAGGGCCGGCTCGTCGAGCGGCTCGCGCCCGGCCGGCACGCCTTCTGGACCGTCGGTCGCAAGATCGAGGTGAAGCGCCTCGATCTGCGGCCCCAGGCGGTCGAGGTCACCGCGCAGGAGATGCTGACCAAGGATCGCATCGCGCTGCGTGTGACGCTGACGGCGTTCCGCCGGGTCGTCGATCCCGAGCGCACGGTCGCGACCGTGCCCGACGTGGATGCGTGGCTCTACCGGTTGGTGCAATTCGCGATCCGCGAGGCGGTCGCTGGCCGGACGCTGGACGAGGTGCTGTCTGCGAAGGCTGCGCTGGATGCGGAGCTGCGCGACTATGTGCGTGCACGCGTCGCGGTATCTGGTGTCGAGGTCACCGAGCTCGGCGTCAAGGACGTGATCCTGCCCGGCGAAATCCGGGAACTGGTGAACAAGGTGGTGGAGGCGGAGCGGGTCGCGAAGGCGAACCTGATCCGCCGGCAGGAGGAGACCGCGGCGACGCGTTCTCTTCTGAACACCGCCCGGCTGATGGAGGAGAACCCCTTGCTGCTTCGGCTCAAGGAGCTGGAGTCGCTGGAGCGGCTGGTCGAGAAGGTCGGCCGCATCGATCTCCACGCCGGCAGCGGCGAGGGCCTCGATGCTCTCCTGACCCGGCTCGTGCGCCTGAAGGCGCCCGAGAGCGCATAAGCAGAAGGGCCGCCCACGGGCGGCCCTTCATCCATCCTCACAATTGTCGTCGTCTTGAACGCAGCTGCGCGCTGGCGCGACCCAAGATCATCAGACGCAACCGGATTGCGCACGCCATCGCCTGCGCCAATCTCGGCGCACAACCATGTCGGGCAGGGCAGGCGATGTCTACTCTTGAGACCACCATCCGTCCGAAGGCCCAATCCGGCGAGTGGAAGGCGATCGTCATCCTGATCCTGCTCGTGCCCGTGCTGTGGTCGCCGCTGATCCTGTTTCGCTTCGTGCTGTTTCAACCGTTCAATATTCCGTCCAGTTCGATGGCCCCGACGCTGGTCGTCGGTGACTACGTCTTCGCCGCCAAATTTGCCTATGGCTATGGCCGCTATTCGATTCCCTTCGCACCGTCGTTCATCTCCGGCCGTTTCCGTGCCGCCGATCCCGCCTATGGTGACATCGTCGTCTTCACGACGCCGAAGGACACCACGGTCGACTATATCAAGCGCGTCGTCGGGCTTCCCGGCGACCGCATCCAGATGCGCCAGGGGCAGCTTGTCCTCAACGACATCCCGGTGGCGCGCGTCGCGCTGAAGGAGACGTTCGCCGGCTCCGCCTGCGGCGGCGAGGTCGGTGCCAAGGTCAAGCGCTGGCGCGAGACGCTGCCGAACGGAGTGAGCTACGTCACCTACGACTGCATCGACGGCGGATTTCTCGACGACACGCCGGTCTACACCGTGCCCCCTGGCCACTTCTTCGCGCTCGGCGACAACAGGGACAACTCGACCGACAGCCGTATGATGTCGGCGATGGGCTTCATCCCGATGGACAATCTCGTCGGCAAGGTGACGCGAATCTTCTGGTCGCTCGATTCCGAAGGCGAGCTCCGTGCGGAGCGGCTGGGGAAGGCGGGATGAGAGTGTGCCCCCAAGCAAAAACCCCGGCATCGCTGCCGGGGTTTCGCATTTCGTATCTTGCCTGAATGGCCGGACTTAGAAGTCCATGCCGCCCATGCCGCCGCCCGGGGGCATCGCGGGACCGGCGCCGCCCTTCTTGGGCAGCTCGGCGACCATGGCTTCCGTGGTGATCAGGAGCGCGGCAACCGAAGCTGCGTTCTGGATCGCGGTACGGACCACCTTGGTCGGGTCGATGATGCCCTTCTTGACGAGGTCGGCATATTCGCCGGTCTGGGAGTCGAAGCCGTAATTGTAGGCTTTGTTCTCCAGGATCTTGCCGACGATCACCGAGCCGTCTTCACCGGCGTTGATCGCGATCTGGCGAGCGGGGGCCGACAGCGCCTTGCGCACGATCTCGACGCCGGTCTTCTGGTCGTCGTTCTTGGTGCGCAGGCCCTTGAGCTGCTCGGAGGCACGGAGCAGGGCGACGCCGCCGCCCGGGACGATGCCTTCCTCGACGGCCGCGCGGGTCGCATGCATCGCGTCATCAACGCGATCCTTGCGCTCCTTCACCTCGACCTCGGTCGCGCCGCCGACGCGGATCACCGCGACGCCGCCAGCGAGCTTGGCCAGACGCTCCTGGAGCTTCTCGCGGTCGTAGTCCGAGGTGGTCTCCTCGATCTGCGCCTTGATCTGGGCCACGCGCGCCTCGATGTCGGCCTTCTTGCCGGCGCCGTTGACGATCGTGGTGTTCTCCTTGTCGATCATCACCTTCTTGGCGCGACCGAGCATGTTGAGCGTGACGTTCTCGAGCTTGATGCCGAGATCTTCCGAGATCGCCTGGCCGCCGGTCAGGATCGCGATGTCCTGCAGCATGGCCTTGCGGCGATCGCCGAAGCCCGGAGCCTTGACGGCCGCGACCTTCAGGCCGCCGCGCAGACGGTTCACGACCAGGGTCGCGAGCGCCTCGCCTTCGACGTCCTCGGCGACGATGACCAGCGGCTTGCCGGTCTGCACCACGGCCTCGAGCAGCGGGAGCAGCTCGTTCAGCGAGGAGAGCTTCTTCTCGTTGATGAGGATGTAGGCGTCGTCCATCTCAACGCGCATCTTGTCGGCGTTGGTGACGAAGTAGGGCGAGATGTAGCCGCGGTCGAACTGCATGCCCTCGACGACGTCGAGTTCGGTCTCGAGCGACTTGGCTTCCTCGACGGTGATGACACCCTCGTTGCCGACCTTCTTCATGGCGTCGGAGAGGAACTTGCCGATCTCCTGGTCGCCGTTCGCCGAGATGGTGCCGACCTGGGCGATCTCGTCGTTCGAGGTGACCTTCTTGGAGTTCTTCTGCAGGTCCGCAACCACGGCCTCGACCGCAAGGTCGATACCGCGCTTGAGGTCCATCGGGTTCATGCCGGCGGCAACCGACTTGGCGCCTTCCTTCACGATCGCCTGGGCGAGCACGGTCGCGGTGGTGGTGCCGTCGCCGGCCGCGTCGGCGGACTTCGAGGCGACTTCGCGCACCATCTGCGCGCCCATGTTCTCGAACTTGTCGTCGAGCTCGATCTCCTTGGCGACGGTGACGCCGTCCTTGGTGATGCGGGGAGCGCCGAACGACTTGTCGAGCACGACGTTGCGGCCCTTCGGACCGAGCGTGACCTTCACCGCGTTGGCGAGAACGTCGACGCCGCGCAGCATCTTGTCGCGCGCTTCAACCGAGAATTTGACTTCTTTGGCTGCCATCTGGATTTTTCCTTGAGGTGTATGACTGGAGGGAGAGAGGGGCTGTTAGGCCGCCTTCTTCTTGGAAGCGGGGACGTCGAGGACGCCCATGATGTCGCTTTCCTTCATGATCAGCAGGTCTTCGCCGTCGATCTTGACTTCGGTGCCCGACCACTTGCCGAACAGCACGCGGTCGCCAACCTTCAGGTCGATCGGAACCAGCTTGCCGGCTTCGTCGCGGCCACCCGGGCCAACGGCGACGACTTCACCCTGGGAGGGCTTTTCCTTGGCAGTGTCGGGGATGATGATGCCGCCGGCGGTCTTCTCTTCTGCGTCGATGCGCTTGACCACGACGCGGTCGTGAAGCGGACGGAATTTCATGCAGCTCTCCTAAGCATTTGCACGAGTTGATGATTTCAACGTGTTAGCAATCTGCGCCAGCGAGTGCTAGCGCAGGCGGAGCTGAAATAGGACAGGAAATTTGCGGGGGCAAGGGCTTCTAGCAGAAAAATTGGCGCTCTGAAGGCCCGCCTGCCAGAATCTCTTTACCATCGTTAACCGAATGCCGGAGGCCTCTCCGAGGCCCCTTCGGGGCCGTATTAGCACGGAGCGCGCTCTGCTGCTAAAGCATTGAATTTCAACAACTTGTTAAACTTTTAGGCTTGAGATGAATTGTCAGTTTGCGTCACATTTCTCTCATGTGAGCGCATCTCCGCCGGGTGGCTCGTAAGCTGCGTACCGGATCAAGCCACCCCAGAAATGCGCTCCTGCAAAGGAGGTTGGCATGGGACTGCGGGTTGGGGGCGTTTCCGAAGACTTCCGGAAACAGATGCTGGGCTACGGGCTGACGACGGCGCAGATCCTCTACCGGATGCCGGATCATCCCTCGCTGCTTCAGACCTACGTCTGGCAGAACTACGACATGTTTCCGAAATTCCCCGCGCTGAGCGACTTCCTCGCGTTCTGGCAGGAGAAGCTCGACGGTCCGCTGCATTCGGTGACCGTCGCGCATTCCAAGCTGATCAAGCCGGCCGAGCTGCGCGCCGTGGACGGAGTGTTCCGGCTGCATTGACGGCGAGATGCCGTAGGGCGCAGTTGCGAAGCGCAATCCGCCGCTGTCTGAAGGGCGGCGGGGTACGCCTGCGGCCAACCGCCCTACGGCTTCCGTTTCTGTGCTAGCCTCCCCCCATAACAACAGGGAGGCGGCCCATGGCCAAGAAAACAAAATCGCGTAGCGCAGCGGTAACCGCGGTGAAGAAGCGTAGCGGCACCAAGCCCGCGGCCCGATCATCAGCGCGCAAGACGGTGAAGTCGAAAGCGCGTGCGACGACAGCCAGGGTCGCGACGAAGAAGCCCGCACGCCGCAAGCAGCGCATCGCCATCAGCCATCACCGCGAGGAGGATTTCAAAGCCGACGGCCTGCGCGCCTACGCCAAGTACCGCGACCTCGGTATCGCCGCCGCGAGCGATGGCTTGGCGCAAGCTCATGTCATCCGCTTGCAAGGTCCCTGCGATCCGGCTGAAGTCTCAAAACTGCACTTCCACGACGTCGACTTCCAGATGGTCTATGTTCTGAAGGGCTGGGTGAAGACCTACATGGACGGGCAGGGCGAGACGATGATGCTGGAAGGCAGCGCCTGGACCCAGCCGCCGAAGATCAAGCACATGATCCTGGATTATTCCGACGACGTCGAACTGCTGGAAGTGATCCTGCCGGCGGAGTTCAGGACGGTCGAGTTGAAGGCGTAGAGCGCAAGTCTCTCCGCCCGTCATTCCGGGTTCGCGACTTCGTCGCGCTCCGGAATGACGGTCTGAGAGATACCTACGTCAACACCCCCACGATAGCCCCCATCAGACACGTCGTCAGCGTCCCCGACACGATCGACTTCAGACCCAGCGCGTTGATCTCGTCGCGCCGCTCCGGCGCCATCACGCCGAGCCCGCCGATCATGATGCCGAGGCTGGCGAAATTGGCGAAGCCGCACATGGCGTACAGCATGATCAGGCGCGAGCGCGGATCGAGGGTGCCAGGCGGCAACTTCGAGAAGTCGACATAGGCGACGAGCTCGTTGAGCACGGTCTTGGTGCCCATCAGGCTGCCGGCGGTGACGGCCTGGTCCCAGGGCAGCCCCATCAGCCAGCACACCGGCGCCATGATCAGTCCCAGCACGCGCTGCAGCGAGATCGCGGCGCCGCCAATATCAGGCAACAGTCCGAGCACCGCATTGGCGAGATAGACCAGCGCCACCAGCACCAGGAGCATCGCGACGATGTTGATCAGCAGCTCGATCCCGGCGCCCGTGCCTTTCACGATCGCGTCCATGGTGCCGGAGACCGCCATTTCGGGGTCCTCCAGCGCCCCGCCGGTGCGCTTGTCGGAGGTCTCGGGGATCATGATCAGGCTGACGAGGATCGCGGCCGGCGCGCCCAGCACGGAGGCGATGACGAAATGCGCGGCCGCATCGGGAATAAGAGGAGCAAGGAGCGTCGCATAGAGCACCAGCACGGTGCCGGCGATGCCGGCCATGCCGCCGGTCATCACCAGAAACAATTCGCTGCGCGACATCTGCGTCAGATACGGCCGCACGAACAGCGGCGCCTCGACCATGCCCAGGAAGATGTTCGCGGCGGTCGAGAGCCCGACTGCGCCGCCGACCCCCAACGTGCGCTCCAGCAGCCAGGCCATGCCGCGCACGATCGGCGGCAGCACGCGCCAATAGAACAGCAGCGTCGTCAGCACGCTCATGACCAGCACGATCGGCAGCGCCTGGAACGCCAGGATGAAATCGGCGCCCGGCACCTTCAGGTCGAAGGGCAGGGGGCCGCCGCCGACATAGCCGAACACGAAGGAGGAGCCGGCGCGCGAGGCCGCCGAGATGGCGCCGACCGCGTCGTTGATGGCGCCGAAGGCATGCGCCACGAACGGCACCTTCAACAGCACGATCGCGGTCGCGAAGGTGACGACGAGGCCGACCAGCGCCTGGCGCAACGAGACCGCGCGGCGATTCTCCGCGAGCGCAAACGCGATCAGCAGCAATGCGAAAACGCCGAGTGTCGATTGCAGCCGCAGCATGATGTCCCCAAACCCCCAATGATTATGGCCGCGCGTGCGTTGCAAAGGCAATGCCGGGAATATTGCTCGCCGTCCCGCTGTTGACATCCAGGTCCGTGTCGGCCACCCGGGGAGCATTACCGACGTCAGGGGCGGACCATCCGAGCGTGACCGAACAGGCGATGTCTGAGCAGCCAGTATCCGTCAGTCCGCCGGTCAGCGCCGGTGAGCTTCTCCGCGCCTTCCTGTTCTTCCTGCTCTCGCGCAGCCTGTCACGCTTTTCCAGCCAGATCGCGGCGGTGGCGATTGGCTGGCAGATCTACGACCTCACCGGCTCGGCCTTCGACCTCGGCATGGTCGGGCTCGTGCAGTTCGCGCCGACGGCACTGCTCGTCTTCGTCGCCGGGCATGCCGCGGATCGTTTCGAGCGCAAGCGTGTGGTCCAGCTCTGCCAGCTCGTGGAAGCGGCGACCGCGCTTTATCTTGCCGCGATCACCTATCTCGGCGCGGTCAGCGAAGTCCAGATCTTCATCGCGACCTTCGTGCTCGGCATTGCCGGCGCCTTCGAGAGCCCGACCACCGCGGCGCTGCTGCCGCTGATCGCACCGCAAGGATCGCTCCAGCGCGCGACGGCGGTGGCCAGCGGGGCCGGTCAGGTCGCGACCATCACCGGGCCCGCACTCGGCGGCTTTGCTTACGCGATCGCGCCGCATCTGGCCTATGCCCTGATGTTGGTGTTCTGGATAGTCGGGATGATCCTGACCGGGTTTATCCAGCCGCGCCCGCAGGCGGTCGCCAAGGAGGGGACGGACGAGGACAACATCTTCGCCGGCGTCCGCTTCATCCGCCAGAGCCCGGCGATACTCGGCACCATCTCGCTCGATCTGTTCGCGGTGCTGTTCGGCGGCGTCACCGCGCTGCTGCCGATCTATGCCCGCGACATCCTCCAGACCGGCCCGGTCGGGCTCGGCGTGCTCCGCGCCGCACCGGCGGTTGGTGCGCTCTTGATGACCACGATCCTGGCGCGCCACTCGATTGCACGGCACGTTGGCCTGCGCATGTTCCAGGCGGTGATCGTGTTCGGCATCGCCACCATCGTGTTCGCGCTGTCGTCCTGGATGTGGCTGTCGGTGCTGTCGCTCGCCGTCTTGGGCGCCGCAGACACGATCAGCGTCGTGATCCGCTTTTCGCTGGTGCAGCTCGCCACCCCCGACGAGATGCGCGGCCGCGTCGGCGCGGTCAACTTCCTCTTCATCAACGCCTCGAACCAGCTCGGCCAGTTCGAGAGCGGCGTGACGGCAGCCCTGTTCGGCGCCATGCCGGCGGCCGTGCTCGGCGGCGTCTGCACGGTCGCGGTGGCGCTGCTCTGGATGAAGCTGTTTCCCAGCCTGCGCCGGGTGGAGAGCCTGGAGTAGGGAGCCAGGCTTCGACATGGCCGATATTGCGGCGCCTGGCCAACGAATGTCAAAAGAGTATCGGTTCGGCATCTGAATCGTGGTGGCGGCAGCGTCTGCCACCCGATACGGTTTCGACCAATAGCTAGAGCTGAGCAAAATTCAGCCATCGGGGACAAGCCCAGACGTTCATAAACGGGCCGGCCCAGGAGGGAACGGATATGGAACCAGACCTGGAAGTCGTCCAGATTCGGCGCGGCGAGTCGTTCAAGGCTTGGTCGCACGGCTATCCCTTCCACACGGTCAGGTGGCACTTTCATCCGGAATACGAAATCCATCAGGTCGTGGCGACGAGCGGCCGTTATTTCGTCGGCGATTTCATCGGCCAGTTCGAGCCGGGCAATCTCGTGCTCACTGGGCCCAACTTGCCGCACAATTGGGTGAGCGACGTGCCGGCGGAAATGACGATCCCGCTGCGCGGACGCATCATCCAGTTCAGCGAAGAATTCATCGGCGACACGATGAGGTTGATGCCCGAGCTGTCGGGTCTCGCCGCGCTGCTGGAATCCTCCCGACGCGGCGTCCTCTTTGCCGGCAGCACGAGCAAGGAGCTTGTCCCGCTGATGGAGGAGATCGTGTCAGCGAAGGGCGTGCGCCGGATCGAGCTGTTCATGATGATTCTGGGGACGCTCTGCCGCGCCCGAGGCGCGCTGCCGCTCTCCAGCCCGAACTATCTGCCAGATCCGTCCGGCTACATGTCGGCGGGCATGAACAAGGCGCTCGCCTTCATCCGCGAGAACCTGACGCAGCCGTTCAGCGAAGCCGATCTCGCCGCGATCGCCGGCCAGTCGCAAAGCGCGTTTTCGCGCTCGTTCCGCCGGCACACGGGGATGTCCCTGGTGCAATACGTCAAGCGGCTCCGCATCAATCTCGCCTGCCAGATCCTGATGAGCGACGAGCACGCGTCCATCACCGACATCTGCTTCCAGGTCGGATTCAACAATCTCTCCAATTTCAACCGCCAGTTCCTGGCCGAGAAGGGCATGCCCCCTTCGCGCTTCAGGCGATTGCTGGCGGACAACATCAACGCGGCACGCGCCGCCTAACCGGGAGGAGCAAGGGAGGAGGACGATTACGGGAAGAATGACGCGGGCGCGCCGATGGCGGCCTGCGAAGGAGATCGTCTGTCCGGAAATTCCGCGTGGCTTCGGAGGGTATCGGCACTGAGCGCCGTCGTCATCCGGCTGCGGAAGCTGGGATGACGCGTCTCGAAGAGATCCACGAGCAGCACTTTAACACCCAGTTTCCGAAAGGGAAGTCCGAATGACAAAGCCCTCGCTCAAGACCATTTGCTCTGCCGCTCTCGCCCTGTCGCTACTCGGCGCAACGGCCATGTCCTCGCGTGCCGCGGAGGTGAAGGATGCGACCGTCGCCTTCCTGATGCCCGACCAGGCCTCGACGCGCTACGAACAGCACGACTATCCAGGCTTTGCCGCCGAGATGAAGAAACTCTGCGGCAGCTGCAAGGTCGTCTATCAGAATGCCAGTGCGGACGCTGCGCGCCAGCAGCAGCAATTCAACTCGGTGATCTCGCAGGGCGCCAAGGTGATCGTGCTCGATCCGGTCGACTCGGCCGCGGCCGCTTCACTGGTGAAGATGGCACAGTCCCAGGGCATCAAGGTGATCGCCTATGATCGCCCGATCCCGGACGCCAAGGCCGACTTCTACGTCTCCTTCGACAATGAAGGCATCGGCAAGGCCATCTCGGAATCGCTGGTCAAGCATCTGAAGGACGCCAAGGTCACGCCGAAGGAGGGCGAGGGTGTGCTCCAGATCAATGGATCGCCGACCGATGCCGCTGCGGGACTCATCAAGAAGGGTATCCACGCCGGCCTCGACAAGAGCGGCTATCCGATCCTCGCCGAATACGACACGCCGGACTGGGCGCCGCCCAAGGCGCAGCAATGGGCGAGCGGCCAGGTCACCCGCTTCGGCAAGAAGATCCTCGGCGTCGTCGCCGCCAATGACGGTACGGGCGGTGGCGCAATTGCCGCTCTCAAGGCCGCCGGTGTCGATCCGGTGCCTCCGGTGACCGGCAACGATGCGACGATCGCCGCGCTTCAGCTCATCATCGCCGGTGATCAGTACAATACGATCTCCAAGCCCAGCGAGATCGTTGCAGCCGCTGCGGCCCAGGCGGCGGTGGAATTCCTCTCGGGCGGCGCGCCCAAGGCGGAAACCACGCTGTATAATACGCCCTCGAAGCTGTTCATTCCGGCTGTCGTGACCGCGCAGAACCTGAAGGCGGAGATCATCGACAAGAAGATCCAGACCGCCGATCAGCTCTGCACGGGCAGATACGCCGCCGGATGCAAGAAACTCGGCATCACGCAGTAAGCGAAGCAGCATCCCGGCCGCTCAATGCGGCCGGGATGAACGAAGGGAAGGCGGACGCGGCCATGTCCACGATCTCGGATGTCGATCACCCGCAGGAGGGGCCAGGCGAACTGGTCCTGAGGCTGCGCGGCATTTCCAAGAATTTCGGTGCCGTGTCCGCCCTTGCCGACGTCGACCTCGACGTGCATGCCGGCGAGGTGGTGGCGCTCGTCGGTGACAACGGCGCCGGAAAATCCACGCTGGTGAAGATTCTGGCCGGCGTGCACCAGCCCACCTCCGGGACGATCGCCTTCGACGGCGAACATGTCATCCTGTCCGATCCGGCCACGGCGCTTGGTCTCGGCATAGCCACCGTTTTCCAGGATCTGGCACTCTGCGAGAACCTCGATGTGGTCGCCAATATCTTCCTCGGCCGCGAGCTCAATCCCGTGAGGCTCGACGAAGTGTCGATGGAGATCCGGGCCTGGACATTGCTCAACGAATTGTCGGCCCGCATTCCCAGCGTGCGCGAACCCGTTGCGTCGCTGTCGGGCGGACAGCGTCAGACCGTGGCGATCGCGCGTTCGCTGCTGACCGAGCCGAAGCTCATCCTGCTCGACGAGCCTACCGCAGCGCTCGGCGTCGCGCAGACCGCGGAGGTGCTCGACCTGATCGAGCGCGTGCGCGCCCGCGGCCTCGGAGTCATCGTGATCAGTCACAACATGGAGGACGTGCGCGCCGTCGCCGACCGGATCGTGGTGCTGCGCCTCGGCCGCAACAACGGCGAGTTCGGACCTGACGTCTCCAACCAGGATCTCGTCACCGCCATCACGGGGGCCGACGAGAACTCGGTCTCACGGCGCGCGAGCCGACGCGGCGCGCAGTCGTCGCGGGAGGTGCCGATATGACCGACGATACGCAACAGGTTTCGACGGCGCGGTTGCTGGACCGTCGCGACGAGCGCGTCGCGCATGCGGACACGCTCGGCGGCACGATCGGCGCCTTCGTCGACCGCGTGCGGTCGGGCGACCTCGGCTCTCTGCCGGTGGTGGTCGGCCTGCTGATCATCTGCACCGCATTCCAGAGCCTCAACCCGGTCTTCCTGGCGCCGGACAATCTGGTCAATCTGCTGTTCGATTGCTCGACCGTGGGCGTCATCTCGCTCGGCATCGTTTGTATCCTGATGGTCGGCGAGATCGACCTCTCGGTCGGCTCGGTGAGCGGGTTCTCTTCGGCGCTGGTCGGCGTGCTCTGGGTCAATCAGGATTGGCCCGTAGCGTTGGCTATCGTCACGGCGCTGGTGCTGGGCGCCGCGATCGGCGCCCTCTATGCTTTCTTGTTCAATCGCCTCGGCATGCCCAGCTTCGTCTCGACGTTGTCAGGCCTGCTGGCGTGGCTCGGCCTGCAACTCTATCTGCTCGGCTCGACCGGCTCGATCAACCTTCCTTACGGATCGCCGCTGGTCAATTTCGGCCAGATGCTGGTCATGCCGCCGATCGTGTCCTATGCGCTCGCGGCGCTCGCCGGCGTGGTCGTATTCGCGACGGGCTACCGCATGGCTGCGCGCAGGCGAGCGGCGGGACTGTCTGCAAGTTCGCTCGGTCGCCTTCTGCTGAAAGGCGCGCTTGTTGTCATCGTGCTCGAATTCGTCGTCTACTATCTCAATCTCGCGCGGGGCGTTCCGTGGATGTTCGGCCTGTTCGTCGGCTTGTGCGCGGTCATGAACTACGCGCTGAAGCGGACCAAATGGGGCCGCTCGATGAGCGCGGTCGGCGGCAATCGCGAGGCCGCCCGTCGTGCCGGCATCAACGTTCGCCGCATCCATGCAAGCGCCTTCATGCTGTGCTCCACGCTGGCCGCCGCCGGCGGTATCCTTGCCGCCGCGCGGCTTGCATCGTCCAGCCAGCAGGCCGGGACGGGAGACGTGAACCTCAACGCCATCGCAGCCGCGGTCATCGGCGGCACCAGCCTGTTTGGTGGCCGCGGCAGCGCCTATTCCGCGCTGCTCGGCATCATCGTCATCCAGTCGATCGCCAGCGGCCTCACGCTGCTCGATCTCTCTTCGTCGCTTCGGTACATGATCACGGGCGCCGTGCTTGCCGTTGCGGTCATCGTCGACTCGCTGGCGCGACGCTCGCGTGTCTCCCATGGCCGCGCCTAGAGCGTTTTCAAGCGAAGTGGATACCGGTTCGCGTCAAGAAAACGCGTCAAAACAAAATCTAGAGCCCCGTTTCCATCGAAACGGAAAGGGCTCTAGACAACTCCAACAAGGGGACCGACCGTGGGCCAGGAACTTGCAGGAAAAGTTGCCGCGATCACCGGCGCCGCCTCGGGCATCGGTCTCGAATGCGCCAGGACGATGATCGGAGCCGGCGCGCGCGTCGTGCTGGTCGACCGGGCGGAGGATGCTCTGAAAAGCGTCTGTTCCGATCTTGGCGACAACGCGATCCCGCTGCGTATCGACCTGACTGACGCTGCTGATATCGCCGGTATGATGCCGAAGGTGCTGGAACGGGCAGGGCGGCTCGACATCTTCCATGCCAACGCCGGAACCTATGTCGGCGGCGAGGTGCTTGGCGGCGATCCCGACGCCTGGGACCGCATGCTCAACCTCAACGTCAACGCGCTGTTCCGCTCCATCCACGCGGTGCTGCCCCACATGGTCGAGCGCAAGAGCGGTGACATCATCGTCACCAGCTCGATCGCCGGTCTCGTCCCCGTCGTCTGGGAGCCGATCTACACCGCCTCGAAACATGCCGTGCAGGCTTTTGTCCATACCGTGCGGCGGCAGGTCGCCAAATACGGCCTGCGCGTCGGCGCCGTGGCGCCCGGCCCGGTCGTGACCGCGCTCATCAGCGACTGGCCGAAGGAGAAGCTCGAGGCGGAAATGGCGGCGGGTGGACTGATCCAGCCGACCGAAGTCGCACAGGCGGTGCTCTTCATGTTGACCCGTCCGCGAAACGTCACGATCCGCGACCTCGTGATCCTGCCGCAGAGCAACGATCTGTAACGCTTCATCGTGAAGGGATCCGCGGGTGGTCAGTCATTTTCTCGGCATCGACGTCGGCACGGGCAGCGCAAGAGCCGGCGTCTTCGATCGCTCCGGCAGGCTTGTCGCCACTGACAAGGCCGACATCACGCTTTGGCGCGAAGCCGGCGACATCGTCGAGCAGTCGAGCGAGGACATCTGGCGTGCCGTATGCCGCAGCGTGCGCGGCGCGGTCGGAAAGGCCGGCATCGCGCCTGACAGCATTGCCGGCATCGGCTTTGATGCCACCTGCTCCCTGGTGGTGCTGGGCAGCGGCGGCGCGCCGCTTGCCGTCGGTCCGTCCGGTGATCCCTCCCGCAATATCATCGTATGGATGGACCACCGCGCCGTCGATCAGGCCCGTCGGATCAACCGCACCGGCGCAAGAGTTCTCGACTATGTCGGCGGAACGATCTCGCCCGAGATGGAGACGCCGAAACTGCTGTGGCTTGCCGAGAACATGCCGCGCAGCTTTGCGGACGCCTGGCAGTTCATGGACCTGACCGATTTCCTCACCTGGCGCGCCACGGGGAGCCTTGCTCGCTCCGCCTGCACCGTCACGTGCAAGTGGACCTATCTGGGCCACGAAGATCGCTGGGATGCCGGCTTCTTTCGCTCGGTCGGTCTCGGCACGCTGGCCGACGAGCAGTTTCGCCGGATCGGCACCGAGATCGTGCCCGGCGGCACACGCCTGGCTGCCGGCCTGACGGCGGAGGCCGCGACCGACCTTGGCCTGAAGTCGGGCACGCCGGTTGCGGCTGGCCTCATCGACGCGCATGCCGGCGGTGTCGGCACGGTCGGGGCGCGCGGAACTGCCGGGACGGCGCTCACGCGCATGGCCTACGTGTTCGGAACGTCTGCCTGCACCATGTCGACAACGACGGAGCCGACGTTCGTTTCCGGCGTTTGGGGGCCTTATTTCTCGGCCATGGTGCCGGGGCTTTGGCTCAACGAGGGCGGACAGTCAGTCGCTGGTGCAGCCATCGACCATCTCATACAGATGCATCCCCATTCCGCACAGGCGACACAGGCGGCACGCCTGGATCAGCGGACGCTCGCCGACTGGCTCGCCTCCCAGGTGGACGCGCGCGGCGGTGCGGAGATGATCAGGGAACTGGTCGGCGAGCTTCATGTCGTGCCCGAATTCCTCGGCAACCGCGCGCCCTTCGCCGATCCCGATGCGCGTGCGCTGATCGCCGGGCTGGATATGCGCGCGGACCTGGAGAGCTTGCTCGCCCTCTATCTCGCCGGCCTGTGCGGCCTTGGCTACGGCGCGCGGCAGATCGTGCGCGCCCAGCAGGACAAAGGCATCGCCATCGACACGATCGTCGTCAGCGGTGGCGCGGCCCAGAGCCGCCTGGTGCGGCAGGTGCTCGCCGATACGACCGGCTTGACGGTTGCGGCCTCGGTATCTCCGGAGCCGGTGTTGCTCGGCTCGGCGATGCTTGGATCAGTGGCTTCCGGCGATCATGCCAATGTCGGCCAGGCGATGGAGGCGATGTCGGTGCTGGGAGAAATACATCCACCCCGCACGGCCCTGGCAACCTGGAACGACAAGCGCTTTGCGGCCTTCGAGGCCCTGCAGCAGGTCGGCCGATCGATCCGAAGCCAGCCTTAGCGATTGTAGAAGCAGAACAGGGGTTTGGTCGACGTCACCCCGGTTGCCGAAAACAGATTGCAACCCCACGCATTCTACTGTGCATGGGGTTGGTTTCACAATTTTCGGTCAGCCGCGTCCGACGAACGGCATCTTGCTGGCCATGACAGTCATGGTCAGCACGTTGGCATCGAGCGGCAGGCCGGCCATGTAGGCGACGGCATCGCCGACCGCCTTCGCGTCCATGCGCGGCTCGTGCTTGGTGGTGCCGTCGGGCTGCAGCACGCCGGGGCCGTTGACCATGCGGTCGGTCATCGGGGTCGCGGCATTGCCGATGTCGACCTGGCCGACCGCGATGTCGTACATGCGCCCGTCGAGATTGCTCGCCTTGGTGAGGCCGGTGATGGCGTGCTTGGTCGAGGTGTAGGCCGCCGAGAACGGCCGCGGCGCATGCGCCGAGATCGAGCCGTTGTTGATGATGCGCCCGCCGCGCGGGCTCTGGTCCTTCATGATGCGGAAGGCGTGCTGCGTGCACAGGAACGGGCCGGTGAGGTTGGTGTTCACCACCGCCTGCCACTGCTCGAGGCTGAGGTCCTCGAAGTTGACGGCGGGTGCGCCCATGCCGGCATTGTTGAAGAGCACGTCGAGGCGGCCGTAGGTCGCCTTCACCTTGTCGAACAGCGCGGCGATGGAGTCCGGCTTGGTCATGTCGGCGGTGACGCACAGGCTCTTGCCCGCGGGGCCGAGCTTCGCGGTCTCCTCGAGCATGTCGAGGCGGCGGCCGACCAGCACAACGGTGAAGCCGATGTTCATCAGCGCCAGCGACGCGGCGCGCCCGACACCGGTGCCGGCGCCCGTCACCAATGCGATCTTTTTTGCTTCACTCATCGTTTCCTGCCTTTTCTTCGGTTGTCAGGTTTTGGGTTCTTTTTCGTTCTTGTAGGGCGGCCGCGGAATGTTCTGGTGCGCGGCGCGGAGCGCCGCCGACCAGCGCGAACGCAGATCGTGGAAATAGGGCTCGCCCGCCTCGATGCGATGGTTGAGATCGGCCTCGCACGCATCGCTCCGCACCACCAGCACGTCGATCGGCAGGCCGACGCCGAGATTCGAGCGCATCGTCGAGTCCATCGAGATCAGGCCGGTCTTCAGCGCCTCGTACAACTCGACGTCGTAGTGCATGGCGCGGTCGAGCACCGGCTTGCCGTATTTGTGCTCGCCGATCTGAAGGTACGGCGTGTCCGTGGTGCACTCGATGAAATTGCCGGCGGTGTAGACCATGAACAGGCGCATGCGCGCGCCCTTGATCTGGCCGCCGAACAGGAAGGAGACGTCGAAGGACACGTCCTCGGATTTCAGCGCGGGGCCTTCGGTCGCATGCACCGCCCGGATCGCACGGCCGATGCGCTGGGCGGCCTGGAACATGGTCGGCGCGTTCATCAGCGTTTCGATCTCGCCCGTGTTGGGGTCCTCCAGCCCCTCGGTCAGGGTGGAGAGCACCGACTGGCTGATGGCGAGGTTGCCGGCACTGGCGATCGCCATGATGCGGTCGCCGGGCTTGGAGAAGATATGCAGCTTGCGGAAGGTCGAGACGTTGTCGAGGCCGGCATTGGTGCGGGTGTCGGCGATCATCACCAGACCGTCCCGAACCAGGATTCCGCAGCAATAGGTCATTTCCAGTCCCCGAACGCGTTTGCGCGAAATTACTAGCCAATTTCGGGGAGGCATGAAACCCCCGATTCCTCGGGGGAGGTCGGACGATTAGCTCTGTCGCTGCGACTGCGATTGCGACTGACCGCCGCGCCCGGCCTGCTCGACCTTGACCGCGACCGTCAGCGTTTCCGCGCCGCCGCCGTAGCGGGTGCCGCGCACCGGTGCCGCACCGAGATAGTCGAGCCCGATCGCGACGCGAACATGGGCGTCGGTGGTGCAGATGCTGTTGGCGGGATCGAAGCCGACCCAGCCGAGATCGGGGACGTAGGCCTCCGCCCAGGCGTGCCCGGCATCCTGGTGCACGGTGCCGTCGGAGCGCAGGAAGTGACCGGAGACGAAGCGTGCCGGCACGCCGCCGGTGCGGGCGCAAGCGATGAAGATATGCGCGTAGTCCTGACAGACGCCGCGCTTGAGCGTGAACGCCTCCGCCGCCGAGGTGCCGCTGTTGGTCGGGTCCTCGTCAAAGGTCATGTGATCGCCGATTTGCGACATCAGCGTGTGCAGGAAGCCGAGCATGTCGCTCTCGGCCTCACTGCGCAACTGGCGCGCGACCGCCATCATGGCGGGATTGACAGTCGTGAGGTCGGTCGTGCGCAGGAACATGTCGGCAGGAAAGCGCTCGTCGGCGCCGCGCAGCACGCCGCCGGTGTCATGGGTCTCGATCAGGCCTTCTGCCGTGATCCTGATATCGCTGACAGGCCCGCAGGACAGCACATGGGTGACGTTGCCGAACGCGTCCTCGTGCATGTCGAGCTTGGTGTCGGTCGAGACGTCGATCTGCCATTCCGCCACATATTGCCCGTCATGGCTGCACGGCGTCATGCGCAGGATCTGGATCACGCTCGTCGCCGCCGGCTCGTAGCGATAGCTCGTGGTGTGCTGGATTCGCAGGCGCATGGTGCTTTGATTCCGTCAGTCCGGGTTCGCGCGGCGCGCGACCCGGAGTGACTGCGTGTATCAGATCAAATACTGCTTCGTGATGATTTCGCCCAGCCTGGAATTGTCTGCGATGAACTCCTGAATGAATTCATGCACGCCGTGCTGGAAAATGTCGTTCATGTTGCTGTGTTCCAGCCGGTTGCGGATGCCGCGGGCGTGGCGCTGGGCCGGGCCCTGGCGGCCGTAGGCGACGCCGATCTGGTCGAGGTTGCGCACGAGATTGTCGTAGCAGCTTGCGAGCGAGCGCGGCAGCGTGCCGTTGAGGATCAGCAGGTCCGCGACCAGCCACGGCTTCAGCGTCTCCCGATAGACCCAGTGATAGGCCGTCAGCGCCGACACCGAGCGCAGGATCGAGCTCCACTGATAGAAGTCGAGCGGACCGCCGACATGCTCCTCTTCGGGCAGCAGCACGTGATACTTCACGTCGAGAATGCGTGCGGTGTTGTCGGCGCGCTCCAGATGCAGGCCGAGGCGGGAGAACCAATAGGCGTCGTTGCGCAGCATGGTCCGGTAGGCCGAACCGTCGAAACGCAGGGAGGTTTCCTGCACGAACCGCAGGAATTTTGCGAGGTCCTCGCGCGTCGAGGTGCCCTTGCTCCAGACCTCCTGCAGCTCGATCCAGGCCGAGTTGATGGTGTCCCACATCTCGCTGGTCAGCGCCGTGCGCACCGAGCGCGAGTTCAGCCGCGCCGCCTCGATGCAGTTCCTGATCGAGGACGGGTTGTCGGCCGAGAACGAGAGGTAGTCGACGACGTTGTGCTCGTTGGCTTCCTCGTGGGTCTGATAGAAGCTTTCCGCGACGCCGGCGGTGAGCAGCGCGGAGTCCCATTCGTTGGTCTTGCCGATATAGGCGGCGGGAAGCGCGGTGACGCGCAAGGTCGCATCGATGGTGCGTGCGAGATACTCGGCCCGTTCGACGTAGCGGGCGAGCCAGTAGAGGTTTTCGGCGGTACGCGACAGCATCTGACTACTCGTCCAAAATCCAGGTGTCTTTGGTGCCGCCGCCCTGGCTCGAATTCACCACGAGCGAACCTTCCTTCAGCGCCACGCGCGTCAGCCCGCCCGGCACGATCGTCGTGCTCTTGCTGCCGGTCAGCACGAAGGGGCGAAGATCGACGTGGCGCGGCGCAAGGCCGGACGCCGTGCAGGTCGGGCAGGTCGAGAGCGCCAGCGTCGGCTGGGCGATGAAGCCTTCCGGCTCGCGCTTGAGCTTCTCGCGGAAGGCTTCGATGGTCGCCTTCGTTGCGGCTGGGCCGATCAGCATGCCGTAGCCGCCGGAGCCGTGCACTTCCTTCACGACGAGCTCGCCGAGATTGTCCAGTACGTAAGCCAGATCCTTCGGCTCGCGACAACGCCAGGTCGGCACGTTCTTCAGGATCGGCTCCTCGCCGAGATAGAACTTCACGATGTCGGGCATGTAGGAGTAGATCGCCTTGTCGTCGGCGATGCCGGTGCCGACCGCGTTGGCGAGCGTGATGTTGCCGGCCGCATAGGCCGACATCAGTCCGGGCACGCCGAGCACGGAGTCGGGTCGGAAGGTGAGGGGATCGATGAAATCGTCGTCGACGCGGCGATAGATCACGTCGACCCGCTTCAGGCCTTCCGTCGTCCGCATGAACACTTCGTTGTTCTTGACGACGAGGTCGCGGCCTTCGACGAGCTCGACGCCGAGCTTGTCGGCGAGGAAGGAGTGCTCGTAATAGGCCGAGTTGTAGACGCCGGGCGTGAGCAGGGCGACCGTCGGCTCGCCCGAAGCGCTATGCGGTGCGACCGAGCGGAGCGCGGCGAGCAGCTCGTCCGGATAGCGCTCGACGGGCGCCACTCTGTGGCGGGCGAACAGATCCGGAAACAACCGCATCATGATCTCGCGGTTTTCCAGCATGTAGGATACGCCGGACGGTGTCCGCGCATTGTCCTCCAGCACGATGAAGTCTTCGGCATCGACACGGACGATGTCGATGCCGGCGATGTGCACGTAGACGTCGTGCGGCACCTGCTGGCCGTTCATCTCGGGCCGGAACACCGGATTCTGGAAGATCAGATCGTCGGGCACGATTTCGGCGCGGAGGATTTCTCGGCCATGATAGATGTCGCGCAGGAACATGTTCAGCGCCTTCACGCGCTGCTTCAGCCCCTTTTCAAGCAACATCCATTCCTTGCCGGACATGATCCGCGGGATCACGTCGAACGGGATCAGGCGCTCGGTGGATTCGGAGTCGCCATAGACTGCGAAGGTGATGCCGATGCGGCGGAATAGGAGCTCGGCCTCCTGGCGGCGATACTCGAGCGCCTCGGGAGGCGTCTCCTTGAGCCAGCGTGCCAGCTCCTGATAGGCGGGGCGAAGGTCCCCCCCTGGAATATTCATTTCATCAAACGCGACTGCCATAGATCCCGACTTTGTCTCCGCTCGGCGTTGCGCCAATGGTCAGGTCGGTGAGGTCAGGTGCAGACCGCAACGTCCTGAGGCCATGCGGCAAGAGTGCATGACTTTGAGGAGGTAGCAAGGGCCGGGCCAGCGCGATAAGCAGGGAGAGAGGGCATTTGCCTGATATGGTCGGCAACGTGCCTGAAAAAATGGCTGAGGACTGCTTATTTCGGCAGCAAAACCGCGTGACTTCAACGCGTTACCTCGGCAAAGTCGGGACCAGAGGTGAGGGACTTAAGGTATGAGCGAGATCGTCACGGCGGGCATTCTGGTCATCGGGGATGAAATCCTGTCCGGCCGGACCAAGGACAAGAATATCGGCTTCATCGCCGAATACCTGACCAATATCGGTATCGATTTGAAGGAAGTCCGGGTCGTCTCCGACGACGAGCCGGACATCATCGCCGCGTTGGATGCACTGCGGCATCGCTACACCTATGTTTTCACCACCGGCGGCATCGGGCCGACCCATGACGACATCACCGCCGACAGCGTCGCCAAGGCGTTCGGCGTCGGCATCGATCACCATCCGGAGGTGGTCGCCCGTTTCAGGGAACGTTGGAGCGAGCAGGACCTCAACGAGGCGCGTTTGCGCATGGCCCGCATCCCCGATGGTGCCGAGCTGATCCAGAGCGCGACCATCCTCGCGCCCGGCTTCAAGATCGGCAATGTCATCGTCATGGCCGGCGTGCCCTCGATCATGCAGGCGATGATGGACATCGTCTCGCCCAAGCTCAAATCGGGCGTGCGCATGCTCTCCGAATCGGTCCGCGCCAATGCGCGGGAGGGCGATATCGGTAGCCCCTTGCGGGCGATCGCCGCCGCCCACCCCGACACCATCATCGGCAGCTACCCCTTCATGGACGAGGAGCAGAAGCCGAACACCAACCTCGTGGTGCGCTCGCGCGATGCGGTTAAGCTCGCATCCGCGATGGCGGCGGTGAAGGAAATGCTGGCGGGATTGAACATCACCCGCTAGCAACCTAGCTGCCGGCAGACGAAGCAGGAGACGACGATGGCTGGAGAAGCACCGGAATTGAGCGCGCAGGAGCGGGCTGGCAGGCCCTTTCCGGTGTCGTGGGATCAGTTCCACCGGGACTGCCGGGCGCTGACCTGGCGGCTCAACGAGGTCGGCCCGTTCCACGCGGTGATCGCGATCACCCGCGGCGGCCTGGTGCCGGCCGCGATCGTGGCGCGTGAGCTCGGCGTGCGCGTGATCGACACGGTCTGCATCGCTAGCTACGACCACGACAAGCAGGGCGAGCTGCAGGTTCTGAAGGGTATTTCCGAACAGGCAATGAAGCTCGGCGGCGGCACCGGCAAGGGGCTGTTGATCGTCGACGATCTCGTCGACACCGGCAAGACCGGCAAGCTGGTGCGCGAAATGCTGCCCGATGCGCATTTCGCCACCGTCTACGCCAAGCCGAAGGGCCGTCCGCTGGTCGACACGTTCATCACCGAGGTCTCGCAGGACACCTGGATCTTCTTTCCCTGGGACACCGCGCTGTCCTACCACCCGCCGCTGCGCGACGGCGCGGCGTAACTATCGTCGCTTCGCTAGCAATCAGCGGTGGAGGCGGCCATGCCCCTGCAAAACCGCGTTACCCCGACCGGCGAGATCATCTCGACGCCACATCGCGGAATGTTCACCGGCAATCGCGGCATCATCCACGATCCCGCGACGAAAACGCTGTTGAGGAAGCGCTGGTCGTCGCCGGCCTGGCTCACCTGCACCTGCGAATTCCGCGGCCGCCGCCGCGAGGTGATGGCGCAGCGAAGCTGGACCGAGCTGTTCTTTTTGGATGAGGCCACGGCCCTCGCCGCCGGCCATCGCCCCTGCTTCTACTGTCGCCGCGACGATGCCAATTGCTTCCGCGCCGCCTGGGAGAAGGGCAACCGCGTGCAGGACGTCCGCATGCACGACATCGACACGGTGCTGCACCACGAACGACTCGACCGCGGCAAGAAACGCCTGCACGCGCTGCTGATGCCGCTCGACCAGTTGCCCGACGGCGCGATGGTTCAACAGGGCGAGGCGAGCTACCTCGTCACACAGGGCAGGGCGTTGCTGTGGTCGCCGGCGGGGTATATTGCGGCGGAGCAGCTACCCGGCGACGCAACTTTGCTCACGCCGCCGTCGACACTCCGCGCACTGCATGCCGGCTATCAAGCCGTACTGCATCCGTCCGCGCAGCCCTAGAGTCGAAGCCCCGCCGTCACCCCAGCTTCTCGCGCGCCAGCGCGGCGCCCGCGCCGAGTGCCATCAGCTTGGCTTCTGCGATCTCGCGCCGCATCGGCGCCATGCCGCAATTGGTCGTGGCGATGATATTGCTCTTGGGCACGAATTTCGAGACAGCATCGATCACCTTGACGACGTCCTCGGCGGTCTCGACCGTGTCGCTGGCGACGTCGATGACGCCGGCCTGCACGATCTTGTTCTTCAAGAGCGCGAGCAGATCGAGCGGCACCTTCGAATTGCGGCACTCGATCGCGACCTGCTGGATCGGGCTGGCGTCGATCGCCGGGAAAATCTGTTCGTACTGCCGCCATTGCGCGCCGAGCGTCTCCTTCCAGTCGGTGTTGGCCTTGATGCCGTAACCGTAGCAGATGTGCACGGCGGTGGTGCAGGTGAGGCCTTGCGCCGCGCGCTCCAGCGCCC
Source organism: Bradyrhizobium sp. CCBAU 53338 (assembly GCF_015291665.1). Lineage (NCBI taxonomy): Bacteria > Pseudomonadati > Pseudomonadota > Alphaproteobacteria > Hyphomicrobiales > Nitrobacteraceae > Bradyrhizobium > Bradyrhizobium sp. CCBAU 53338. The sequence continues at coordinate 3,023,795 of NZ_CP030048.1, forward strand.
TGATGCCCCAGTCGTTGACCTCGTCCATGTAGACGTTGAAGGCGGGTTCGTCGAACTGCACGAGATCGACACCGTCGGCCTGAAGGGCCTTGGCTTCTTCATTGAGTAGCTCGGCGAAAGCGAAGGCCATCTTGACGCGGTCGCCATAGTAACGATCCGCGATCGTGTCGATGATGGTCATCGGGCCAGGCAGAGTGAATTTCAGCTTCTTCTTGGTGTGCGTGCGCGCCACGCGCGCCTCAAAGTCGTGAACGCGCCCCTTGAGCCGGAGCGGTGCGACCACCTGCGGCACCATCGCCTTGTAGCGATCCTTGCGGATGCCCATCTCGACCTTGTGGGCGAAGTCGATGCCTTCGATCTTCTCCAGAAAACCGTGAACGAAATGCTGGCGGGCCTGCTCGCCCTCGGTGACGATGTCGATGCCGGCGTCTTCCTGGATCTTCAGCCAGATCAGCGTCGCATCGCGCTTGGCGCGTAGCAGCTCGTCACCTCCAGACTTCCAGGGCGCCCAGAGCATGTTGGGCTCGGCCAGCCATTCCGGCTTGGGCAAGGAGCCGGCGATCGTCGTTGGAAACAGCATGGGTCCCTCCCGGCGGGTTGTCGTTGCGCCACTGTCTGCCATGTCTTAACGTCGAGGTACAGAACAACAAAAGTCGCTCGCTATTCCAGCGGCGATGACAGGGAAGGTGATGATCGATCTCCACTACGCGCCGACGCCGAACGGCTGGAAAATCTCGATCATGCTGGAGGAACTCGGGCTTCCCTATCAGGTGAAGCCCGTCAACATCCGCGCCGGCGAGCAGTTCAACCCCGAATTCCTGGCGATCTCGCCCAACAACCGCATTCCGGCGATCGTCGATCACGAGCCTGCCGATGGCGGCGCACCGTTCCCGGTGTTCGAGACTGGCGCGATCCTGATCTATCTGGCGGAAAAGGCCGGCCGCTTCCTCCCCAGCGATCTGCGTGGCCGCTCCACCACCATCCAGTGGGTGATGTGGCAGATGGCGGGACTCGGGCCGATGCTCGGCCAGCACGGCCATTTTGCGCTCTACGCGGCCGAGAAAATTCCCTACGCGATCGAGCGCTACCGCGACGAGGCGGCGCGGCTCTATGGCGTGCTCGACCGGCAGCTCGCCAGGACCGGCGCCTATGTCGCCGGCGACTATTCCATCGCCGACATCGCCTGCTTCCCCTGGGCCATGACCCACAAGGCGCAGGGCTTTACACTCGACGACTATCCCAACGTGAAGCGCTGGTACGCCGAGGTGCGTGCAAGGCCGCAGGTGCAGGCGGGACTCGCGATCGGAAAATTCGTGAAAGAGCCGTTCGACGAGGAATCACGCAAGATCATGTTCGGCCAGCGTGCGAAGGAGTTGTTGGAAAAGAAGTGACGGCCACCGCTCTCTCCTCGTCATTGCGAGGAGCCCTTGCGACGAAGCAATCCAGAATCCTTCCGCGGCGGCAGTCTGGATTGCTTCGCTTCGTTCGCAACGACGGTAGACAGACCGTACCGAATACATGCAAAGGAAAGCACCATGATCGAATTCTTCTTCGACTGTTCCAGTCCCTGGACCTATCTCGCCTTCCACAACATTCAGCCGCTGGCGAAGGAACTCGGAGCGGAGATCGTCTGGCGGCCGATCCTGGTCGGCGGCATTTTCAACACGGTCAATCCGAGCGTCTATGCGCAGCGGGAGAAACCAGTGCCGCTGAAGGCACGCTACATGAAAAAGGATCTGCAGGATTGGGCGCGCTCGGCGGGCCTGTCGATCAAGATGCCGCCGACGGTGTTCCCGGTGAACAGCGTCAAGGCGATGCGCGGCTGCATCTGGCTCGGCAAAGACATGGTGCCGTTCGCGACATCGGTATTCGAAGCCTATTGGGGCGACGACAAGGACATTTCGCAGGATGTGGTGCTGGCCGAGATCTGCAAGAAGGTCGGCATCGACGAGCAAAAATTGTTCGCCGGCATCTCGGAGCAGCCGATCAAGGATCAGCTCAAGGCCAACACGGAAGAGGTCGTCGTGCGCGGCGGGTTCGGCTCGCCGACGATCTTCGTGAACAAGACCGATATGTATTTCGGCAATGACCGCCTGCCGCTGATCCGCGAGGCGCTGCTGCGCAGCAAGGCGAGCGCGGCCTGATGGTGCGCGCCGTCGTCTGTCGTGCGCTCGGCGCACCCGAAAGCTTGCGGCTGGAAGAATTTCCCTCGCGCACCCTGAGGCCGGGCGAGGTACGGGTTGCGATCCGCGCTGCCGGCCTCAACTTCCCTGACGTGCTGATGGCCGCCGGCGAATATCAGCTCAAGCCCGAACTGCCGTTCACGCCTGGCATGGAAGCTGCCGGCGACGTCACGGAAGTCGGTGCAGAGGCAAGGGGCGTTTCCGTCGGCGACAAAGTCATCGTCAAGATGCGCCACGGCGCCTTCACCGACGAAGCTGTGGTGACGCCGTCGCAGCTTACGCCGATGCCGTCGACATTCGACTATGCGGAGGCCGCGACTTATCTCGCCGGGCACGGCACCGCCTATCACGCGCTGATCGATCGCGGCCGGGTCGAGCCCGGCGAGGTGCTGCTGGTGCATGGCGCCGGCGGCGGTGTCGGGTTGGCCGCTGTCGAGATCGGCAAGATGCTCGGTGCGACCGTAATCGCGACGGCGTCGAGCGACGAAAAGCTGGCGATCGCCAAATCGCGCGGTGCCGACCATCTCGTGCGCTACGACCGGGAGCCGTTTCGCGATGCCGTCAAGCGCATCACCGACGGCCGCGGCGCCGACGTGGTGTTCGATCCCGTCGGCGGCGAGGTGTTCGAGAATTCGATGCGCTGCATCGCCTGGGGCGCGCGGCTGCTGGTGATCGGCTTTACCGGCGGCATCGGCTCGGCCAGGACCAATCTGTTGCTGATCAAGGGCGCCAGCGTGCTCGGCGTGCGCGCAGGCGAAGCGGTGCGGAAAAACCCCAAGCTCGGCGAGATCAGGCTGAAGGCGCTGCTGCAATGGGCAGAGGAGGGCAAGCTGCGCCCCAGCATCTCGCACCGCCTGCCGCTGGAGGATTACGCGAAGGCGATGCGGCTGCTGCTCGACCGCAAGGCGATCGGGCGCGTGGCGCTGGTGATGGATTGACTTCTATCGTCGTCATTCCGGGGCGCCCGTAGGGCGAACCCGGAATCTCGAGATCCCGCGTTCGATGCTTCGCACCGCCCCGGGATGACGCTTGGCGTCACTTGTACTCCCGCTCCGTCCACCACGGGAAATAGTCCGGCATGTCGCTGGACACCTTGTTCTTGAACTGCGCCGGTCGCTTCTCCAGGAACGACACCACGCCTTCCTTCACATCCTCGGAGCGGCCGCGGGCGTAGATGCCGCGGCTGTCGACCTTGTGGGCTTCCATGGGATCGTCGGCACCCATCATGCGCCACATCATCTGGCGGATCAGCGCGACCGACACCGGCGCGGTCTTGGCCGCGAACTCCTTGGCGAGGGCGCGCGCGGTCGGTAGCAGGTCATCAGGCGCCACGACCTTGCTGACGAGGCGGCCGGCGAGGGCTTCCTGGGCCGGGAAGACGCGGCCGGAATAGCACCATTCCAGCGCCTGCGAGATGCCGACGATGCGCGGCAGGAACCAGCTCGAGGCCGCCTCCGGCACGATGCCGCGCTGGGAGAACACGAAGCCGAAGCGAGCGGCATCCGAAGCAATGCGGATGTCCATCGCGAGCTGCATGGTGACGCCGATGCCGACGGCCGGGCCGTTCACCGCAGCGATGACCGGCTTCAGACATTTGAAGATGCGCAAGGTCACCTGACCGCCGCCATCGCGTACCTGCGGATCGCTGTAATCGACCTTGCCGTCGGCGAAGCGTTTGACGGGCCCGCGCCGTGCGTCGCGATCAAAGGTGTCGGCACCCGAGGAGAGATCGGCACCCGCGCAAAAACCGCGGCCGGCGCCGGTGACGATGATGGCGCGGACGTTGTCGTCCTTGTCGGCGGCGTCGAACGCGTCGATCAGCTCGGCCTGCATCTGCGCGTTGAAGGCGTTGAGCTTGTCGGGCCGGTTCAGCGTGATGGTGAGGATCTGCTCGGCGACCTCGTATTTGATCGTCTCATACGCCATGGTGGTTTCCTTCCTTCTTGAGCGCAGTCTTGTAAGACGTCATGCATGCACGTCGACGTCCGTCTTGCGCGGACTGGGCATGTCTTCCTCTCCTGAGTAAGCAAACGACAACGGCCGGAGCAAGCCCCGGCCACGTCGCGGTCTGACGGTATTGGCGTCAGTGAGCTGGAGGCTTCGGCCAGGGGTTCTGTGCGCCGCGCAGGCCCTCGAAGGCCTTGGCCATGCCGAGCACGCCGATATCGTCGAAGCGGCGGCCGACGATCTGGACGCCGATCGGAAAACCCGTGGCGTCGAAGCCGCCATTAATGGATACGGCAGGGTTCTCCGACATATTCCACGGCACGGTATAGCAGATGTGCTCGAACGGCCTCATCGGATCGTTGGTGGGCGAGGCCCAGTCTGCGGCGTAGTTCACGTTCGGCGCGGTCGGAGAGATCACATAGTCGAGCTCGCAGAACAGCTTTGACGCAGCCGCGCGGATCGCCATGGTCTGGTTGAAGCCGCGGATGACGTCGACGCCCGACAGCTTTGCGCCGGATGCACCCCATTTGAAGATATAGGGCAGCACCTTTGCCTGTTCGGCCGGCGTCAGCTTCGACAGATCGTCCCACATCCGCGCCCGCCAGAAATTGTCGAGGCCGTCGAGCATCTCGCGCGTCAGGATGCCGTCGACCTCGGTGACGACGCTGCCTGCGGATTCGAATGCCTTCGCGGCCTTCACCGCGACCTCGCGGACCGGTTTTTCCGCCGGCAGTCCGACGCCGGCATCGAGCATCAGGCCGATCCGCAATTTGCGCGAGGACTTGTCCAATCCCTTCCAGTTCAGCGGCTCGGCGGGCAGGCTCATGCCGTCGCGGCGGTCGGGCTTTGCGATCACGCTCATCATCAGCGCGCAATCATCGACCGTGCGGGTCATGGGACCCGCGACGCGGCCGACATAAGTGGGATCGATCGGCACGCGGCCGAAGCTCGGCTTCAGGCCGACGAGGCCACACCAGCCCGCGGGCAGGCGCACCGAGCCACCGATATCGGTGCCGAGATGCAGCGGACCGTAACCGGCCGCCGCCGCAGCTCCCGCACCGGCGCTGGAGCCGCCGGGGTTCTTGGAGAGGTCCCAGGGATTGCGCGCGAGCGCGTGGAACGATGAGAGCCCCGAGGACAGCATGCCGTAATCGGGCATGGTCGTCTTGGCGAAGATGATGCTGCCTGCCTCACGCAGCCGCGCGGCTGGTGGCGCGTCCTTCTCGGCGGGTACGAGCTTGACGCTCGCAGCCCCCAGCGGCACGGGCACGCCCTTGGTCGCGATGTTGTCCTTCACCGTCACGGGCACGCCGTCGAGCGGGCCGCAAGGCTCGCCGCCGGACCAGCGCGCGGTCGAGGCCTTTGCGGCCTCGCGCGCGCTTTGGGGATCGAACGCATAGAGCGCCTTCACATGCGGTTCCCACGCTGCGACATGCGCGAGCAAATCGTCCAGCACCTCGCTCGGCGAGAACTGTTTTGCCCGATAGCCCGCGATCAGATCGACCGCGGACAGATCGTGCAGCGAGGTGACCGCCTCCTCGACGCCCTTCCTCTGCATTGCTAGCCCACCGGCATACGCGTTTCGATGATCCGGGCGAACATGCTGGCGCCGATCGGCAGGATCTTGTCGTCGAGCACGAAGCCGGGATTGTGGACAGGCACCGAGCCGTCATGGCCGACCCAGAAATAGGCGCCGGGAATGGTCTCCAGCATGTCGGCGAAATCCTCGCTGCCCATCTTCGGCTGGGTGCGGGTGATCACCTTGGCGGGATCGACGATCGTGCGGGCGACGTCCTCGACCACCTTGGACTGCTCGACCTGGTTGACCAGCACGTTGAAGGTGTCGCGGATGTCGACGTCGATCACGCACTGGTAGGCGCTTGCGATGCCGGCGCAGATCGTGCGGATGCGTTCGCTGACCAGGGTGCGGACTTCCTTCGAGAAGGTTCGGATGGTGCCGCACAGATGCGCGTCGCCGGGAATGACGTTGTAGGCGGAGCCCGCATGGATCTGGGTGATCGACACGACGGCGGCCTGGAGCGGCTCGACATTGCGGCTGACGATGGTCTGGATCGCTTGCGCCAGCGTGGTTGCGATGATCACCGCGTCCTTGGAGCGCTCGGGCATCGCGCCATGGGCACCATAGCCGGTGATGCGGAGGTCGAAGAAATCGGCGCTGGCCATGGCCGGGCCGGGCAGGATCGCGATTTCGCCGTGGCTGAGGTCGGGCGCGTTATGCAGGCCGTAGAGCTCGTCGCACGGAAACTTCTCGAACAGGCCGTCCCTGATCATCGCACGTGCGCCGCCGAGGCCTTCCTCGGCCGGCTGGAAGATCAGGTGCACGGTGCCGTCGAAATTCCTGGTCTCGGCGAGGTAGCGTGCGGTGCCGAGCAGCATGGTGGTGTGGCCGTCATGGCCGCAGCCGTGGAAGCGGCCGGGGATTTTCGAGCTCCATTTCAGATTGGTGTTCTCTTCCATCGGCAGCGCGTCCATGTCGGCGCGCAGGCCGATACGCTTGCCGCCCGAACCCTTGCCCTTGATGACGCCGATCACGCCGGTGCCGCCGAGGCCGCGATGCACCTCGATGCCCCAGCTCGCCAGCTTGTCGGCGACGATGCCTGACGTGCGCACCTCCTCGAAGCCGATCTCGGGATGGGCGTGGAGGTCGCGGCGGATGGCGGTGAGTTCGTCGGCGAAGCCGTCGATGCGATCGATGGTGGGCATGTGTTCCTGTCCGGTTAACGTGAAGGGGGCGTGAAAACGGGGCCGTTCGGCTTGATGCGGATTCCCGGACGCAGGCGCGTCCAGGGCAGCGAGGCGGTGTCGGCCGGCATCGCGCCGGGTGCGGCGCAGATCATCAGCTGTTCCGCGATCGGCTCGAAATCGGCGCGGAAGTGCACCGAGCTCTTGTTGACCAGGATCTTCTCCTTGGTCGGCTCGATGCCGACATAGCGATACATCGCCTGGTCGGCGAGCTGCGCCTTGTGCGAGGAAACGACGACGCGGACGTCGCCGATGCGCAAGGCTGCGGAGGGGCCCATCTCCATCTCGCGGCCGCCGTAATAGGGGCCGGGCGCGACGAAGCGGCCGTCGGAGAGGCTTTCGACGACGAAGGTCTCGGTATAGGGCTCGTCGCCTGCGATCCCTGATTTGCCGCCGAGCGAGAGCGTCACGGTGGCGCCGACGCCGGCCGCATGTGCCGCTTTGGCCGACTCCGGATCGTAGATCGCGCCGGTTGCGGCGCTTGCCTTGTTGCGCACCAGCGCGCGCAGCATGCCCGTCGTGTCGGAATCGCCGCCGGCTCCGGGATTGTCCTGGGTATCGGCGATGATGATCGGCTTGCTCGCGCTTCTGGAGAGTTCCATGGCGTGGCGCACGCCATCATCGGGCGACCAGATCTTGCCGTCGAAATCGTCCTCGTGGCTTTCGATCAGCTTGACGATCGCATCCGCTGCGTGGTCGGCGTCTTCCTGCGTCTTGCCATAGGCGAACACGCTCGGACCGCAATCGCGGAAATCGGCGGCGGGGAAACCCGGCGCGAACGAGAGGGTCGGAACCGCATCGCTCTCCAATGCGGCGAGCCTTTCGTAGATGCCCTTGGTCGGAAAGTCGTTGGTGCATTGCCAGCTGATCGCGATCAGGAACGGTATCTGGCGGAACGACTTTGCAAAGCGCTGCTTCGTCTTCAGAAGCAGGGCGAGGTGCTTTGCCGATGCCCGGCCGGTCTCGGCCATGTCGACATGAGGATAGGTGCGGTAGGCGATCAGCGCGTCCGCATGTTCCATCATTGCTGATGTGACATTGGCGTGCAGGTCGAGGCTTGCGACCAGGGGAATATCGTTGCCGATGACACGGCGCACGCGCGCCAGAATCTCGCCTTCGCCGTCGTCGAGATGCTCGGTGACCATGGCGCCGTGCAGGTCGAGATAGACGGCGTCGATCGGGCCCGCGGCGGCGATGCCGTCGACCATCACCTTCACGATGCGCTCGAAAGCGTCCTTGGTCACGTGTGCCGAGGGGCTCGCACCGCAGGCAATCGTCGGGATGAGTTCCCAGCCATTGGCTTCGGCGCTGTCGACAAAGCCGGCGAGGCCGACATTGATGCGCCGCATCACCTTCAGCACGTCGGGCCCTACGGTCATCGCCGGCCAGCCGCCGCCATGCTGGAAGTCCGCAAACGTCGCCTTCGTCGGAGCGAAGGTGTTGGTCTCGTGCAGGAAGCCGCCGACGGCGATGCGTGTCATCAACTCAAGTCCCAGGCAAATGATGTGCGAGACGTTACCCGGCTTTGCAGCAAGAGCAAGCAAGGCAGACAGTCGCGCTGCGCATGGCCTCAAGCTGTTTTGGGAATACTCGCAGTGACGGGTAGACAGACCTAGGCGCTGGCCCCCACGCCCTCCGACACCGGCCGGAAATTCGCAAAGTCCCAGTTGCGTCCCGGCGCCGCATCCAGCAGCGCCCTGGTGTAGGCCTCCTGCGGATGCGTCAGCACTTCGGCCGCCCGGCCCTGCTCGACGACGCGGCCGTGCTGCATCACCACGACCTCGTCGCAGATTTGCGCGGCGACGCGTAGGTCGTGGGTGATGAACAGAATGGCGATGCCGAGCCGCTTCTGGATCTCGTCGAGCAGTTCCAGCACCTGCGCCTGCACCGAGACGTCGAGCGCAGAGACCGCTTCGTCCGCGACCAGCACGTCCGGATCGAGCGCGAGCGCGCGCGCGATGGCGATGCGCTGGCGCTGGCCGCCGGAAAACTGGTGCGGATAACGCGACACCGCGTCGGCCGGCAGGCCGACCAGCTCGAGCAGCTCGCGGGCACGCTTCATCGCGCTCGCATGCGGGACGCCGTAATTGATCGGGCCTTCCGCGATGCTCTCGCCGACGGTGATGCGCGGGTTCAGCGAACGGTAGGGATCCTGGAACACGATCTGGATCTTCTGCCGGTGCGGTTGCAGCAGGCGGCGCGAGATGTCGGAGATCTCGCGGCCGGCGAGGCGGACGCCGCCGGAGGTCGGATCGATCAGGCGCACGATGCAGCGCGCCACCGTCGACTTGCCCGAGCCGCTCTCGCCGACGATGCCGAGCGTGCGTCCCTTGCGCAGCGTCAGCGTCACCTTGTCGGCGGCGACGACCTCGCGTCCCTTGCCGAAGAACGCGCGCTCCTTGTAGACCTTGCTGAGGTCGTTGGCCTCGAGCACGACGGGCTCGTGGCTCTCCTCGCGCGGCGGCCGCGGCACTAGGCTCGGCACGGAGGCGAGCAGGTTGCGGGTGTACTCCATCGTGGGATTGCGCAGCACGGTCTCGAGCGGGCCGGTCTCCACAAGTCTGCCCTGCCGCATCACCGCGACGCGGTCGGCGATCTCGGCCACGACGCCCATGTCGTGGGTGATGAACAGCACGGCGGTGCCGTGATCGCGCTGGAGCTCGCGGATCAGCGACAGGATCTGCTTCTGCGTGGTGACGTCGAGCGCGGTGGTCGGCTCGTCCGCGATCAGCAGCTTCGGCTCCAGCACCAGCGCCATCGCGATCATGATGCGCTGGCGCTGGCCGCCGGACAGGCGATGCGGGTAGGAGGCGAAGATGCGCTCGACCTGGGGCAGGTGAACCTGCTCCATCATGTCGAGGATGCGCTTCCTGCGGGCCTTGCTGTCGAGATCGGTGTGGGCGCGCAGGACTTCGTCGATCTGGCGGCCGACCGGCACCACCGGATTGAGCGCGGTCATCGGCTCCTGGAAGATCATCGCCATCCTGGTCGCGCGCAGCTGGCGCAGGCGGCGATCGGTCGCGGTGAGAATCTCCTCGCCGACGAGCTTGACGCTGCCGCCTGATGGCACCAGCGTGCCCTTTGGCAGCAGGCCCATCGTGGTGAGCGAGGTCACCGACTTGCCGGAGCCGCTTTCGCCGACGAGGCACAGCGTCTCGCCCTCGCGCACCTGGATCGAGATGCCGTCGATGATCTTCGCTCCGTTCGGCTTCTTGCCGACGGAGACGACGAGATTGTTGATGTCGAGAACGATGTCTTTGGTCATCACGTGATCGCTCATCACTTGCCCTCGCGCTGCTTCATGCGGGGATCGAGGGCGTCGCGGGCGGCGTCGCCGATCAGGTTGATGCTGAGGATGGCGATCGAGAGCAGCAGGCCCGGCCAGAAGATCAGCGTCGGCTTGAGCTGGAAGTACTGGCGGCCCTCGGCCATGATGTTGCCCCAGGTCGGCGTCTCCGGCGAGATGCCGGCGCCGAGGAAGGAGAGGATGGCCTCGGTGAGGATCGCGGACGCGCAGACATAGGTGCCCTGGACGATCAGCGGCGCGATCGTGTTCGGCATCAGATGCCGCCACATGATCTTCGGCAGCGACGATCCGACCGAGATAGCGGCTTCCACATAGGGTTCCTCGCGCGCGGACAGCACGACCGAGCGCACCAGCCGCGCAACGCGCGGGATTTCAGGAATGGTGATCGCGACCATGACGGTCCAGATGCTGGCGCCGGACAGCGACACCACGGCGATCGCGAGCAGAATGCTCGGCATCGCCATCAGGCCGTCCATGACGCGCATCAGCACGGAATCGACCAGCTTGAAGAAGCCGGAGACGAGGCCGATGGCGAGGCCGATGGCGATCGACAGGATCGCCGAGCCGATGCCGATCAGCAGCGAGATGCGCCCGCCATAGATGACGCGCGACAACAGGTCACGGCCATAGGCGTCGGTGCCGAGCAGGAATTGTGCCGAGGCCGGCTTCAGCCGCTGCGATGGCGCGAGCTGGATCGGATCATGCGGCGCGATCAGCGGCGCCAGGATCGAGACCGCCACGATCAGCGCCAGCAGGATGGTGGCGACCGCGATGATCGGCGTCGAGGTGAGGAATCCGAGCTTCGGCCGCAGCGGCGAGGTGATCGGAATGGAGGACTGGGGAAGGCTGTCGACGGTCATTGTTGTTCGTGTCCTTGCCTCAGTACCGGATTCGCGGATCGAGCAGCGTGTAGGCGACGTCGATCAGGAGATTGACGACGACGTAGATCAGCGAGGTCAGCAGGATCATCGCCTGGATCACCGGATAGTCGCGCGCCAGCACCGCGTCCACGGTGAGGCGGCCGATGCCGGGGATGTTGAACACGCTCTCGGTGACGACCACGCCGGAGATCAGCAGCGCAAAGCCGGTGCCGATCACGGTGATCACGGGCACGGCGGCGTTGCGCAGCGCGTGCCGCATCATCACCGCGACCTCGTTGATGCCCTTGGCGCGCGCGGTCCGCACGTAGTCTTCGCCGAGCACGTCGAGCATCGCCGCGCGGGTCATGCGCGCGATCAGCGCGATGTAGATGAAGGAGAGCGCGCAGGTCGGCAGGATGATGCGCTCGAAGAAGGGGCCGAAGCCGGCCGAGATGCTCTTGAAGCCCTGCACCGGCACCCAGCGCAGGTCGATGGCGAAGACCTGGATCAGGACGTAGCCGACCACGAACACCGGCACCGAGAAGCCGAGCACGGAGAGTCCCATCACGAATCGGTCGATCCAGGTGCCGTGCTTCCAGGCCGCGATGACGCCGAGCGGCACGGCGACGATGACGGCGAGGATGATGGTCGACAGCGCGATCGAGATCGACGGCTCGACGCGCTGGCCGATCATTTTCATGACCGGGAGATTGGAGATCAGCGAGGTCCCGAGGTCGCCGTGCAGCAGCTTGTTCACCCAGGTGATGAACTGCACGATCAACGGCTCGTTGAGGCCGAGCGAGGTGCGGATGCGCTCCAGACGCTCCGGCGTCGCGTTGTCGCCGGCGAGGATCGCGGCGGGATCGCCAGGTGTCAGCCGCAGCAGCAGGAACACGAACAGCGCGACGACGCCCATCACGGGCACCGCGGCCAGAACGCGGCGAATGAGATAACCTAGCATGCACCTATCTCCGGCTGCGGAATTGAGGGGGCCGAGAGGCGCCCGTGGATTCGGTCGTGTCTATCATGCGCGCCTGTCACTCGGGCTGGAAGAGACGGCCGGAGAGCCGTTCTCTCGGGGCAAATTGTGTGCCAAGGGCAGGGCGGTCGCAAGGGCCGCCCCGCAGTGATTTGCGACCACTCAGGATGCACGACGAAGCTCTTGCTCAACCGCAAGTGAGGGGGCCGATGGCGGTGCGTTGAGCCCGCGCCAGCCGTCGATGGTTCCCGCAATCATCTGCGCGGTTGCGGCCGACAGGGTCCAGCCGAGATGGCCGTGGCCGGTGTTGAAGAACACGCCCGGCATCCGGCCCGCACGCACCACCGGCATCATGTTCGGCATCATCGGTCGCAAGCCAGCCCAGGGCACGACGCGCGAGGTCTCCACATCAGGGAAATTGCTGCGCACCCAGTCGATCAGCGGCTGCACGCGATCGGCGCGGATGTCGCGGTTGAAGTCGTTGAACTCGGCGGTGCCGGCGACACGAAAGCGATCGGCGCCGAGCCGGCTGGTGACGATCTTGGCGGCTTCGTCGAGCAGGCTGACGGTCGGCGTCGCGTCGCGGCTTTCGGCGGAGTCGAGCTGCACCGTGATCGAATAGCCCTTCACCGGATAGACGTTGACGCGCTCGTCGAGCATCGCCGCAAAGTGACGGCTGGCAACACCGGCACAGACCACGACGCCGTCCCCCTTCAGCATGCCGCGCGCAGAAGCGGCAGCGTCGCTTGCCGAGAGATCGGCCCAACCGATGACAAAGCCGCCGCCGGCTTGCGCGATGGAATCGATGTTGGCTTCGTGGATGAAGGTCGCGCCGCGACGCTTGCAGGCCTCCGCAAGGCCGCGCGTGAATTTGTGGATATCGCCGGTCGCGTCCGACGGCGTGTAGAAACCGCCGTAATACTCCTTGCGCAAGGTCGGCTCGATCGTGCGAATTTCTTCCGTTGTCACAGGGCGGCGATCGAGGCCGCCCTCCTGCAGCAGCGCGTTGACTTGCAGGCCGGATTCAAAGCCCTTCTTGTCGTGATAAATGTGGAGGATGCCGCGGCGCTCGAGATCGAAGTCGATGCCTTCGCGCGTCGCGATCTCGAACAGGTGCTTGCGGGCTTCGATGGCGAGCCGCGTGGTCAGAATCGTGTTCGCACGGTAGTTGCCGATTGCGGCGACGAACTCGCTCATCCACGAATATTTGTGCCAGTTCGGCCGCGGGTTCATCAGCAGCGGCGCATCGCGCCGGAACATCCAGCGCAGGCCCTTGAGGATCGTCGCGGTGCTGTTCCACACTTCGGCATTGCTGGCAGAGAGCTGTCCGCCGTTCGCGAACGAGGTCTCCATCGCGGCATAACGGTGCTTGTCTAGCACCGTCACCTCAAAGCCGCGTTCGAGCAGGGCATAGGCGGTCGTTACGCCGGTGATGCCGGCGCCGATGATGGCGATATGAGTCATGATGAGTTAGGGGCTCCCGTGAGTTAGAGATGGCTGACCGCCGGCCCGAAAGCCGTTGGCGGCGCCCCATCTGTCACGGTTACCTGAGAGCTTGATCCGATGCGGACCTCGGAAGGTCGACCTCGGACTATCCCCTTCGGTGGACGTCACGATAGTCAAATCGTGCCGCCTCTCTCCAGATCGTCCTGACGATACAGTCCTTTTGCCTGAGAGTTTCCGGGGCGGTTGCTCCGTCGGCGCCGCAACGAAAGCTGATGCCTTCGTTGCGATCTCTCCCGCATCGTCGCGTGGACCATCGAGCAGTACGATGCGCCTCATTTTTAGACAAGGCTAAATTTCATCCGCGACTGCAAACGCATTGTGCAGTGCGAGGTTGATGGATCGAGTCATTCCGGGGGCGCGCGGCGCAACCCGGAATCCCGAGATGGACCATCCCGGCATGACCGAATTGCTACTCAAGTGTCGCCAGCAGTCCCGCCATCAGGCGACCGCGCTCGACCAGGCTGTCGACCTCGATGAATTCCTCGAGCGTGTGGCCATTGCCGCCGCGCACGCCGAGGCCGTCGAGCGTCGGGATGCCCATCGCGCCGGTGAAGTTGCCGTCGGAGCCGCCGCCCGAGCTTGCATGCGGTAATTCCGCGCCGAGAGATTTGGCGATGCCGCGTGCCTTTTCATACAGCGCCATGGTGCCGGCATCCGGCTCCCACACCGGCCGCGTCACGCCGCGCGTCACCTTGAAGATGACGTCGTTGGTGGTGCCCGAGAGTGCCAGCATGCGTTCGACGCCGCGGTCGAGATCGGCCTGGCGCTTGGCCATCGAGAGCGCTTCGCCGGTCGCGGTCGTCGCGACGCAGTTGACCCACTGGCCGCCATGCACGACACCGACCGAGAAGGTGCAATCCTCCGTCGTCATCGCGTCGATCGCGAGAATTTGCCGCGCCATTTCGCGGATTGCCGAGCGTCCCGCCGACAACGTCGCGCCGGCGTGACTCGGTCGTCCCGTCGCTTCAAGATTGAAGCGCGCGATGGCGTAACGTCCGGTGGTGACGCCGTTGTCGGCGCGGCCGGGCTCGGGCACCAGCACATATTTGTTGCGGGCAGCTTCCCCTTCGATGATGTCGCGTGTCGAGGGCGTGCCGACTTCCTCGTCGGGCGTGAACAGGATGGTGATCGGCAGCGGCGTGGTGAAGGAGGCGCGCGCAAGCTGCCGGATCGCTTCCAGCGAGAGATAATTGCCGCCCTTCATGTCGTAGATGCCGGGGCCGTAGCATTTGTTGCCCTCGCGGCGCCATTTCAGCTTCTCGATGGTGCCGGTCGGGTGGACGGTATCCATGTGCCCGGCGATCAGGATGCCCGGTTCGCCCTGCTTGGGATGCGGGAAACGCGCGCGGATGACGCCGCCAAAGCCCTGACGGCCGGCGATGCGTTCGATCGTCGCACCCATGATGGCCATATCGCGCGCCGCAATATCGAGCATGCGGTTGACGGCACCGGCGTCCCAGGTCGGGCTTTCGCATTCCACCCAGGTGCGCAAGCCCTCGAGCATCGCCTCGGAATCGAAGGGAAGATTGGCTGGATTCATCTCAATGTCTCTCGAGCTTGGAAGGTGGAACGCGCATTGCATTGGCGCGGGACGGGACAAGCGGAGAATGTTGTAGAGCCAAACCGATCTTTGTGGAGCCCGTGGATGCGATGCCATGGGCTGCACCGAAACCGGATTGACGCGCTCAAGACTGTCTGCAAGTCTCGAAAGATAAAGGCATTGCATGAGGTTAGTTCGCCCAAGAAACGAACCTGATGCTCAACCAAGAACCTGCCTTTGAACAGTTTCACGTCAGGAGAAACTTATATGTCCAAGATTTCGCGCCGCAAGCTTCTCAAGATTGCGGGTGTCGCGCCGACGGCGCTTGCGTTTGCGTCCGTGTTGCCGCCGAACGCGTCGGCCGCCAGCGGCAAGACCATCACGGCTGTGATGCATTCGGACCTGCGCATCATCGATCCGGGCTTCACCACCGCCTACATCACGCGCGACCACGGCTACATGGTCTACGACACCCTGCTTTCGACCGATTCGACGTTCAAGGTTCAGCCGCAGATGGCGGACTGGAAGGTCTCCGACGACAAGCTGACCTACACCTTCACGCTGCGCGACGGACTGAAGTGGCATGACGGCGCGCCGGTGACCGGCGAGGATTGCGTCGCATCGCTGAAGCGCTGGGGCAAGAACGACGGCATGGGCCAGAAGCTCATGGACTTCACCGCCAGCATCGAGGCGCCAGACGCCAAGACGATCGTGCTGAAGCTGAAGGAGCCCTATGGGCTGGTGCTTGAATCGATCGGCAAACCGTCCTCACTGGTACCGTTCATGATGCCGAAGCGGCTCGCCGAAACGCCGGCGGGCAAGCAGATGGCCGAGCAGATCGGCTCCGGTCCCTTCAAGTTCGTGCAGAGTGAATTCCAGCCAGGCGTGAAGTCGGTCTATGCCAAGAACACCGATTACGTGCCGCGCAAGGAACCGGCGAGCTGGACCGCCGGCGGCAAGGTCGTCAAGGTTGACCGTGTCGAATGGATCACCATGCCGGACGCGCAGACGGCGGTCAACGCGCTGCAGTCGGGTGACATCGACTTCATGGAAAACCCGCCGTGGGATCTGCTTCCGGTGCTGGAAGGGAACAGCGACCTCAAGGTCGAGGTCCTGAACAAGTTCGGCTTCCAGACGCTCGGCCGCATGAACTTCCTGCTGCCGCCGTTCGACAATCCGAAGATTCGCCGCGCTGCGCTCCTGGCGATGAACCAGAAGGACGTGCTCGACGCGCTCGTCGGCAATCCCAAGTACTACAAGCTCTGCGGCGCCTATTTCGTTTGCGATACGCCCTTTGCGAGCGATGCAGGTGGCGAGACTCTGGTGAAGGGCGGCGGCATGGCAGAGGCCAAGAAGCTGCTCGCCGAGTCCGGCTACGACGGAACGCCGATCGCGATCATGGCGCCCGGCGATGTCACCACCTTGAAGGCCCAGCCGGTCGTCGCGGCGCAATTGCTCCGTGAGGCTGGCTTCAAGGTCGACCTACAGGCGACCGACTGGCAGACCGTCGTGAGCCGGCGTGCCGGCCAGAAGCCGGTGAAGGAGGGCGGTTGGAACATGTTCTTCACCAACTGGGTTGCCGCCGACGTGATGAACCCGGTCGCCAACGTATCGATCGGCGGACGGGGCAAGAACGGCGGCTGGTTCGGCTGGGCGGAAGACGCCAAGATCGAGAAGCTCAAGGACGAGTTCGTCCGCGCAGCCTCGCTCGACGATCAGAAGAAGATCGCGTCCGAGATCCAGAAGGAAGCCTATGACCAGGTGATTTACATCCCGCTCGGCCAGTATCTGGCGCCGAGCGCCTGGCGGAAGTCGCTCACCGGCGTGCTCGACGGTCCGGCGACTCCGATCTTCTGGAACGTCGACAAGTCAGAGTAAAACGGAACAAGGAAAGGGTGCTTCCGGCACCCTTCGCCCTGACATCACGCGGCGCCGCTGTAATCAGCGGCGCCGTTGTCGTTTGGCGTTCCTGTTTCGGTGAAGGCGGGAGCGGCGCCTCAGCAGTGGCTGTCGCGAACCTGCTCGAGCCCTTCGCTTGCAAAAGCCGGATTGACGGCGGCGTGCTCGGCTGAAGACGCCGATCGCTCAGCCTGCTGACGGTCCGGCTTGCGCGCTTCGTTGCGGTGCTGTGGTTCCATTGAGTCCATCTCTCGAATTGCTGCAAGACAACATGAAGACGGCTTTGAAGTTCCTCACACGATCGGGCGATGATGCGGCTTGAACAGCCGCCCCTTCTCCACGACCAGCACTATCGCGAGCGCCGCAAGCGTCGACAGGAAGAAGCCGACCGAGAACGGCAGCAGCGTGCCGTCGAAGCTCTGGCCGATCGCCGTGCCGACGACGATGCCGATCAGAGTCGTGATCGAGCCGTAGAGCGAGGAGGCGGTGCCGGCGATGTGGCCCTGCTGCTCCATCGCGAGCGCGGTGAAATTGGCGACCATCATGCCGAACGAGAACATCATCAGCGCCGACAGCACCATGAACAGGGGCAGCGGCAGCACGCCGAGGATCTCGGTCAGCAGCATCACGCCGGCCACCGCGGCATAGAGCGTCAGCGCGCCGTGCGAGATCACGCGCATGCCGAGCCGCCCCACCAGTTTCGCGTTGAGGAAGCCGGCGACGGCGGTGCCGGCCGCGATCGCGGCGAAGGCGAGGGGGAAATAATGGCCGAGATGATAGATGCCGGTGAACACCTGCTGCGCGGAGAACACGTAGGAAAATAGCGCGCCCATCACGCTGCCCGCGGCGGTCGCATAGCCGATGGTCTGGCGGTTGGTGACGGTCTGGCGGAAGGCCGAGAGCACGTCGGCAGGCGCGAGCGACCTGCGCTCCGTCTCGGGCAGCGTCTCCGGAAGCCGCCACACGCTCCAGGCCAGCGCGATGATGCCGTAGAACATCAGCACGACGAAGATGCCGCGCCAATGCGTGACCAGCAGCACCGCCTGCCCGAACGAGGGCGCAATCACGGGCACCGCGATGAAAATCATCATGGCAAGCGACATCACGCTCGCCATGCGGCGGCCGGCATAGCAGTCGCGCACGATCGAGGTTGCGATCACGCGCGTCGCCGAGGTACCGAGGCCTTGCAGCGCGCGGGCAAGCAGCAGCGTTTCGAACGAGGGCGCGGCGACCGCGAGCACGCTCGCCACGGCATAGACCGCCATGCCGCCGAGCAGCACCGGCCGGCGTCCGAACCGGTCGGACAACGGGCCCATGATGAACTGCCCTGCGCCGAAGCCGATCAGGAAGGTCGACAGCACGAGTTGGAGATGGTTGGCGTTGGGAATGCCGAAGGCCGCCCCGATGTTGGGCAGTGCCGGCAGCATCATGTCCATCGCGAGCGGATTCAGCGCCATGATGGACGCGATCACGACAACGAATTCGGGAAAACCCATGGGGCGGTGTCCGGAAGACACCCAGTCGTCGGCATTGACGTCGGACAAGCAGCTCACCTCTGATTTCAGAGGCTAAATCTAAGGCCCATGCTGCATTGCACAACCCATGTTTCGGGATGGCTGTCCGGCGGGGCCGGGGACGGACAACAAATGGTGAAGAGGCCTCGAGCCGAAAAGCCTGAGATCAGCTCGCACGACCGGCCTGCTCGACCGGGTCGAGCGCCGATGATCATGTGTTTTGCATTGTCCGCTATCGGCAATCGCCATAAGTGCGCGGCTGGCCGCTGCTTCCGCCGGTAACGGTCCGCAATTTTCCAGCGCCACATTGGACACGCATCCTTTTCGCGCTGGTGGTCTTCGCGGCATTGATTGCGCTCGGAGCGGCTGCCGTCGTCAAGGACCCTGCGTCCTTCGCGCTTGTCGCAATCGCTTGGAATGAAATCAAAGCGGTCCTCGTCTTACTGCTTCGGTTCTTTGAAGCAGTGCGCTCATAACTCGGCTCGCACTGCCGTAAGGCAGAAGCGCAGCTTCTCCGTTGTCACGACGACAAGGCCTTCCCCTTCACGATGTCTCTGCTCCCAATCTCGAGCTCGCCTCGCGCCTCGCAGTGCACTCAATTCAGTCGGGGGCGGCCAACATCGTGCGGGCGTAGATAAATCGACAAGGCATGACCTCGACGGCGTGGTCCGGCATCTTGCTGCGCAGGCCCTCTCAGCTCCGGGGCGTCATGCGTTGGTGCGGGCAGCCGGGGTCGAACCGGCACAGCTCTTGCGAGCCGAGGGATTTTAAGTCCCTTGCGTCTACCAATTTCGCCATGCCCGCTTGATCCAACGAGATCAAACACTTAAGTCCCGTCCGGCCGTCTGGAATTGGCGCTTTCGCGCCGGACAGGGGGTTCTTCCTTAAGCGAGCCGGCGGCACAAGGCAAAGCCTCAATCCCGACATCTGGCCCTGCTTTAGGCATTCTCAATTCACGGGGACTATTTTTCCGCCCATGCCTGCTTCGCTCTCCTCTTCCGTCCGCGCCTGTTGTGCGGTTGCCGCGCTGGCTGCGGCCGGCTTCGCGCTGTCCGGCTGCGCCGGCGTGAGCGAGACGATCGCCCCGGCCTTCGCCGATCCCGCCAAATACGAATTGTACGACTGCAAGCAGCTCGAGGGCGAGCGCAAGGCGCTCGCGGCGCGCACCACGGAATTGCAGAAGCTGATGGACAAGGCGGAGACCGGGACCGGCGGTGCCGTCGTGTCCGAGCTTGCCTATCGCAACGACTACGTCGCGGTCCGAGGCTCGGCGCAGATGGCGGACGACGCGTGGCGCCGCAACAGGTGCCGGGAAACGCCGCCTGACGCGACGCCGGCGCCTTCGACGCCACAGCGGCCGGACATCAAGCCGGCTCCGAAGCGCTAAGCGCGCCAGCCGTAGATCCAGTCCTGTCGCGCCAGCATGCGCTCCGGCCCGAGCGTACGGATCGCAAGATCGCGCGCGATCGCGAACGGGCCGCCGAGATGATAGATGCGACCCTGCTGCCGCGCGGTCCGCTGTACCTTCCTGACACGAGCCTGTCGCATCAGGCCGTATTGCTTGAGCGCCGCTGCGACGCCGCTTGCGTCCTCGGCGGCCTCGAGGCTCAGATGCCGGGCCAGCACGGCGGCATCCTCGATCGCCATGCCGGCGCCTTGCGCGGCGAACGGCAGCATCGCGTGCACGGCATCGCCGAGCAGCGCGATCGGGCCCTTGCTCCACGGGCAGCCTTCGGGCACGCCGAACAGCGCCCATTTGCGCCAGCTGTCGACGGCGGCCAGCATCATCCGCGCCGTCGCCGGCCAGCCCGGCGCGGCGAAGGCCTCCATCACCTCGGAAGGATCGCCCGGCGTGCTCCAGCCCGGCCTGTTCCAGGTGCCCGGCAGCACCGCCACGACATTGAGTTGCCGGCCGCCTGCGATCGGATAGGCGACGAGATGGGCGTTCGGGCCCATCCAGAGCTGCACCCGCCGCGCGGTCAGATCTTTCGGCAGCTGCGCGGCATCGAGCGTGCCGCGCCAGGCGATCAGGCCGGAGAAGCGCGGCTGCACCTCGGGGAACAGATGCTGGCGGACCGTCGACCAGATGCCGTCGGCGCCGATCAGGGCGCTGGCGAGATCGCTGCGGCGGATCGTCCCGCTGCGATGGACCACGGTCAGTCCCTTGGCATGGGCGGCGACATCCTCGAAGGTCGCGCCCAGCTTCAGGTCGATATCGGGATGGTCGGCGACCGCGCCCGATAGCGCCGATTGCAGGTCGGCACGATGCACCACCCAATAGGGGGCGCCGGCGCGCGCGGACGCAGCTTCGCCGAGCGGCATCCGCAACAGCTCGCCGCCAGCGCGCGCGCTCATGATCGAGACTGCGTCCGGGACGACGGCGCGCAGCCTGAGCCGCTCGGTAAGGCCAAGCTCGACCAGCACGCGGCTGGCGTTGGGGGAAAGTTGCAGGCCGGCGCCGACTTCCTCGAGACGCTCGGCCTTCTCAAGCACGACGATGCGAAAACCGCGCCGCGCGAGCGCAAGCGCAGCCGTCAGTCCTCCGATTCCGGCACCGGCTATGACGATCGTTCGCGGGAGGGCCACCCCTGACCCAAGGAAGCGGTCAGGCCACCTTGTCCTTCAGCACGCATTCGGGGGGGCGGGCTTCGCCAGCTTTCAGGTCGGCGGCAAAGCGGTACAGCGTCGAGCAGTACGGGCAGATGATCTCGTTGTCGTTGCCGAGGTCCAGGAACACGTGCGGATGGTCGAACGGAGGATTGGCGCCCACGCACATGAACTCTTGCGAGCCGATCTCGATGACGGGGACACCGGCATCGTTATGGAAGTGCGGGACGACATGGTCGGACATCGTAGTTCATCCTGGAGTGGCAATGGCGGCAGACACAATCAGCAGTGACGCGGCATATTATCGACGCGGCGGACCATACTGATGGGTGCAGTTGATTGCTAGCCCGGTGGAACCGAAAGGATCGCAATTGCCCCATGCTCATTTGCTCATGCAAATTCGACACAATCTTGTCGCCTCAGAGAAGCCCTTCTTTCGTCGGGGACGTTGTGTCGCAATTTTGGCATACTATGTCTGCGGACACGCGGAATTGCGACGAAAGACCAACCATCGGGCGCGAACGGCCGACGCAAAAGATTTCGCGAATGTCCAGGCTTTCAGCATGAAGTGGCTGCGAATCAGCTCAGCTTTGGCAGGAATTGCTGCATGCAGCGTTGTGCTCGCGCAGGTAGTGCCGCATGCCCGGCAGGCTGGCGCTGTCCTCGCCGCGAAGGACGATCCGGCGGCGCTGTCCGAGCTCGAGCTCGACGCGGCCCTCGCGAACAACGACCGCCTGGTCCAGGACAATATCGAGGCCGCGCTTGGTGCCGGTGACGCCGATCTCGCCGACAGCTTCGTCACGCTCGCGCGTGATCGCAACATCGCGCTGCCCGACGACCTCCTCAGCCGGGTCGGCGATGCCGTCAAAGCGGAACGTTCCACCTCGCACTTCGCCAGGCGCTTTGCCACCGGTCTCGTCACCGGCAATGCCGACGATGTCGCGAGCCTGTCGGGCACGGTCGCCGGCGATCTCTTCGTGATCGGCGACGTCAGGGACGTCGTGCGCGAGGGCAAGCATCTCGCCATGGGCGAGGATACCGATCGCCTCGTGCTCGGTCTCGCCACCGCGGGCCTCGCGGTGACGGCGGTGACCTACGTGTCCGCCGGCGGTGCCGCGCCTGTACGCGCCGGGCTGACGCTGGTGAAGGATGCCCGCAAGGTCGGACGGCTCGGCGAAGGTCTCGCCGAATGGGCCGGCCGGTCCGCGCGCGAGGTGGTGGACACGCCGATGCTGCAGAACGCGGTCGCCTCGGGCTCGGTGCTGCGGCCGGGCGCGACCGTGAATGCGATCAAGGCCGCGTTCCGCGTCGAGAAAGCGGGCGCGCTGGTGCGGCTCGGCAAGGACGTCACGCGCGTGGCCGAGAAATCAGGCACGCGCGGCGCCATGGACACGCTGCGCATCGCCGAAGGGCCCAAGGACGTCGCGCGCGCGGCGCGGCTCGCGGAAGCGCAAGGGAGCAAGACGCGCGCGATCCTGAAGCTGTTCGGCCGTGGCGCGCTGCTGCTGGTCGGCGGCGCGTTCGACCTTGCGCTGTGGCTGCTCGGTGCGGCGTTAACGCTGTTCGGCCTGCTGGCCTCGATCAAGGCGACCACCGAGCGCCTGACGCAAGGCTGGTGCGATCGCAGGCGGGCCCGGCGGCTCCGCCGGGCGCAGCTCGCGGCCGAAGCCGCTCTGGCGAATTCGACCGCCACGGCCTAAGATCAATCGTCCCCACAACATTCCCGGAACTGCTGATGCCGAGCTTTCACAACGGCGCCGTTGAAATTGCCTATCTCGACGAAGGCGAGGGCGACCCGATCATCCTGGTGCACGGCTTCGCCTCGAGCAAGAACGTGAACTGGGTCTATCCGACCTGGGTCTCGGAGCTGCGCAAGAACGGCCGCCGCGTCATTGCGCTGGACAATCGCGGCCATGGCGACAGCGCAAAGCTCTACGAGGCCGCGCAGTACTCGATCCCCACCATGGCCGGCGACGTGCTCGCGCTGATGGACCATCTCGCCATCCCGCAGGCCGACATCATGGGCTATTCGATGGGCGGGCGGATGGCCGCGTGGCTCGGCCTGAACGAGCCGCAGCGCCTGCGCTCGGCGATCCTCGGCGGCATCGGCATCGGCGGCCTGATCGAGGGCACCGGGCCCGGCGAGAACGTCGCCGAGGCGCTGGAGGCGCCCTCGCTCGACGACGTCACCGATCCCGTCGGGCGCACCTTTCGCGCCTTCGCCGATCAGACCCGTTCCGACCGCCGAGCGCTCGCCGCCTGCCTGCGCGGCACGCGCGATCTCATGACCGAGCAGGAAGCCGCGCGCATCGACGTGCCGGTGCTGATCGCGGTCGGCTCGACCGACGACGTCGCGGGCTCCGCCAGTGCGCTCGGCGCGATCATTCCCGGATCGGAAGTGCTGGATATTCCAGGCCGCGATCACATGCGCGCGGTCGGCGACAAGGTCTACAAATCGGGCGTGCTCGACTTCCTCTCACGCCGCGGCTGAGGTTTCATCCGCGGGTTCTTCGTCTCCGACCGAGCGAAATAGCGCCATCAGCACCACGAAGGTCGCGACCCACACCATGCGCGCGCCGTAACGGTCGTGCGGCCCGGAGATCACGCCGCAGATGAAGGCGTTGCCGAGCAGGGCCAGCGTCACGGTCGCGGCCAGCAGCGTCAGATCGTCGAGCCGGCGATGGGCGAGGGCGTGTCCGAGCAGCACGAGCAGCCCCAGCATCGAGAGCAGCGCCACCGGCACGTGCAGCCAGTTGACGTAGTCGAAATTGAGTCCCCAATGCTGCTGGCGCGCCGCGCGCATCGGCGCAACCTGCGCCGGGATGTAGCGCTCGATGATGCCGTAGGTGTGCGGGATCCAGACGCTGGCGCCTTCGCCGGTCGCCACGTGCAGCAATTGCTGGCCCATTGCCCGCAGCGCCGCGCCGGCCTGCCAGGCCGGATAGTCGGCGAGCGACCGCTCGACGATGGTGCCCATCTCGTCGTTCAGTCCGTGGAAGCGGCCGAGCTCGTTGAACACGCTCTTGCCCCAGAGGAATTCGTCGGCGGTCGCGGGCAATTCGTTGCGATAGGGGCAGAGCTTGAAGTTTTCGTGCGGGCAATGATCGTTGAGAAAACGCGCGACGATGCCGTCCTGCATCATGCGGCCGAAGGCAACGCCGGTGCCGCCGGGTGTCCAGGCCCATTCGCCCGACAGCGCGTGGTTGGCCGACACCAGCATCAAGCTGCCGGCGACGATCGTCAGGCTCGCCCGGGTCAATCCGGCAATCGGCAGGCGAGGCCCAAGCAACGGCCGCATCATCCAGCCGGCGGCGCAGAGCCCGAACAGCACGCCGAGCGTGGCGCTGTGGGTCGCGGCGGCAAAGGCGGTGAAGACGAACAGCGCGCCCTTCTCGAGCCCGGAGAGGCGATCGCCACCGACGATCAGCAGGAACAGCGACAGCACCGACAGTCCGGCAAAGATGTCGGTCAGCAGCATGCTGGCGAGCCACGGCAACGCCGTCGACAGGATCAGCAGCAGGCTGATGGCGACGAAGCGGAATGTCTGCATCATCGAGAGCACGCGCAGCGTCAGCTGCAATAGCCACAGCGTCGCCAGCGACTGGACCGCGAGGTTGGTCCAGAAGCCGAAACCTTCGCCATAGTGCAGATAGAGGCCGAACACGGTGGAGCGGCTGGGGACGAGATAGCCTTCGTACCAGCGCGCCAGATAGCCGCCGGTATCCCATTGCAACAGCGGATAGCCGTTCCAGAACGCGGGCGCGATCATGAGGAGGGGCAGGGTCACCGCCGCCAGCCGCAGCCAAAAGGTACCCGCGGCGCGCGTGCGCAATTGATCGGTGGTGATGCTCAAAGCTGTTCCCGTCCTCTGCCGGACCATGCCCGCAATACTGGTCGGGGCGAAATTCACCAATAGTTTGACGGAGGCCGGCTTGAATTTGGCGGGACTCTGACCATTTCAAGCCGACCTTGCCGCCTGGGGACGCCGGAAGAACCCGTTGTGTTTCAACGCGTTGGCATGCTTTCGCGGAGCAAGGCGCTGTTCACTCTCAGGCAAGCCCGTCAGGACTTTGTCGTCTACACTGTGCTATAGAACCAACAAAACCAGCCCATTCGAAAGAGCAGATTCCATGGCAGTGCATCAGGTCAATCCGGGAGGAAAGCTCGCAACGCTCGATCCGATCTGGGACCGGATCCGCGGCGAAGCCGAGGACATCGTCCACCGCGAGCCCGAGCTTGCGACCTTCATCTATTCGACGGTGCTGCATCACAGCCGCCTCGAGGATTCGGTGATCCACCGCGTCGCCGACCGGCTCGATCATTCTGCGCTCTCGGGCGACCTGGTGCGCCAGACCTATGACGAAGCGCTGCGCGACGATCCTGATTTGGGCAATGCCTTCCGCGCCGATCTCGTCGCCGTCTACGACCGCGATCCCGCGACCTCGCGCTTCATCGATCCCTTGCTCTACTTCAAGGGCTTTCATGCGATCCAGACCCATCGCCTCGCGCACTGGCTCTATCTGAAGGGCCGCAAGGACTTTGCATATTACCTGCAGAGCCGCGCCTCAGCGGTATTCCAGACCGACATCAATCCCGCCGCGCGCATCGGCCGCGGCATCTTCCTCGACCATGCCACCGGCTTCGTCTGCGGCGAGACCGCCGTCATCGAGGACGACGTCTCGATCCTGCACGGCGTCACGCTCGGCGGCACCGGCAAGGAGAACGAAGATCGTCATCCCAAAATCCGCCACGGCGTGCTGATCGGTGCCGGTGCGAAGATCCTCGGCAACATCGAGATCGGCCATTGCGCGCGCATCGCGGCCGGCTCGGTCGTGGTCAAGCCCGTGCCGCACAACGTCACGGTCGCCGGCGTGCCGGCGAAGATCGTCGGCGAGGCCGGTTGCGCCGAGCCGTCGCGCACCATGGACCAGATGATAAACGCGATGGGTCTTTGAGCGTGTGAGTAAGGGCCGGATTCTCCGGCCCTTTTCGTCCCCAAATTCTTTGGCAATTCATGCTGGCGGTTCGCCGCATCTCGTCCTAAAACGCGGCCAGCCAATTTC
This sequence comes from Bradyrhizobium sp. CCBAU 53338, assembly GCF_015291665.1. NCBI lineage: Bacteria > Pseudomonadati > Pseudomonadota > Alphaproteobacteria > Hyphomicrobiales > Nitrobacteraceae > Bradyrhizobium > Bradyrhizobium sp. CCBAU 53338. The sequence continues at coordinate 3,049,963 of NZ_CP030048.1, forward strand.
GATCGGAGACTTGCCGTGGACGTCAAAGAAGTCAGAAAGCTAGATGCGTATCTGAAGCGCGTGTTCGGCAATCCCAAGATCCGCGTCGTGCCGCGGCCGAAGAAGGACGATTCCGCCGAGGTCTATATCGGCGAGGAATTCATCGGCGTGTTGTTCGTCGACGACGAGGACGATGATCGCTCGTTCCAGTTCCAGATGGCGATCCTCGAGGACGATCTGGTCGATCAGGAATAATTTTCGAACGCCATCGTCGCGAGCGGAGCGGAGTCTTCGCCGTGCGCGGCGTCCTCTCGAGTCCCGGACGCACTGCGTTGCGCTCGCAATGATAGCCAGCACGTCATCGCCGCGCCGTCATCGATGTCGCCAACGTTTGAAGCTCTCCTACGAAGGCGGCGATCGCCGGATTGCGCCTCTCGCCGGTGCGAAACGCGGCGAAGATCCGCCGTGTGATGATCGGCTTGATCTCCTTGAGGCGCAGGTTGCCGATATGATCGCGCCCGCGCAGCCCCGGATTGATCGAGACCGAGCAGCCGGCCTCGACCATGGCCCGGACCACCTCGAAACTGTGGCAGCGGGCATTGACGATGGGATCGAAGCCGGCATTGCGGCAGGCGCCGACGATCACGTCCGCGTAGGTGGCTGACGTCGTGTCGAGAACCCATCGCTCTGTCGCGAGCTCGGGCAGGGTGAGGTGAGGCCGCTCGGCCAGGGGATGGTCGTGCGGCAGCAGGACATGAAGGTGGTCGTCCAGAAGATGCAGCATCTCGACCTGCGTCTCCGACAGGCTCGCCGACGTGGTGAGGTCGTCGACGACAGCGACATCCGTCTGCCAGGCGCGCAGGGCAGCGAGGCTGTCGTCGGGCTCCAGCTCCTCGAAGATCGTCGCGAGATCGGGGAAGCGCGCCGACATCGCGCGGATCGTCGGCGGAATCAGAGATGCCGCGACCGAGGGAAATGCCGAGACGCGCAGCTCGCCGGCGATCGTCTTCTTCAGCTCCGCAAGGTCGGTCTTCGCTTCCGCCAGGACGCCGATGACGCGTCCGGCATGATCAGCCAGTCGCTGTCCAGCCGGCGTCAGCCGGACGCCGCGGCCCCTGCGTTCGACCAGTTCGACGCCGGTCTCGTCCTCGAGCTGCGCGATTTGCTGCGAAACGGCCGACGGAGAGATCAGCAAGGCCTCCGCCACCGCTGCCATTGTTTTTCGCAGCGAAAGCTCACGAAGCGTGCGGAGTCGGGCGAAATCCATTCGTCAGCTCCCATAAGTGCTCAGAACTCAATCATGCATTTCTTTTAATGTATATCGCAAAATTAATTAAGTAGACCAGAATTGTTTTGCGGCAGTAGCCTCACCCCAGAGCAGTTCGGGTCCTCACAAGAGGAGCAAATCCCAGGCCCGACTGAGATGCGTTGGACGACAACAGGAGAGGGGTTCTCGGATGGCTCATTCAAAATTTCTGGTCGCTGCGCTTGCCGCAGCATCGCTGTGGGCGAGCGGTGCATCCGCCTCCGTCCTCGACAACGTCAAGCAGCGCGGCACGCTGAACTGCGGCACCGACAACACGGCGCCGGGCTTCGGCTACCTCAACACCAAGACCGGCAAGATCGAAGGCCTGGATGCCGATTTCTGCCGCGCCATGGCCGCGGCCGTTCTCGGCGATGCCAGCAAGGTCAACTTCGTCATCGTCACCGACAAGAGCCGCTTCAACGCCCTGCAGACCGGGCAGGCCGACGTCGTCTTTGCCCACACGACCATCAAGCCGGTTCGCGAATCCGCGATCGGCGTCGATTTCCTGCCGATCAATTTCTACGACGGCACCGGCATGATGGTGAAGTCGGCGTCCGGTGTGAAATCCGTCGCGGAGCTCGACGGGGCGACGATCTGCACGACGCAGGGCTCCGGCACCGAAGCCACGCTCGCCGCCTTCGTTCGCCAGCGCGGCTTCAAGACCACCAAGGTGCTCACCTTCGAGAACCTCGAGAAGCTGTTTGGTGCGCTCCAGAGCGATCGCTGCAACGCGATGTCGACTGACAAATCCGCGCTCGCGGCCTGGCGCGGCAACTCGGGCAAGCCGGACGATTACACGATCCTGCCGGAGACCCTGAACAAATCGCCGTTCGCAGGCTTCGTGATCGCCAACGATTCCAAATGGCGCAATGCCCTGCGATGGGCGACCTTCGCGCTGTTCCAGGCGGAAGAGTGGGGCATCACGACAGCCAATCTGTCCGACAGGATGAAGGACGAGAGCGCCTTCGTGCAGAAATTCCTTGGCGTGAAGGACGGCTTCGGCAAGGATTTCGGCGTCGCCGACGATTTCGTCGCCAGCATGATCAAGTCAGTCGGCAATTACGGCGAGATCTACGATCGCAATCTCGGACCCAAGACGCCGTATTTCATCGATCGTGCCGGCACGCCCAACGCGATGTGGACCAAGGGTGGTGCCGAATATTCGCCTCCGTGGAACTGAGCCACATGATCATCGGCGAGCCGGCAGGCTCGCCTCGATCTCGGGAGGGCAGCGTGAGCACAGAGATCGCCGAATATCACAGCATCCCGCCGGCGCGTCGTGGCCTGCTGATTGCGTCCAAATGGCTGGTGCAGGCGGCGATCGTCATCGTGGTGGCGGGGCTGGTCATCTGGCTCGGTCTCGCCGTTCGCGAGGCGCTCGCTCGCAAGGGCATCCAGTTCTCGTTCGGCTATCTCGGCCATGGCGCGAACTTCTCGCTCAGCGAAGGCGTCGTCCCGTCGTTCGTGGGCGGCTGGCCGGTGCTGGAGTCCTTCTCGCCATCGCATAGCAATCTGCAAGCGCTGTTTGCCGGTCTTTGGAATTCGCTCAAGGTCGCACTCTCGGCGATCGTCCTCTGCACGATGTTCGGCACGCTGGTCGGCATCGGCCGCCTGTCGACGAACTGGCTGGTGCGCAATCTCTGCTTTGGGCTGGTCGAAGCCGTCCGCAACACGCCGTTGCTGATTCAGATCGTGTTCTGGTACTTCGCGGTGGTCCTGAGGTTTCCCCCCGCGAATGCCGCCTCGAACTGGTTCGGCGGCCTGCTGGCCAGTCGGTCGGGCGTGTTCCTTCCCGGCCTTGCGATCTCCGAGCGCGCCGGCGCTGCGTCCTGGGGATTGCTCGCGGCCGCCTTCGCCCTGCTTGTCGCCTGCGTCGTTCTGGGCGGATCGCGTCCGCGGTTGATCCTGCTGGCGGCAGCGATCTCGGCCCTGATTGCAGCCGCCTTGGTCGGCTTTCCCCTCGGCCTCGACCTTCCGGTCGCGACGCGCTTTGGCGCGCGCGGAGGCTTCTCCATTTCGCCCGAGATGACGGCGCTCCTCGTTGCGATCGTCGTCAACAGTTCGGCCTATGTCGCCGAGATCGTCCGTGGTGCGATCGAGGCGCTGCCGAAGGGGCAGTGGGAAGCCTCTGCCTCGCTCGGCCTGTCGCGTTCCCACACGCTGCGCGACATCATCCTTCCGCAGGTGTTTCGCATCGTGCTCCCGTCGCTCGCCAACCGCTACATCAGCCTGACCAAGGACACCTCGCTCGGGATCGCAATCGGCTTCCCTGACCTGTTCAACGTCTACGGCACCGTCTCGAACCAGACCGGGCGAAACCTCGAAGGCGTCGTGATCGTGATGCTGACATATCTCGCGCTGAGCTGGATCATCAGCGCCTGTGTCAACGGCATCAACGCGCGCGTCAACGGACGGAGGGCGCGATGAGCACGCTGGCGCTGCGGTGGGTCCACCGCAATCTCTTCGCAAAACCGTTCGATGCCGCGCTGTCGCTGGTCATCATCCCGCTGCTGGCCTGGGCGGCCTATGCCTTCGCTCATTGGGCACTGATCGACGCGCATTGGCAGGTCGTCGGCGGCAGCTTCAAGGTGCTGATGACCGGCATCTATCCCGCTGATCAGCTGTGGCGGGCATGGGTCTCGGTCGCGATCCTCTGCGCGATGTTCGGCGCTGGCCTCGGCCTTTCACTCCGCCCGGGGCGCACTGCGCTCGCATCGGTTGGCTTGGTCGGGATCCTGATCGCGGCGGCGGTGGCAGCCGCAATCGACCTGCATTCCGGCATGCTGACGGCCGCCAGCGCTGTGATCGGTATCGCGGCATGGATCGGCGCCTATCGTCCGGCTGCGAACCAGCGCATCGTGATGTCGGGGCTTCTCGCCGGCGTCGTCGCGATCTTCGTCGTGCTCTCGCCGCCGGGCTTCGAGGTCTGGGGTGGCCTGCTGCTCAGCGTCGTCCTGACGATCGCGGTCTCGATCCTGACCTTGCCGTTCGGAATCCTGCTCGCGCTCGGCCGGCAAAGCCGCATCGCGAGCCTGCGCGTGATCTCGACCGCCTATATCGAGACGATGCGCTCGGTGCCGCTGATCCTCGTGGTTTACTGGATCTGGATCATCGTGCCGCTGCTGGCACCGGATACCTCCGTTCCGGGGCTGCTGCGCGGCATGGCCGGTTTCGCGCTCTTCTTCGCGGCCTATGTCGCCGAATACGTTCGCAGCGGACTTCAGGCCGTTCCCAGGGGGCAGATCGAGGCGGCGCGCTCGCTCGCCATGAGCAGCTGGACGCTCAACGTCGACATCGTCCTGCCGCAGGCGCTGCGCGTCGTCGTTCCTTCGCTAGTCGGACAGATCCTCGACATCTTCAACGGCGCGACGCTGGTCTTCATCATCGGCCTGACCGACTTCCTGCGCGCCGGCCAGATGATCCTCGCCGATCCGCAGAACAGCAGCCGGACCTACGAGATCTACGTCTTCCTGTTCGCCGTCTATCTCGCCATCGGCGGGGCGATCACCTACGCCTCGCGCCGCTTAGAGGCCCATCTCGCAAGGGGATCACGATGAACGCCATCCAGATTCCGGAAACCGCCGCGTCGCGCGAAGTCATCGTGAGCATCGGCCGGCTCAACAAATCGTTCGGCGCGTTCCATGTCCTGAAGGATGTCGATCTCGACGTCGGGCGCGGCGAAGTCGTGGTCATCATCGGTGCCAGCGGCTCCGGCAAGTCGACATTGATCCGCTGCGTCAACGGTCTGGAGATGTACCAGAGCGGTCGGCTGACGGTCGACGGTTTCAGCATGCCGACGGAAGCCGATCGCGCGATCGGCGGCGAGAAGGAGCTGGCGAGAATCCGCAAGGGCGTCGGCATGGTGTTCCAGCAATTCAATCTGTTCCCGCATATGAGCGCGCTGGACAACGTCGCGATAGCGCCGATCCGCGTGCGCGGCCGCAAGCCTGACGAGGCGAGGACGCACGCGTTGCGTCTGCTCGAGCGGGTCGGCTTGCGCGACCACGCCCACAAGCTTCCGGCCCAGCTCTCCGGCGGCCAGCAGCAGCGGGTCGCAATTGCGCGGTCGCTGGCGATGGAGCCGCATATCATGCTGTTCGACGAGCCGACTTCGGCGCTCGACCCCGAGATGGTCGGCGAGGTGCTCGACGTCATGCGCGAGCTCGCACGCGAGGGCATGACCATGATGATCGTGACCCACGAGATGGGTTTCGCGCGCGAGGTCGCCGACCGCGTCGTCTACATCGATCACGGCCGCATCCTGGAGATCGGCACGCCGGTCGAGATCTTCGACCGACCGACGCATGAACGAACCAAAACCTTTCTGTCGCGCGTGCTGCGTCACTGACGTAGCGCCGCCCCGAGCACGCGCGGACCACGCGCATTCCGATCACCTGGAAAGAGGATCACCCATGTCACTTTCGACGGCCGCTCAAGCCCATTCAGACGATGCCAACTGGCCCCATCTCTTCGGCGCGGATGCCCATCAGATCGGTGCCGACGTCGTCGCGCTGATCGACCAGGATCGGAAGAGGGAGACGTCGTCCCTCAACATGATCGCGTCGGCATCCTACGCGCCGCTTGGCCTGCGACAGATCGAGGGGACGCATCTCGTCAACCGGGCGCCGATGGGCCTGCCGGGCCGTCGCAGCGTCGCCAATTGCGAAGAGCTCGATGCGATCGAGAACCTCGCCATCGACAGGGCGAAGGCGATCTTCGGCGCCGAATACGTCAACGTGCAGGCGTTGTCCTCGACCATCGCCAATGTCGCGGTGCTGCGCGCGATCCTGCCGGCCGAAGGCGCGCGGCTGCTGACCTTCGACGAGCTCGCCGGTGGCCATGTCAGTCACGGCGCCATGCGTCATATTACTGGCGCGAACCGCTCGGTGGCCTCGTTCGGCGTCACCGGCACCGGCGCAATCGACCTGGATCAGGCCCGCGAACTCGCGCGCAGGACGCGGCCACATGTACTGCTCGCCGGCCCGTCTTCGTATCCGCGCGAGATCGACTTCGCGGGATTGAAGACCATTGCCGACGAGGTCGATGCGCTGCTCTTCACCGACATTGCCCATGTCGCGGGGCTGATCGCCGCGGGCCTCCATGCCAATCCCGTTCCGTTCTCCGACGTGTCCACGACCTCGACGCAGAAGACGCTCTGCGGACCGCGTAACGGCGCCTTCGTCTTCGCCAGGGAGCGTTTCGGCGCAGCCATCGACGCGGCCGTCTATCCTGGTCTGCAGGGCCCGGCCGCCTCGAACATGATCGCGGCGCGGGCGGTGCAGATGGAGATGATCACCCGACCGGCATTCGCACAGCTCATGCGCGATGTCGTCGCGAATGCAAAGGCGTTCGGTGCGGGCCTGCAGGAAGGCGGCATCGAGCTCTACACCGGCGGCACGGACTCGCACATGATCATGGCTTACACCGGCGAGAGCTGGACGCAGCCGGAGCTGGTCGCGGGGCTCGGCGCCCACGGGATCGTCGGCAACGCGATGCGTGCGCCGGGGCCATCAGGCGAACCACGCACCGCTTTCCGGTTTGGCAGCATCGCGCTGACGATCCGCGGTTTCGATACGGCCGAGGCCATGAGACTTGGCCGCGAGGTCGCGGAGATCCTGCGCGCCGGACCGGAGGCTCCGGTCAATGCGGCGCGGCTTCGCAGGCTCAAGGAGCTGGCTGCGACCCATCCCGTTCCGTCCTTTGTCGATTGACGCGAGCGCATTCGACGAGAACGCCAGGAGCCATTCATCATGCACTACGACGTTGCCGCAATCCGCCGCCAGTTCCCCGTGACGGAGCGCATGCTCTATCTCGATTCCGCCCATCAGACGCCGCTTGCCACCAGCGTTCGCGAAGCGCTGCTTGGGTTCTATCGCGAAGGACTCGAGACGGCGGGGCCAAAGCCCGTCTGGCTCGACCGGATCGAGCAGGTCCGTGCCCGAGTGGCGAAGCTCTTCAACGCAGCGCCGGCCGAGATCGCCTTCACCAAGAACACCTCCGAGGGCATGAACATTGCCGCGAATGCGTTGCCGCTGACGGCGGGCGACAATGTGCTCCTCGTCGAGGGTGATCACCCCAACAACGCCTATGCGTTCCTCAATCTGCGTCGCAAGGGCGTGGAGGTGCGTTTCGTGCCGATGAATGGCGAAACGGCACGCGCCGAGATGTTCGCGCCCTACATCGATGCCCGCACGCGCGCGATCTCGCTCTCGCATGTCACCTTCCACGCAGGACATCGTTTCGACATCGACGGTATCGGCGCGCTCTGCGCCGAGCGGCGGCTCTATTTCGTCATCGACGCGATGCAGTCGACCGGTGTCATTCCGCTCGATGCCGGAGCCAGCGGAGCAAGTCTGATCGGTTCGGGTTGCCACAAGGGCCTCCTGGTGCCGCAGGGTCTCGGCATCCTCTATTGCCGGCAGGGTCTGGACGAACTGCAGCCGGCCTATCTCGCGATGTCGAGCCTGGCGCATCCGCCGGGTGACTACATCGCGCGCGCCGACAACATGATGCCGAAGGCGGGGGCCGGTCGGTTCGAGATCGGCAACCTCAATCTGCCCGATATCCATGCGCTGGACGCTTCGCTGACGCTCATCGAGAGCGTCGGATTGTCAGCCATCGAGGCGCACCTCTACGATCTCGGCGACCGCCTGATAGAGCGCATCGACGATCTCGGTGTCCGTCTCGTCGGACCGCGCAACCGCGCCGATCGCTCGCCGCACATCTACGTGCTGGACTTGCCGGCGGACGCGTGGGCGGAATATCTGGCAAGCCGGCAGGTGCGCGTGTCGCCGGAGCGCGACGGAATCCGCATTTCCTTTGGCCTGTTCAACACGGCCGAGGACGTCGACCGGTTCGCTGGAATCCTCGCCGAGAGCGGCAATTTGCCGGCGCGCGCTGGCGCAGCCGCCTGAGCGTCGAGCGGCGTCGGCGGGATCATGCGACGATGCCATCATGCTCCTGTTTTGCCCGACGGAGCAAGCTCGATTTCGAAAAACGCGAAATTTTTAAGATTGCGACGCCATGACAGGCCCGTGGCTACTGTGCATGGGGTTGTTTTCGACCTTTCGTCGCGGCCGGTCTCAGCTGTGGGGCCCGCGCAGCTGCGCTGTCAGTTTGTCCATCGCATCCGCAACGCCGCGCCATTGCGACAGCCAGCTGCGCGGAAAGCGGTAGGTGAGGTCGGCGCCGCCGACGCGGCGCTCGGACAGGCACATGCCGGGCGTGGCTGCATCGCGCGTGCAGCGCGCCGTCAGCGCCGGCGAGCTTGCGGAATACAGATCCTCGCTGCCGTAGGGCGTGTCGCTGCGGAACGGGCGCATCGTCAATCCGTCGTCCGGCGTCGTCGCGGCCTGGTCGAGATAGCGCGGATAGATCGTCGCGGTGCGCTGCTCCGGCGAGAGCGCATCGTGATGCGCCGCGATCGAGAGGAAGATGCGGTCGATCGGCTGCATCGCGGTGTCCACGGTTTCGGCGGTCACATGCGTCGGCCCGTTCGGTGCTTGCAGCGAGGGATAGAGGAAATCGAGATCGATGCGCTCCTGTGGACCGGAGTGCCGCTGGATCTTCATCCGGATCGCCTGAAGCGGCAGGTTGAACAGCGTGCCGCCGACGCTCACGGGCAGCTTGTCCGGTATATCCGATCCGCCGGCGGTCCAGGTCGGCCACAGCAGATAGGCAACCAGCGCGACCGCGCTCGCCGCGAACACGCCGGTGAGCGCGATCGGGACGAGATGTGTCCGGATACGCGTTCTGGAAGGACGAGGGGAGGTTGCCGAAAACACCGTCATGACGTCGCGCACATGGACCCGGGGTCGGCCGGTGGCCGACGAATCACCGGCGAATATGCCATGCGGCGGCGAATTCGCGGAGGGTTCCCGGCTACCGGGAACGGCAGGGAGCCCTGCGCGGGCCGGGCGGCGCCGTTAACCTTCGCTTAAGGATAATGTAGCGTTAACCGGCGCTATTTGTCACAGGAAGGGTCCTCGCGTTGCGTATGGGCGGACCGTTCCGATGACACCTGAAGCTCTCAATACCTTCTTCTCGATCTGCATCGGCTTCGCGCTCGCGGGCGCGCTCGCGAACGGATACCAGGCGCTGTCGCAGCGGCCCGCAGGTTTCGGGCTGCTGCAGGAGGGCGTCGCACCGCGCACATTTGCAGCGGTTCCGTTCCTGGTGTTCGCAGCGCCCTTCATCATCATGCGCAACACGCTGCGCGGCATGCGGCTGGAGAGCCGCCGCTTCGAATTCGTCATGATGGCGACCGTCATCGCCGGCTTCTGGAGCATGATGAGCGGCACCTTCTTCCTGATGACGCTGCGCGCGGCGGGCGTGCTGACCTGACGCCTTGCAGGGCTGCGTGGCAGCCCTTTGCCAGCTCGCTCCCGTTTCGCTATGCCACTCCCAGCGTGACAGGAGACCTCGATGGCGATCTACGAGCTCGACGGGCAGGGGCCCGATCTTCCGGCGGACGGCAATTACTTCATCGCGGAAACCGCGACCGTGATCGGCCGCGTGCGCCTGAAGCCGGGCGCGAGCGTCTGGTTCGGCGCGGTGCTGCGCGGCGACAACGAGTGGATCGAGATCGGCGAGGGCGCCAACGTGCAGGACGGCTCGACCTGCCACACCGACCTCGGCTTCCCGCTGGTGATCGGGAAGAACTGCACCGTCGGCCACAACGTCATCCTGCACGGCTGCACCGTCGAGGAGGGCGCGCTGATCGGCATGGGCTCGATCGTGATGAACGGCGCGAAGATCGGCCGCAACAGCATCGTCGGGGCCGGCTCCGTCATCACCGAGGGCAAGGAGTTTCCCGAGCGCTCGCTGATCATCGGCTCGCCCGCGCGCGTGATCCGCACGCTCGACGATGCGCAAGTCCAGAAGATGGGAAGCGCGGCGCGGTTCTACGTCGCCAACGGCCCGCGCTTCAAGAAGGGCCTGAAGCGGATCGGCTGACCTCGACCCGCGCGCTCGCGCGGAAGTGAGCCGCCGCGCCTGTCATCGATGATCGGGTGACATTAGCTTTGCCGTGTTTTGAAGCGTGGAGCGTTTCCGCGCGGAGGGTGAGTTGATGCTACGCAAGATGATCATGGCCGCACTGGCCATCGCGACGGTGAGCCTGTTGGCGCCGCAGGCGGCCGAGGCGAGGGGCGGCCATATGGGCGGCGGCTGGAGCCATGGCGGTGGTGGCTGGGGGCACGGCGGCTGGGGCCATGGCTGGCATGGCGGCGGGTTCTGGCCGGGTGTCGCCATCGGCGCCGGTATCGCGGGCGCCGGCTATTACGGCGCGTATGGCTACGGCTACCCGTACTATGGCGACCCCTATTATTACGGCGTCGGCTACGAGGACTATGGCGCGCAGTGCTACCCGGTGCGGCAACGGGTCATGACGCGGTGGGGCTGGCGCGTCCGTCGCGTTCAGGTCTGCGAGTAAAGGGCTGCGAGAAGTGCGGGGCGCTCACCGAGGCATCCAGATACCGGGACATTAAAAAACAAGGCCGTTGACGCAGTATACCGTCAACGACCTTGCCAGCCCCGGATATTGAAATCGGCTCACGCCATCCGGTATGCGCAAGCATGGCGCGGAATCATACGGGCAAATGTGATCCATTTCACAAGTGGTGAAAATAAAGGGCGGCGGCCCCGGATCCAATTAGCTGCGTGGGCGTTTGCGGGCGCTGGCGTGGCGGTGGCGCGCCGGTTTCCTCGGGGTAACTGAGGACGTATCGGCCTCGTTGGCGCGGGCGCTGGCGAAGGATTGCCGCAACCCGTCGATGGATTCGTTCAGACCGGCGACCTGTTCCGACAGGCGCTTGGTGTCGGCCTGCTGCGAGGCGAGCAGCCGCTTCATGGTCAAAAGCTGGTCTTGCACGACCTGGAGCTGGTCGATCGATTCCTGCTGGGTCGCCTCCAGCCCCTTGGTCTTCTCGACGAGTTGCTCAGAGGCTTGCGCCGCGCGGACCTGAAGCTGCCGCGACGCGACCACCCTGTCGGTCTCCGGCGCAGCACCGGTATAGGCCCGCCAGATTGCGATCGACGTGACGCCAACGATCAGCAGCAGCAGCGCGACGGCGGTCAGTGCGATCGGCTGGGCACCGAGACGCAGGAGGGAATTGGACGGTGCATCCTCTGCGAGATCGATCATCGCTGACAAAACCCAATTGAAACTTGGTTCATGGCGAAGAGCGGCAGCACGAAGCGGCCGCGGGGCATCCCGAAAGTGTTACTGTTCGGCAACAATTGGGACAAAAAGGTGGCCGCCGGCGGAAAAAGCGCAATTGACCCAAGGCGAAAGGCCCGGACCTTCCAAGGCAACGCCTCAAGATAATCCCCGCCAGGCCGAAATCGGATCGCGCGCGAAGACGAGCGCTCAGGGCTGAAACGGCGCGAACGGACCAGAATAGGTCTTCGCCCGCGGCGGCGCGTAGGGGCCGAGCCGGGAGGTCGAGAGCCCGAGCCGCACCAGTCCTTCGGCCAGCGTCACCGCAGCTGCGACGCCATCGACCACGGGCAGGCCGTGAGCGGCGGCGAGCTCGGCGGCAAGATCGGCCATGCCGGCGCAGCCGAGCACGATGGCCTCGGCGCGGTCGTCGCGGATTGCGGCCGCGATTTCCGCGGAGATTTTTCCAATGCCGTCTGCGTTGCGCTCTTCGAGCGCAAGCACGGGGACCTCGGCCGCGCGGACGCGGGCGCAGCGCTCGGCGAGGCCGTATTTCCTGAGATTATGCTCGATCGGCACGATGGAGACACTGAGCGTCGTCACCACGGCAAAGCGCGCGGCGATCAGGCTCGCGACGTGAAAGCCGGCTTCGCCGATCCCGATGACCGGCGCTTTCGCCGCGGCCCGCGCCGCATCCAACCCGGTGTCGTCGAAGCAGGCGATGACGTGCGCATCCGCGCCGTCGCGGTCGGCCTCACGGATGCAGCCGAGCATGCCGGGAACGGCGAAGGCCTCGTCGTAAAATCCCTCGATCGAGACCGGGCCCATCGCGGGCTCGCGCGCGTCGATCACGGTGTCGGGCCGCGCGATCGCGCGCGCGGCGGCGGCGATCTTCGCCGTCATCGACGCTGTGGTGTTGGGATTGACGACGTGAAGTCGCATCGCTGTCAGACAAGCCCTTTGCCGGCGTCCGACCCCTTGGCCGCCTGCCGCTTGTTGAGCATGTGGATGGTGCCGAGTGCAAGCGTGATCACCGCGAAGGAGACCGCGGAGATGATGGTGCCGAGCGCATAGATGTCAGGGTTCGTCACGGTCGTGGTGAGGCCCTGGAGATCGAGCGGCAACGTGTTCACCGCGCCGATCGCCTGGCTGGAGCGCGCGAGCTCGTCCCAGGACAGCGTGAAGCCGAACAGGCCGATGCCGATCACCGACGGCAGGATGATCGGCAGCACGACATGACGGAAGGCCTGCCACGGCGTCGCGCCGAGATCGCGTGCGGCTTCCTCGAGCCTGGGATCGAAGCGATTGAAGATCGCGAACATGATCAGGAGGCCGAAGGGCAGCGTCCAGGTCAGATGCGCGCCCAGCCCGGAGGTGAGCAGGCCCATCGAGGTCTCGAAATTCTCGTTCCAGTGCGCCTTGATCAGGTCGTCGATGATGCGGAATTCGAGCGAGATCCCGAGCGAGGTGATGATCGAGGGCACGATGAGGCTCGCGATCGCGGAATAGAACAGGATGCTTTGCGCCCTAAATTTCCTGCGGAAGGCCATGCCCGCGGCGACCGACAGCACGACGGTGATGGCCATCACGATGACGCCGAGCAGCAGCGAGCGACGGAAGGACGCGCCGAGATCGATGATGCCGGTGCCCTGGAACAGTTTCGCCAGCCAGTAGGTCGAGACGCCGTTCATCGGGAAGGTGAGGCCGCCTTGCGGCCCCTGGAACGACAGCACGTAGATCGCGATCATCGGGCCGTAGAGAAACAGCACGTAGGCCGCGAAGAAGATCGCGAGGACGTAGAAGCTGCGCGGGCGTCCTTCCTTCATCGTTCACAGCTCCTTCTTGATGTCGACGATGCGCGACATCATGGTGATGATCAGGAACGTGATGACGAGCAGGATCACGGCATTGGCGGCCGCGGCCGGGAATTGCAGCGCGTTCACCCGCGTCTCGATGATCTTGCCGGCGGCTGCGATCTGCTGGCCGCCCATCACGCCGATGGTGATGAAGTCGCCCATCACGATGGTGATGACGAAGATCGAGCCGATCACGATGCCGGGTTTGGCGAGCGGAATAATGACGTTGAGCAGCGTCTGCAAGCCGGTGGCGCCGGCGTCATAGGCGGCTTCGATCAGCGACTTGTCGATGCGGATCATCGAATTGAAGATCGGCACCACCATGAAGAAGGTGAAGAGGTGCACCAGCGCCAGCACCACGGAGAATTCGGAGAACAGCAGCCATTCCACCGGCTGGTTGACCAGTCCGATCTTCATCAGGCCCGAATTCACCAGGCCATTGCGGCCGAGCAGCGGGATCCAGGCGATCATGCGGATGACGTTGGAGGTCCAGAACGGGATCGTGCAGAGCAGCGACAGTCCCATCTGCCAGGTCTTGGACTTGACGTGGAAGGCGAGAAAATAGGCGACCCAGAAACCGATGAAGAGCGTGATCGCCCAGACCAGGAAGCACAGCTTCAGCGTCTTCAGATAGGTCTTGGCGATCGTGCAGAGATCGGGAAGCTGCGCGATGCAGCCTTCGAAGGTGTCGGTGTAGCCGCGGCCCGAAAAGGCCGGCAGCAATTGATATTCGTTGTAATCCCAGAACGAGACGATGACGACGAAGACGAGTGGGATCAGGAAGAAGGCGAGAAACACCAGCATCATCGGCCCGGCCTGAAGCCAGGAGATGAAGGAGGGCGACAGGCGCGCCGCTTTCGCGGGGCGCGCCTTGTCCGATCCCCGGACAAGGTCCGGGGATGCCTGTTGCAGGATGTCTTCCGACGTATCCATCACGCGGCGATGAACTCGTTCCACTTGCGGACCATGTAGTCGTTCTCGTCCATCACGGCGTTCCAGCACGCGACCGCGCCCATGCGGTCCTCGTAGGAGCCGCCGTCACGCACGGCCCCGGCCTTCTCCAGCAGCGAACCGTCGGGCGCCTTGATGTCCTTCTCGGCCGGCTTGCCCTCCATCCAGTAGGCCCACTCGTAGGGCTCCATGTTCGCCTTCGCGGTGGAGAGCACGGCCGAGTAGTAACCTTGGCGGTTGAGGTAGGCGCCGGCATAGCCGGACAGGAACCAGTTGACGAACTCGTAGGCCCAATCGAGCTTCGGACCCGACACGCCCTTGGAGACGCAGAAGCCGGAGGCCCAGGAGCGGTAGCCTTCCTTCAGCGGCTGGAAGGTGCAGGCGATGCCCATCGAACGCACCTTCGTCACCGCCGGCGACCACATCGACTGGATGACGGTCTCACCCGAGGCCATCAGGTTGACGCTCTCGTTGAAGTCCTTCCAGAACGCGCGGAACTGGCCGGCCTTCTTCGCTTCCGTCATCACCTTCATGGTGAGATCGATCTCTTCCTTGGTCATGTTGCCCTTGTCGGCATATTTGTACTTGCCGGTGGCTTCCACGACCATCGCGGCATCCATGATGCCGATCGAGGGAATGTTGAGGATCGAGGCCTTGCCCTTGAACTCGGGGTTGAGCAGCTCGGACCACGAGTTGATCGGGCGCTTGATGAGATCGGGGCGGATACCGAGCGTGTCGGCGTTGTACACGGTCGGGATCAGCGTGACGAACTCGGTCGCCGTCTTGGAGAAAGTCTTGGAGTCCTTGCCTTCGAGATAGAGCACCTTCCAGGGCGCGGTGCCCTGGCTGCCGATCTTCTTGCCGCCGGGCGTCTCGCCCTTGGTGAAGACGGGCGTGATGTTGTCGAATTCCTTGATCTTCTTGGCGTCGAGGGCAAGGATGTTGCCCGACGGCACCAGCTTCTTCAGCGAGAAATATTCGGTATCCAGCACGTCGAAGGAGTTCGGCTGGGTCATCACGCGCTTGGTGACGTCGTCGGTGGTCGCGGTGATGTATTCGATCTTGATGCCGGTGTCCTTCAGGCACTGCTTGGAGATGTCGTCGCCCTCGTTCACGGCGGTGCCGAGATAGCGCAACACCTTCGGCTCGGCCGACATCACGTAGGGAAAGCCCGTGATGGCGCCGGAGCCGGCGGCGAGGCCCGCGAGGCCTGCGGTGCTCTTCAGTAGCGTGCGGCGGCTGACACCGGTCTTTTTGGTCGTCTCGGTCATTTCAGTCACTCCTCTGTGTTGCGCATTTTCTGTGATGACGGCGCTATTGCAGACGTTGCGCCTTGGCGGGATCCCAGGTCGCCAGCACGCGATCGCCCGGACGGAACGGGTTGACGTCGAAGATGGCTTCGGGAACGTGGGAGAACAGGGCGGTGCCGTCGTCGAGCGTGAGCGACACGGAAACATAGGAGCCCTGGTACTCGGTCTGGGTCAGCAGCGCCGGCGCGCCGAACGCACCGTCGGTGACCGGCTTGATGCCGAGCTGATCGGCGCGCACGGCGATGAGGTTGCCGGCGTCGCTGAGGACGTTGTGGCCACCGATGAAGCGTGCCACGAACTCGGTGCGGGGATGGTGGAAGATGTCGCGGGCCGTGCCCTGCTGTTCGATCTTGCCCTGGTTCATCACCACGATGTGGTCGGCGAGCGCCATCGCCTCCTCCTGGCCATGGGTCACCTGGATGAAGCTGATGCCGAGCTCGCGCTGCAGCCGCTTCAACTCACCGCGCATCCTCACCCGCAGGAACGGATCGAGCGCGGACAGCGGTTCGTCGAGCAGGAGGATCTGCGGCTCGGTGATCAGCGCGCGGGCGAGCGCCACGCGCTGCTGCTGGCCGCCGGAAAGCTGGGCCGGAAGCCGCGCGGCGTAGGGGCTCATCGCCACCAGCTCCAGAAGTTCGCCGGCGCGCTTGTGCCTGAGGGCGCGATCGATGCCGCGCATTTTCAGGGCAAACGCGACATTGTCGAGCACGCTCAGATGCGGAAACAGAGCGTAGGACTGGAACATCATCGCGGTGCCGCGCTTGGCGGGCTCGAGGTCGGTGACGTTCTGCGCGCCCAGGATGATGTCGCCCTCACTGACCGCCTCGTGGCCGGCGATCATCCGCAAGGTCGAGGTTTTGCCGCAGCCGGACGGGCCGAGCAGGCAGCAATAGGTGCCGGCCGGGATCTTCAGGTTGACGTTGTCGACCGCCAGCGTCGTGTCATAGCGCTTGGTGACGGCAACCAGTTCGAGAGCGGCGGGAGTGGCCATGGCGTGTCCGCTGGGAGGGGCGATGTTCTGCCTCTCTCCGCAAGGTCCGTGCCAACAGCAATGAAGTTGCCGAATTCGAAAACTGTGCAGCGGAGTCAGATCGTTAGATCGAATCCCGCGCATTTGTGCGGCGCACGGGGCGGGTACGAGTGTGCACACGAAATGGGCGAAGATTGTATAAAGTTTCGCCTGTGATTGGATACAGCTCGTCGATTACCATTTGAGACCGACCGTCGCCGATCGCGCTCTCAAACCCAGCCTTTGAACCAATGGCCGCCAAATCCCGCCCAAAATCCGATGCGCCCGACGCGAGCGATCGCGTCAGCCGGATCCGGGAGGGCGTGACCGCGGCGATCCTCGAGCATCGCCTGCTGCCCGGCACCAAGCTCGGCGAGGACGAGATCGGCGAGATCTATGGCGCAAGCCGCACGCTGGTCCGCACCGCGCTCCAGCAGCTCGCACATGAGGGCATCGTCAACATCGAGAAGAACCGCGGCGCCTTCGTCGCGCGCCCGACGCCGGGCGACGCCCGCGAAGTGTTCGAGGCGCGTCGGCTGATCGAGCCGACCATCATCGACCATGCTGTCGATGCCGTCTCGCCCGTGTGGATCGATCGTCTTCAGCAGCACCTTGCCGAGGAGCGCGAGGCCGAGCTGCGCGGCGATGCGCGCGCGTCAGTCCGGCTCTCCGGCGATTTCCACCGGCTCATCGCCGAGATGAGCGGCCACTGCATCTATCTCGGTTTTCTCAAGGAGCTGATCGCGCGCTCCTCGCTGATCATCCTGCTCTATCGCCGTCACGACACGCCCGCCTGCGGCACCGATCATCATGCCGAGATCGTCACCGCGATCCGCAAGCGCGACAAGCAGGCTGCGCGCGCGCAGATGCTGTCGCATCTGGACGAGATCGAGGCCGAGCTGTTTCTGAAGGATCCCGCCGCTGACGAGCTGCGGCTCGCCGACGTGCTCGGCGCGTGACGCCGGCGATCGCTGCTTCCAAAAAAGTTGCGGCCAGCCATTGGGGGATGGCTGGCCGCGCGCGAACCGGTCTGGGACGGGGAGGGGTGGGGATGTGACCGGGTCGCGTAACTCGTTCGTTTGTCTTTACTGATCTCTGGCGCTGGCGGTGGAGACCGCCGGCTTGGTATCGCCGAGCGAGACCCAGACGTTGGGATCGCTCTGCGACTGGCGCTTGACGAAGCGGTAGCCGGTCTCCGTCCAGGCAACGACGCTCTCGTTCTGATTGTCGAGAACGAACTCGCCCTTGTCGGTCTTCACTGTCAGCACCGCGTGTCCTTCGCCCTTCTTGTCCCGCACGACGGTGATGAGCAGGGCCTCCCGCGGCCAACCGGCGTCCATCAGCATCTTGCGCTTCAACAGCACGTAGTCTTCACAGTCGCCGTAACCGTCGGTCGGCAGCGACCACTTCTCGATGACGCCCCAGTGCTCCTGGTCGGTCAAAGGCTTGACGGTCTCGTTGACCCAGCGATTGACCTTGACGAGGTCGCGCCACGCCGTCTGCGACATCACGATGTCGCGCGGCTGAGACGGTCCGCCCTGACACTGAGCGGCATTCTCCGCACAAAACTCGACCCAGCCGATCGGCGCACGCGTGGTGTCGCCGAGGCTCGCGTAGAGCAGACGGCTTTCGCCGGCCTGCGCCGCCGCGCCAATCCCGAAGAGCATGGCGGCGAGCGCCAGTGCCTTCCCCTGTCCCCTGAAGTCCAACATTGCGGCCCCCGTTTCTTGTTGGGACCACATTTCGCACGGAGCTTTTGAGTTGCCGCTAAGTCGACCAAGTCAAGTCGAGACGAATGAAAGTAAAACGCGCAGCGAATTCGATCTATACTTGAATAGATTTCGACTAAAATTTGAGACAACTGCAATTGATTCAAATTGTAGGGATTAACGCGGAAACGCTGGCGGAACCGGTGTTTCGATCCGCAAGTGGCCCGCGTGTTAACCCGCGCGAAGCCGCAGCGAAACGCGAAAAAGGCGGCGTCCGCATCGCGGAGGCCGCCTTCAAACCTGGAAAAACAGGGGTTTTGGCGCTGATGCGCTTTACCGCGCGGTAACGCTCTCTTCGAGAGTCTCGATCGGCTGCTCGTGCATGAACTCCAGCGCGAAGCCGTCTTCGAGGTTTCGGACCACGCGGCCCTGGACCCGGCCGAGCAGAACGGTCGATTTGAGCGGCGGGCGGTTCTCCGCGGCGATGGCGGCGCCCGACAGCGACAGGTCGATGATGCGACAGGTCATCTTGGTGCCGTCCTCGAGCGTCAGCACCGCGATCGGGTTGCGCGGCACGATACGGTCGTGGCGCCGGTCTTCCGGCAGGTTGAGGATGTCGCGGTTGGCGAGCCAGGTCAGCTGGGCCGCCAGCTTGTCGCGCTTGCGAGGCGTCGCCCCGACCGTCATGGCGAAACCGTTGTCGATGATCCGGGTGATCTTGCCCTCGACCCGGCCGATATGGTCGAGATAGGCGACCACGCGGTCGCCGACATTGCCGATGCCGGGAGCGAGCAAGGCAAGCCCGCCGGGCGACATGTTGATCACCTGGCAGGGGAATTCACGGCGATCCGGCAGCATGTATCGGCCGAGCAGGTGGACCTTCACCCGCTGGAAACGCCGACGTTCCTCGGCGGCCGGAAGAAATTTTTTGTTCGCCAACGCCATTTTCACTACCCGACCCCCCGCCCGGGCGGAGTCCGGCACGACCCTAAGGTGCATAGGGTTAATGCCGCGTTATGATCTGGCGCGTTGACTACGGACCGGCGCAATGCGTTCAAAAACCCAAATCAGGGGTGGGCAGGCCAATACGGTAAGGGCGCCAAGGTCGAGCGCGACTGCGGCGGTGCCCGCCGATTTGGCGAGTCGGCCGGCGATCGCAGGCCCCAACATCATCGCGGCATAGAACAGAGTGTAGAACACGCCCATTCCAATTGCCCTGGTCTCCGGGGCGAGTACGCGGGCGGCGAGGCTCATGATCGGGCCGGCCGGGAAGCCCCCGATCAGGCCGATCAGGACAAGGGTCAAGAATACGGCATCGGACCGGGTCAGCCAGGCCAGCAGGGCCGCCACCGCGATGCTGGCCGCGATTGTCACGACAAGGGGCCTGCCGCGATCGGCCAGATACCCGCCCAAGGGTACCGAGAAAACCGACAGCCACATCACGAGGCTGATCGCCGAACCTGCGGCCGCAATGCTCCAGCCGCGCTCGGCGAGGAGGGAGGGGCCGAACGAGAAGATCATGGCGAAGCCGACATTATACAGGCCCCAGATCATGCCGGCGACGATCACCGCCAGAAGTGCGAGGTGATCGAGCCGGGCTGAGCCGGCTGCGCTCGACGTTACTTCCGGGGGCGGCTGATAGAGCAAGATCAGTACGATTCCGATCGCGCTCAGCGTCCCTGTCGCTGCGAACACGGCGCCAGCGCCATAGGCGGTACCGATCGCCGGCAGCACCAGTAGAGAGATCGCAACGCCTGCCGGCCAGGAGTTGACGAAGATCGCCATCGCGGTGGCGATCTCCTTACCCGCAAACCAGTCGGTGCCCATCTTGGTGAGTTGCACCGTCAGCAGCACGCCGCCGGCGCCGGAGGTGAGCCTGCCCGCCATCTGCAAGCCCCAGATGTCGGTGGTCGCCATCACGAGGCTGCCAGCCGTCATCAGCAGCAGCGCTGTGATCGTCGTCGGCTTGTCGCCGAACGTTCGTCCGATCGCGCCGCCCGGCAGCGCCAGCACCACGCCCGGCGTGAAATAGAGTCCGATCAGGATGCCGATATCGGCGAGCCCAACGCCGAAGGTTTGTTGCAGCAGCGGCGCGACCGCCGCCACGCTCTGGAACTGGAACGCGATGGTGAGGCGAACGACGAACAGGATCGCAAGAATGGCCCAGCGATTGCGCAATGCCCGGTCTCCCCAACCCATTTATCAAAGGTGAGGTGGAGAGGGCTGAGAGTCAACCGGCCCGCTTCGCTACGTCTTTCGTGCAGCGCAATCCGGGGCGAATTCCCGCATTACGCTTCACTCCATGCGAGCTACGAACCGCGGCTTGGCACGTCCGCGCATCTCACATACGCTTTCGCCGGAGCCCGCGCCATCATTCACCACAAGACGGGCCGCGAGGAAACAGCCATGGATTCAATCCGCGTATGCACCCATGCCGGACCCGGAAGCGAGCCCGTGATCAAGACCGTGCCGTGGCCGAAGGTCGGCCGCAAGGGTGCGCTGATCAAGATCGGTGCGTGCGGGGTCTGCGGCACCGATCTGCATATTCTCAAAGGTCACTGGCCGAAGCCGCTGCCCTGGCCGTTCACGCTCGGCCACGAGATCGGTGGCGTCATCGTCGAATGCGGCGATGAGTTCACCGAGGATTTCATGAGCAAGCCGCTCAAGGTCGGATCGAAAGTGATGATCCCGCCGCTGATGCCGTGCGGGCATTGCTATTACTGCATCCATTATCCGCAGACCGCGAACAAATGCCTGACGCCCGTTTATTACGGCCGCTATCTCGGCTTCGACAAGGCGCCGCACATGTGGGGCGGCTGGGCCGAATATGTCTATGTCGATCTCGACATGCTGCCGGGCACCAAGATCTACAAATTGCCCGACGACATGTCGCTGCGCCTCGGCGCATTGTCCGAGCCGCTGACCTCCTGCATCCGCGCCTTCAATCGCGCAACGCGCGCCGGCGGCTTCACCTGGGCCGACACGGTGGTGATCCAGGGCTCCGGCCCGATCGGAATTCTCGCGGTCGCGGCGGCAAAAGAGATGGGAGCGGGGCGCGTAATCTGCGTCGGTGCGCCGGAGGAGCCGCGCCTCAAGCTCGCGCGCGAGTTCGGCGCGGAGGCGACGGTCAACATCGAGGAGCTCACATCGCCGCAGGAGCGCATCGCGCGCGCGAGAGAGATCGTCGGCGGTTTCGGAGCTGATTTGGTATTGGATTGCTCGGGCCATCCGACCGCCGGTCCCGAAGGCATCGAGATGCTGCGCGACGGCGGCACCTATGTCGAGATGGGCCAGTTCACCGACGCCGGCTCGATCGAGACCTCCTGGCACCGCATCTGCACCAAGGACCTCAACGTGCTCGGCTCCTGGGGCTTCACCGGCAATGATCTGCCGCTCGGCGTCGACATGCTCTACCGCACCCGCGACAAATATCCCTGGCTGAAGATGCAGACGATCTATCCGTTCACGGAAGAGGGCGTCTCGCAGGCCGTGAAGGACGCGATGGCGATGAAGACGGTGAAATCGACCATCGTGCCGTGGCCCGATCTGGTGGAGTGAGAGTGCGTAGCCCGGATGGAGCGGAAGCGAAGTCCGGGGCCGGCCCGCATTGCGTTTCGCTCCATGCGGGCTGCGTTCCGTGATCTCGGCCGCCGGCTGCCCCAAAAGTTCCACAGGAAATCCGCGAATGATCCGTCTGGGCGTGAAACTTAAGCCCGGGTTCCGGCTTTCAGTTCGCGTGAGAGGTATCGTGAAGCGAATTCTGAAACCCGTCACCTACATCCTCGCGGCCATCTACTTCCTGGTGGACGCGGTGTTCATGGCCGTGGCGCGGCCGATCTCGGCCTGGCTCGCGCGGCATTTCGAGTTCAAGCGACTCCGCGCCTGGATCAAATCGCTGCCGCCTTATCCGTCGCTCGCGCTGTTTTCGGTACCCGTGATCATCCTGGAGCCGATCAAGCCGGTGGCGGCGTATCTCGTCGCGACTGGTCAGTTTCTGAGCGGCATGGCGGCGTTTGTCGGCTGCGAGCTGCTCAAGCTCGTGCTGGTCGAGCGCCTGTTCCATCTCACGCGCGACAAGCTGATGCGGATTCCAGCCTTCGCCTGGGTGTACGGGAAGTTCACCGAGATGAGGGCGTGGCTCCAGGCCACCGAAGCCTGGCGCGCAATCCGCGCCTTGAGCCGCGCGGCGAAGGATTTTGTCGTGCGGGCGAGAGCGAGGTTGGCCGGCGGCTTCGGCAGGCCCGTGACATCAAGGGACTAGAGCCGCGCCTGTTAGGCGAGCTTGCGCGCGGCAGCCGTCGCCTTGTCGCCCGTGTTGGGCGTGCCCGTCGGCTCGATCAGCATCAGATGAACCTCCTCGCGCGCCACCGGGCGGTGCTCGACACCTTTGGGCACGACGTAGAGTTCGCCTGGGCCGAGCGTGACGGTGCGATCCCGCAGCTCGATGTCGAGCTTGCCCTTCAGCACGAGAAAGAAATCGTCGGTGTCCTCGTGCTTGTGCCAGGTGAATTCGCCCTTCACCTTCACCACCATCACGTCGCAATCGTTGAAGGTCGTGATCGTGCGCGGCGACCAATGATCATTGAAGGTCGCGAGCTTGTCGGCGAGCGATATGCTGTCGGCCATGGTTGATCCGTGTCCTGCTGTCTCGTGAAGCACGATTTGGGATCGAACGGCGCCCACGGCAAGGCATTGCTTCGCCGGCAGGTCTTGTCGCGCCGAATTTGCGGAATGGTCGCAAAAGCCGGACTTTCCGGCCCAAAATCCCGCCAAAGCGCCGCGCTGAGCGTCCCGGCCTTGTTCACCCTGTCGCCAATGCCATGCATCAAAGCCATGGTGATTTGGCCGCTGCTGGCGTAAAGAGCGTTCCAAATCAAGATCATCATGGGTGTGACCGGGCTTCTGCAGCGATTGCAGCGTCAGGCCCCTCGGCTTTCCGTTCCACACCCCGACCAACCAAGGTTTTCATCCCGTGTCCTTTCCGGCCCTGACCCCGCCGCTCGCCCGTGCCCTGGCTGAGCGCAATTACGAGTCTCCGACCCCGGTTCAGCTCGCCGTGCTCGGCGAGGATGCCGTCGATCGCGACCTCCTGGTGTCGGCCCAAACAGGCTCGGGCAAGACCGTCGCTTACGGCCTGGCCATGGCCAGGGACCTGCTCGACGGGGCCGAGCGGTTCGCGCAGGCCGCAGCTCCGCTGGCCCTGATCGTCGCGCCGACCCGCGAGCTTGCCTTGCAGGTCCAGCGCGAGCTCACTTGGCTCTATGAACATGCGCAGGCGCGCGTCGTCTCATGCGTTGGCGGCATGGACCCGCGTCGCGAGCAGCGTGAGCTCGCAGCAGGCGCCCATATCGTCGTCGGCACGCCCGGTCGCCTGTGCGATCATCTGCGGCGCAACCGCCTCGATATCTCGGAACTGAAGGTCGTCGTGCTCGACGAGGCCGACGAGATGCTCAATCTCGGCTTTCGCGAGGACATGGAGTTCATCCTTGAGACCACGCCGGAGACGCGTCGCACGCTGCTGTTTTCGGCGACGTTCCCGCGCGGGATCGTGGCGCTCGCCAAGCAGTATCAGCAGGATGCGTTTCGCATCGAGGTCGCGGGCGACGAGGGCGGTCACGCCGACATCGAGTACCGTGCCATCCGGGTGGCTCCCGGTGATGTCGAACATGCGGTCGTCAACGTGCTGCGCTTCTACGAGTCGCCGAGCGCGCTGGTGTTCTGCAACACGCGCGATGCCGTCAGGCATTTGCAGGCGGCGTTGCTGGAGCGCGGTTTTTCCGTCGTCGCTCTCTCAGGCGAATTGACGCAGAACGAGCGTACCCTGGCGCTCCAGTCGCTCCGGGACGGACGCGCCCGCATTTGCGTTGCGACCGACGTTGCCGCCCGCGGTATCGATCTGCCCAGCCTCGACCTCGTGATTCACGCCGACCTGCCGAACGACCCCGAGGTGATGCAGCATCGCTCGGGCCGCACCGGCCGCGCGGGCCGCAAGGGTGTCAGCGTCCTGCTGGTGCCGCCGATACGACGACGTCGTGCGGAGGTGTTGCTCAATCTGTCCGGCATCGAAGCGAATTGGGGCACGGCGCCGCAGGCGGACGAGATCCGCAAGCTCGATCATGAGCGGATGAAGGACGTGTTGTTCACCGAGGAGACGACCGCCGAGGATCTGGCGCTGGCGCAGGCCTTGCTGGCCGAGCGCTCGGCCGAAGACATTGCCGCAGCACTCGCGCGGCTCTATCGCGCGCGGCTGCCGTCGCCCGAAGACATTCTCGATCCGGGCGAGCGCAGCAGCCGGCCGCGTGACGATCGTCATCGCGACGCTCGCGCGCCGCGCGACGATGGAAAGCCGCGCGGCGAGGATCGCTCGGAGCGGCCTCGCGCCAAATCGGGGAAAAAGCACGTCATGGCGGAGCCGACCGTCTGGTTCCGGGCCGCCATCGGCCGCCGCAAGAATGCGGAGGCGCGCTGGCTGCTGCCGATGATCTGCCGCCGCGGCGGCATCGACAAGCGCGACATCGGCGCGATCAAGATCTCGGACACCACCACCGAGTTCGAGATCTCCGAACGCGTTGCGGAATCCTTTGCCGTCAAGGTCAAGCGTCCGGACAAGGAAGACAGCATCCGCATCGAGCCGATGACGGGCGCGCCGCAAGAGCAGGCGCCGGCGGAAAAGCGTTCACGCGCGCCAAGACGCGATGAAGATGAGGACGATCGCGTCAACCGCCGCAATGACGATCCCTGGAACGCGAACGCGCCAAAGCCACACGACAGGCCGCGGGGAAAGCCTGAAGGCAAGTACCAGGGCAAACCGCACGCCAAATCTGACGCCAAGCCTCACGACAGCGGCAAGTTCGGCAAGCCGGCGTTCGGGAAGAAGAACAAGAAATTCGGCAACAAATCCGGTGACGCCAAATACGCGCCGTCGGTCACGGAATGGCCGGGCGCCTCCGGAAAGAAGAATAAGAAGAAGCGTAGAGGCTGAGCGGCGAGCCGTCCGCGCAGACAGTGACGATGCCGCCGGACTGCACCGGCGACATCATCTGAAAAGTGTGAGCTCAGCGGCCGCCACCACCGCCACCGCCACCTCCACCTCCACCTCCGCCTCCGCCACCGGCGTCACGCATGGCGGAGGTATAGCGCGGGTCGATCTGCTTCATGTAGGTGGGCGACGTGTCGCGGTCGATGCGAACGATGTGGCGCCGCACGGGTGGGGACTCCTGGGGGATGATGACGCCGCAGCTTGCGAAGAAATCAATGTCGCAGCGGTAGGAGCGGAACTGCACCGCATTGGCACTGGTTGCGGTGAACGCGGTCGTTGCGACCAATGCGATCAAGGCCACTCTGGGCAATGTGAGTTTCATGGACATTCTCCAGCCTCGGTTCGGCGAGACCGGAACGGCTCGCTCACTGCTTCGACGGCGGCTGATCGAAACCAGTTCGAGGGTGGGCTTCACGCCCGCGTGAGACGATGCGCGGGGGGAGCGGCTATCCGGCAAGCTCGCGCAGCATGTAGGTCGCGCTCGTGCCGTAGGACGACAGTTTGTCGCACAGCGCCGTATCCGCTGCGACGGGGCGGAAGCCGAGACGCTCCCATAGCACGCGCGTACCGTAGACCGAGACCAGCGCAAGCGCCGCGATGCCCGATGAGCGCGCGAGTTGCTGGATCTCCGTGACATAAGCGCGCGCCGCGCCGCCACGGTGGTCGGGCAGCACGGCGACGTCGTGCACATAGAGACAGTCAGCAGCATCGGGCAATCGGTCGAGAAAATCGTCGAGCGGTGGGATGTTGTGCCGCATCCAGGGATGTGCGAGGCCGTAACCTGCGATCCCGTCGCGTACCGTGAGCACGCGGCATCCATCAGGATAAAGCCGCAACTTCTCCGCGAGTACGTCGGACCGCTCGGGGAGACCAGGATGAATCCGCGCCGCGACCGCGCAGATCGCGTCGAGGTCTCCGGCCTGTGCACGGCGCCAATGCGGCTTGCTCATCTTGCCCGTTCCATCTCTGCCACCGCAATTTATTCCGTCGTCTCGACGCGTGCAGCCAAAAATATCTTTGCGCCATTTTGAGGAATAGTGCGCGCAGTGCGGCGTCCTATCTCGTGCACGCCCATTGCATGACAGGAGACACCATGACGACTTCCTCGATCCGCCTCGCGCTGACGCTCGCAGCGTCGCTCGCGATCACGTCCGCTGCGTTCGCGGCGCCGCCGACCAAGACCGGCAAGACCGACAAGGGCACCGTGCTCACCGACGCCAAGGGCATGTCGCTCTACACGTTCGACAAGGACATGGACGGCAAGTCGGCCTGCAACGGCCCCTGTGCGACAAACTGGCCGGCACTGAAGGCCGAGGCCAGCGACGCGCCCGGCGACGGCTACACCATCATCACCCGCGACGACGGCTCCAAGCAGTGGGCCCACAAGGGCAAGCCGCTCTACACTTTTGCCAAGGACACCAAACCCGGCGACATCACCGGCGACGGTTTTCTGAACGGCGCCTGGCATCTGGCGATGCCGTAGGCGATCTCGACGACGCCCGGGACGGGCGGCGCCATGCCAGCCCGTCCTCGCATCGTGTGGGCATTACGCCGGCGGGGCCGGTATCAATCCGTAGCGTAGCATCGTCGCTTTCATCTGGACCGGATCGGGCGCGCCGGACGACAGCAGCGCGGCCATTTCCGTGAAATATTGCGGGCCCAGCACTCCGGGGCTCAAGATGCACAGGCATGTCGCCGGCCCGGTCGAACGGTTGGCAAAGCCGTGCACGATGCCGCGCTTGATGAAGACCGATTCTCCGGGGCCGAGATCGTTCTCCTTGCCGTCGACCGTCCAGGTCGAGACGCCTGAAAGCCCGTAGATCGTTTCGTCCCAGCGGTCGTGATAATGCGGGATCGGCATCCGCGCATTCGGTTGCAGCGTCATTTCGAAGATGTCGACGCTGCCGCCGGTGTCGTCCTTGCTGTGCAGGAAGCGGAGCGAAAGCGCGCCGAAGTTGATGATGTCGGACATGGTTCTTTCGTCCAGGTGAGGTGGAGCCTCGAGGGCGCGGCGCTCGCTCACGTCGAAACGAAGACTACCGCAGCCCTTCATACACCATCAGGCCGCGGGCGATCTGCAATTTGCGGATCGCGCGCGGCAGCAGTTTCTCCGGCTGGTGCAGGTAGCGCCAGGAGGTGACGGTGAACGGGCCAAGCGCTCCGCATTCGTCGTCGAACGGTGCGAGCACGCCGGTCACGGTGACAGGCGTGTGCGGGCGGGCGTTGAAGGGCAGCAGCAGCAGCTCGAGATGGGCCTTGCTGCCGTCCGCGCGCGGTGCGGTGAGGCCGGCGATGGCTCCCAGCGCCTCGTCGGCGACGATGGTCGCGATTTCCTCGATCTCGCCGCGGCTTCCGTCGGTAAACAATGCGGCAAAGCCCTGGTCCTTGAGATCGCAGCCGGCGAGGGCGCAGACGCGGGTTCCGGCGACGCGGAACGGGAAGCCGAGTTTTGGCTCGCAGGAGAGGACGAAGATGTCGCCCAGCAGCTCGCGCACGGCGGCCGGGTCGATATCGGACCGGTCAGGGGCCCGCGCATTGCCGCGCTTCTTGTCCCAATACGCGAAGAATGCGCGGCTCGATGGATGTTTCATGACTGACGCTCGCCCCTCGGTGCGACCTCGTGGGACAAACCTGTCCCGCTTCAGTGCACCTCAGATCCCTGTGTTGTTGTGCAGGAGGGGAATTGCAGCGTCCATGCCGCGGGGGCGATTTCGGCGCCTCGGGCGCTGCCTTTGCGTTGTTAACGTTAAATTAACTATGCGCTTTCGCTCAGCATCGCGCCTGCTAGGGTGATCGCGGTCGCAAGCCTCGCCGCTTTTCCCAGGTTCTCGGCGTGGCCTGTACACGGGCGTCAAACAGTTTGGTCACCGGCCGCGGGGAGGGGTGGGGATTTCCCTTGTTCCTCCGCAGTGCCGGAAAGGCCGACACGGACAGGCAGGGCTTTCCAGGGCCCTGCCTTTTCCTTTTGTGCACTTGCGCAAGGCCGGCAAAGGCGACTATCTGCAACGCTGTTGCTTCGATCGCGCCTGAAAGCGAAACCGCCTTGGATTCCCCGCCACAACCCCCGTCGGACCAGCCGGTCGTCGTCGAAGAGGCCCCGCGCGAGCCGATCCTGACCTTGCCGTGGCCGCTGACCGCCTATGTCGTCCTCCTGGCGGTGATCCATCTGCGAGTGCTGCTCCCGCCGGAGCTGGAGAACTGGACCATCGACGTGTTCGGCTTCATCCCGAAACGGTACGATTCCTCGCTGGTCAATTTGCAGTTCGAGGGCGGCGCCGGGGCCAAGGTCTGGACCTTCGTCACCTATTCGCTGCTGCACGCCAATCTCGCCCATCTCGCCTTCAACGTGCTGTGGCTGCTGCCGTTCGGCAGCGCGCTGGCGCGGCGCTTCGGCGCGCTGCGCTTTTTCGTCTTCCTGGCCGTGACGGCGGCGGCCGGCGCGCTCGCCCATCTCGTCACCCACGAGCATGCGGTGGTGCCGATGATCGGCGCTTCGGCCTCGGTATCGGGTGCGATGGCGGCGGCGATCCGGTTCGCCTTCGCGCGCGGCAGCTTCCTGTCGTTCAGCCGTTCGGACGCCGATTCCGCCGCGAAAGTTCCGGCGCTGCCGCTGTTGCAGGCGCTGCGCGACCGGCGGATCGTCGGCTTCCTGGCGGTGTGGTTCGTCCTCAACGTCATCTTCGGTGTCGGCGCGATCGGCGTCGACGGCGACAGTGCGGGCGTTGCCTGGGAGGCGCATATCGGCGGCTTCTTCGCTGGCCTGTTGCTGTTCGCGCTGTTCGATCCTGTGCCGCGCGTGCGAAACGATGATGCTGCGGATGCGTCATCACAGGACATTTCAAGCGGTATTTAAGCGGCGCTTGCGGCGCGGCCCGAATTCATCCATCATTTGCGCGAAGAATGTTCCGAAGCGACAAGCCCGTAGAGGCTTTGCTTCGCAAAGCGCCTGAACGTGAAACCGGCGCCGAAACTGTTAGTTGAAGACTCGCGAACAAGTCCGAACCGCGCAAAGCGGACGGGTCGGATTCAGGGAGGCGACAATGACGGTACGTTCCATTCTCAATACCAAGGGGCACCAGATCATGAGCGTCGAGCCCGACGCGAAGCTGGCTGCCGCGGTCAAGCTGCTCGGCGAAAAGAAGATCGGCGCGGTGCTGGTGATGAACCAGAGCCGGCTCGAAGGCATCCTGTCCGAGCGCGACATCGTGCGTGTGCTGGGCGAGCGCGGTGCAGGCGTGCTGGAAGAGCCGGTCTCTCAGGTCATGACCCGCAAGGTGGTGAGCTGCAAGGAGACCGACACGGTCGCCGAGCTGATGGAGATGATGACAACGGGCAAGTTCCGCCATCTGCCCGTCCTCGAGAACAACAAGGTGGTCGGCCTGATCTCGATCGGCGACATCGTCAAATGGCGTGTGCGCGAATACGAATCCGAGCAGGAAGCCCTGCGCGACTACATCAAGACGGCCTGAGCCGGATTCATTCGGCCGCTTTGGGCGCCGCGTCTTCGGGCGGCGGCGCCAGCACGTCGATGGTTTCCTGGATCGACTCCAGCGCGCGCTCGGCGGCGCGCGCGCCGTGGGCGATCAACTCCTCGGCGCGGTGAAAATCGAACCAGCCGAACTGGCCGACCCGCGGCGTGATCAGGAGATCAGGCGGATCGCCGGCGAGGCGCGCGCGGGTAATGCGGTCCTGCATGATGTTGAAGGCATCGATCATCACCGAGGAGATGCCGGGGCGTCCGGCGCTGCCGAAGAACTCACGCTTGACGGTTTTCTCGGGCGAGAAGATGCGCGGAAAACGCCGCTTGGCCGGGGTCTCCTCGGCGACAGGCGCGGGCATCGCGCCGTGCGCGTGGATCGTCGTCGAATGGGTGAAGATGTCGGTCGACAGATTGACCGCAATCACGATTTCGGCGCCGAGCGCCCGCGCCGCCGACACCGGCACCGGGTTCACCAGCGCGCCGTCCACCAGCCAGCGGTCGCCGATCATCACGGGCGAGAAGATCCCGGGCAGCGCATAGGAGGCGCGCATCGCCTCGACCAGCCGGCCGCGCGTCAGCCAGATCTCGTGACCGGTGCGGATCTCGGTCGCGACCGAGGCATATTTCATCGGCAAGTCCTCGATCAGGATCTGGCCGATCGATTCCTCCAGCCGGCTTGCCAGCTTCTCGCCGCCGATCAGGCCGGAGCCGTTGAGGCGGATATCGAGATAGCCGAGGATGTTGCGCACGCCTTGCAGGCTCCGCGCCCAGTCCTCCAGCGCATCGAGCCGGTCGGCCGCGTAAGCGCCGCCGACCGCGGCGCCGATCGAGGTGCCAACCACGACATCGGGCACGATGCCATTGGCCAGCAGCGTTCTCATGATACCGATATGGGCAAAGCCACGCGCTGCGCCGCCGCCGAGTGCAAGACCCAGGACGGGGCGGCGGACACTACCGAGGCCGACCTTCTCGCCATTCGCGCCGTTCGCGCCCCGACCTCTCAAGATTTCCAGCACCGAAACTCTCCTAACGGCGGGGCCAGTCGCCGCACTTGCCAGACTAGGCACTGTCCTTGCTCGCCGCCAGAACAGAGGCCAAGCATGGTTTATACCGTTCGGGACGCAGGGGGCGGGAGTGTGGCGAAGGCCCGTTGGCCCTGAACTAATCACGCAAGCGTCAACCGGGTTCCATAGAACCGTATTCCATGGGATTTCAGAGGCTTGAATTTGCCGCGTTTTCGGTGAAAAGCAGGGGCATGATTAGCGGGGGTGACGGCATCATCGGATGGCGGCGCGGCGGCAGGCTGCTGCCGGCGCTCGTCATGGCCGCGAGCCTCCTCGGCTTGGGTCAAAACACCGCGCAAGCGCAGCTTTTCTCCGATCGTCCGCCGCCGGTGCCCCCGGCTTCGGTGCCCGATCCCGGCGGCGCCGTGAGCCTCGCACCGCCCTCGGGTCCGGGCGCGGGCCCTCCGAGCCTGCCGCCGACCCTGACCCAGCCGAATACGCCGAGCATGCCGCCGCCGGCCGTCTCGACCGTTCCGCCGTCTGCACCGCTCAATGCGGCGGTGCCGGGCCAGGGTGTGCTGTCGCTGACCGCGAGATACGGCAAGGATTCTCCGGCGATCAATGCCGGCCTGGTCTGGCGCGTATTTGCTGACCGTCCCGACGAGAACGGCACCTTCAAGCTGATCCGCGAGGACCGCAGCGCCACGCCCAGCATCGTGCTGCCGCCCGGCAACTACGTCGTGCACGTCGCCTTCGGTCTCGTCAGCGCGGTACGCACCGTCAGCCTGAAGGCCGAGACCGACCGTGAATCCTTCGTGCTGCCGGCAGGAGGCCTGCGCATCGAGGGCCGCGTCGGCACCAGCCGCATTCCGCAGAACCAGATCTCGTTCGCGATCTACAAGGGCAGCCAGTTCGAATCCGGCGAGCGTGCCTCGCTGGTCCCGAACGTGTCCGCCGGCGACGTCGTGCTGCTGCCCGAGGGCACCTACTACATCATCTCCAACTATGGCGATGCCAACTCGGTGGTGCGCTCGGACATCCGCGTCCAGGCCGGCAAGCTCACCGACGTCACCATCACCCACCGCGCGGCCGTGATCACGCTCAAGCTCGTCAGCGACAAGGGCGGCGAGGCGCTCGCCAACACCGCCTGGTCGGTGCTGACGCCCGGCGGCGACGTGATCAAGGAATCGATCGGCGCCTTCCCGCGCGTCGTGCTCTCCGAAGGCGAATACCGCGCCATCGCCAAGAACGAGGGCAAGGTCTACGAGCGCGGCTTCAACGTCGTCAACGGCGTCGACGGCGAAGTCGAAGTCGTCGCGCACTAAGCTTCACTTCCGATACCTGAGCGCCTCCACCAGCACGGCGAACGCCGGCGTCGGCTGCCGCCGGCTCGGGTAATAGAGGTGATAGCCCGCGAACGGCGCGCACCAGTCGGCGAGCACGCGGATCAGCCGGCCGTCGGCGATCTCGCGCCTCACCAGATCTTCGGGGATGTAGGCGAGGCCAAGGCCCGCGAGCACGGCATTCGTCCTGAGCAGGCCGGTGTTGAACACGAGCTGGCCGTCGACGCGCACCTTCACGACGCGGCCGCGCTTCTCGAATTCCCAGGCATAGATCCCGCCATAGGTCGGCAGGCGCAGATTGATGCAATTGTGCTCGGTGAGATCCTGCGGCTGCTTCGGTTTGTCGCGTGCGGCGAAATAGGCGGGCGCGCCGACCACGGCCATCCGCATCTCCGGCCCGATCCTGACAGCGATCATGTCTTTCGCGACCTGCTCGCCGAGGCGGACGCCGGCGTCGTAGCGTTCAGTGACGATGTCGGTGAGGCCGTAGTCGACGACGAGTTCGACCTTGATGTCAGGATAGCGCGGCAGCAGCTTGGCCAGCGCCGGCCACAGGATCGTCTGGGCCGCGTGCTCGCCCGTGGTGATGCGGACCGTGCCGGCAGGCGTCGCGCAGTGCGGTCAGCGCCGACAGCTCGGCATCGATCTCGTCGAAACGCGGTCCGATCGTGCGCAGCAGCCGTTCGCCGGCCTCGGTCGGCGCGACGCTGCGGGTGGTGCGTGTGAGGAGCCTTAAGCCGAGCCGTTCCTCCAGACCGCGCACGGTGTGGCTGAGCGCCGATTGGGAGACGCCGAGCCGGGCGGCCGCGCGGGTAAAGCTGCGCTCGCGCGCGACGGCGAGAAAGGCGAGCAGGTCGTTGGCGTTGGCGCGGGCCATTCATGAGTCCGGATCATGAGTACATGCCGATTTTATCACCTAATCGCAGGACCGCGCGCGGCTTAAGTTCGCTGCCGAACATGATTTTGAAAGGAGAACTGCGATGCAGACGCGCAAACTGGGCAAAGGTGGTCTCGAGGTTTCGGCCCTCGGCCTCGGCTGCATGGGATTGAGCTACGGCTACGGCCCCGCGACCGAGACGTCGCAGGCGATCGCGCTGATCCGGACCGCGTTCGAGCGCGGCGTGACCTTCTTCGACACCGCCGAGGCCTACGGCCCCTTCGTCAACGAGGAACTGGTCGGCGAGGCGCTGGCGCCGTTCCGCGACAGAGTGGTGATCGCCACCAAGTTCGGCTTCAGGGGCGGCAAGGTCGATGCCGGGCTCGACAGCTCGCCCGCCAACGTCAAGGCGGTCGCGGAGGCCGCCTTGCGGCGACTGAAGACCGACCGCATCGATCTATTCTATCAGCATCGCGTCGATCCCATGGTGCCGATCGAGGACACTGCGGGCGCGGTCAAGGATCTGATCGGCGAGGGCAAGGTGCTGCATTTCGGCCTGTCGGAGGCGAGCGCCGCGAGCATCCGCCGCGCCCATGCCGTGCAGCCCGTCACCGCATTGCAAAGCGAATATTCGCTGTGGTGGCGCGAGCCGGAGCAGGAGATCCTGCCTGTCCTGGAAGAGCTCGGCATCGGCTTCGTGCCGTTCAGCCCGCTCGGCAAGGGCTTTCTGACCGGCGCGATCAACGAGAGCACGCAGTTCGACAGCAGCGATTTCCGCAACATCGTGCCGCGCTTCTCATCCAGTGCACGCAAAGCCAACCAGTCGCTGGTCGATCTGCTCGGCGAGATCGCTGCATCGTGGAAGGTGACGCCGGCACAGATCGCGCTGGCTTGGCTGCTCGCGCAAAGGCCCTGGATCGTACCGATTCCCGGCACCACCAAGCTGCACCGGCTCGAGGAAAATCTCGGCGCGGCTGCGGTGGCGCTGTCGCAAGCCGATCTCGCGGCCATTGCAGCGGTGCTGGCGAGGGTCTCGGTGCAAGGCGAGCGTTATCCTGCGCATCTTCAGGCACGCGTCGGACGCTAACATTTGTTGTGTTTGTCCGGTAAGCTTTCGCTTAGCGAACATTCATGCTGTGTTTCGCTTTGAATACCGCCTGTAAGCGCTACCAAAACGCGCGGAGGGGGTGAAAAACACCGGCGGCATCGGCTTATTCCAGGCGCATTGCGACTTCGTCGTTTCAGGCGCGAGTTACGTATTTCCGATAATCATTTCATTCGCTTTCTCTCGGGCTGCGCTATATCTCGGGCATCCGTCCAATGGAGGAGGCCGGCGCAGCCTTGGTGGGCTTGCGTGACCGGCAAGGAGCAGGGACCAAGCGCGTCGGCATGTTCGAAGTGATCCTCACCAGACGCAAACGGCTTGGTTGGCGATGGCAGGTCTGCGACCAGTCCGGCAAGATCTTTGCCGACGGTTTCGAGCGCACGCGTCCTTCGGCCAAATATCATGGCGAGCGCGCACTGTTCTTCCTGTTGTCGCAGGCTTACTTGCGCAACCGCTCGGCGGCGTCCAGCGAGGATTAGCGGCGTTTCTGCGCCGTCAGATCTCGACGACCAGCTTGCCCCTGGCAGCGTGATCCCGGATCAGCGCGTAGGCGTCGTCAACGCTCTCCATCCTGAAGTGCCTGGCATCGAGCAGCGGCACCAGCTTGCCGGCTTCGGCAAGGCGCGTGGCTTCAGTCATGATCTTCCCGTGATGCGCGCGGCCTTCGCCTGACAGCAGCGGTAGCAGCGTGAACACGCCGGAATAGCTGGCGGCCCGGAACGACAGCGGTGCCAGCGCATGCGTGCCCCAGCCCAGCGCGCTCACGACATGGCCGAAGCGGCGCACAGCGGTGAAGGACGCATCGAGCACCTTGCCGCCGACGGTGTCGTAGACGATGTCGAAGCCGCGGCCGCCGGTGTGCTCGGCGACGTAAGCCTCAACCGCGGCTTCCCGGTCGATGAAGGTGGCGCCAAAGCCCTCGATCGTTGCGCGCTGCGAGGCCGATCCTGTCGCGAACACCTCCGCGCCGAAGGCACGCGCGATCTGGATCGCGACATGGCCGACACCGCCCGCGCCGCCATGGATCAACACCTTCTGGCCGGCCTTCAAGGCGGCGCGGTCGATCAGGCCTTCCCACGCCGTGATGAAGATGAGGGGCAGAGCGGCGGCCTCGCGCATGCTGAGATTGGCCGGCTTCAATGCCAGCAAGTCGGCATCGACAGCGGCGAATTCCGCCAGCGATCCCTGCACGCCGCCGACGCCGCCGGTCATGCCGTAGACTTCGTCGCCAATCCTGAAGCGCGAGACCTCGCGCCCGGTCTGCTCGACTATGCCGGCGAGATCGATGCCGGGGATTGCCGGCAGCGGATGGCGCGCATGCGCGGCAGCGCCGGCATGGATCTTGGTGTCGAGCGGATTGACGCCGCTCGCGCGCACGCGCACCAGCACCTCGCGCGGGCCGATCTCGGGTGTGGAGATGGTTGAGATGCGCAAGGGGGCGTTGTGGGTCTCCAGCACGCCGGCGCGCATTGTCGATTGCTTGGTCATGATCGTCCTGCTCCAATGTCGCCCCCTAATATGCCCATGATTTTTTGCATGGGAAGGAACAAGGATGTACGATCATCGTGCATTTTTGAATGGGCGGGATATCGGATGGAGTGGAGCGATCTGCGCATTTTCCTCGCGATTGCGCGCGAAGGCACGCTAGGTGCTGCCGCGCGAAAGATCGGCCAGACCCAGCCGACGATGGGGCGGCGGCTGCGCGCGCTCGAGCAGACGCTCGGGCAGACGCTGTTCCAGCGCACGGCGGATGGTTTTGTCCTGACCGATGAAGGCACCGCCGTGCTCGCGCATGCCGAGCGGATCGAGGACGAGGCGCTCGCGCTCCAGCGGCAGGCGACGGGCACGGAGACGCAACTCGACGGCACGTTGCGCCTGTCCTCCTCGGACTGGTTCGGCACGCTGATGCTGTCGCCGGTGATCGCGGCCTTCGGCAAGCGCCATCCCAGGGTGATCGTCGAGCTTCTGACCGACGCACGGCTCTACAGCCTGCCGCGGCGTGAAGCCGACCTCGTTTTTCGCATCAAGCCGTTTGATGAGCCCGAGGTCGTTTCCAGAAAGCTGCTCCACATTCCCTACGCGCTGTACGGCAGGAAGG
Organism: Bradyrhizobium sp. CCBAU 53338; assembly: GCF_015291665.1. Taxonomy (NCBI): domain Bacteria; kingdom Pseudomonadati; phylum Pseudomonadota; class Alphaproteobacteria; order Hyphomicrobiales; family Nitrobacteraceae; genus Bradyrhizobium; species Bradyrhizobium sp. CCBAU 53338. The sequence continues at coordinate 3,086,188 of NZ_CP030048.1, forward strand.
GCAGCAAGCCGCCACGTGCCGGTGACGGCAGCGGCATTCGCGTCGTGACCATGAACGCCGAATTCGCCGACATGCCCGACGCCGTCTGGCTGAAGCGCACGTTGCCGAAGGCGGAGATCGGCGCGCGCAGCAACAACCGCCAGGCGCAGGCCGAACTCTGCGCCGGCGGCGGGGGCCTTGCAGTGCTGCCGCGTCCCCTCGGCGACCGCGACGGCCGCCTAGTCGCGCTCGATATCGGCGCCGCGCCACCGGGCCGCGACACCTATGTCGGCTATCACCGCGATCTCAAGCGGCTGGCACGCCTGCGCGCGCTGCTGGATCTGGTGATTGAGAAACTGGCGGGGTGATCCGGCCACAACCCCTTGCGGTGCCTGACCGGCAAAACACGCCAGCCTTGGGGCAATCCGTTTCGCCAAAAATATTCCACTTTACCGAAATTCGGAAACGGCGTATGTGTCGCGGCAACCCGGCCCTTGGAAGAGGGGCGTATCGCGATCGTCACGACGCGGGCCGGGCTGTGGTGGACGTGGGTCTCATCGGCGCGAAGGGCTTTGCAGGGCGGGCAACCGTGAGCAAGACCATCGCGCACACGACCGGTGTGATCCGCGTACGGCAAAATCGTGTGGTCCTGGCGCCCGGAGCCTGTGCGCCAAGTCCTGTGGTGATGTGCGATGTCCAACCGGGCGCGCACATCAGCCATCTGCAGGGCGACGGGGGCAATAGTGCATCGCTCCCCGGGGAGATCACGACATAAGCCGTCAAACCACTGCGCAGGGAAGGCCGGATGTTTGGCTTCACCTGTATGCCGCTGTGCAGCCTCCTGTAGCGCAACCTTCGCACAGTGGACCGCGGGTGCCAGCCGGCACCCGGTCTTCCCTGCACCCTCTTTCATTTGAGGGTGAGGCGACAACGCAAAGCTCGAGCGGACAAGCCGCGAGGATGATTATCCATGTCGAACATTGAAATAGGTCTCGTGCCCCGGACGCGGGCGCAGCAGCGCTCGCGCGTTACAGAGAGTTCGCATTTCAAGCCACTGTCATAGTCTCTAAAGCGCGCTAACCATCGTCCAACTTAAAACTGTCATAATCACTGGAGCGGAACCGGCGCTGCGTCCTTTTTACACGCCATTAAGCGCGGTTGCATTGGATGCGCCGGGAAAGTGCGTTGGGGACTGCTATGAGTGCCGCGAAGAAGATGCCGGGCAAACCGGCCACCGAAATGTTCGACGACATACCGGTGCTTCAGCGCAAATGGCGCGCCGCGTTGAAGCCGGGTGACCGGCTGCCGCGCTATGAGGACGTGATGCTCGGCAGCCTCGGGCGGCTGGCCGATCATATCGCGCTGCTCAAGGGCGACGGCACGCTCGAGCTGTCGCGCAGCGGACGCTACGTGCAGAAATGGCTCGGCGATGAGCGCTGGGACATTCCGGTCGCGGAGCTGTCGCCGGACTGCGCCACCGCGCTGTCGGAGGCCGCGGCAAACGCGCTCAGGAACGAGCGACCGCATCAGTCCAGCGCCCATTGCGTGCGCGACGGCATGGTCAGGACCTACGATGTGCTGGCGCTGCCGACCGCCTCGCGCTGGGGCGCAACGCTGGTCGGCGCTTACGTCAACGAGCGCGGCGCGCAATACAATCTGCTGGACGCGATCTTCTCGGCGACCGACGACGCGGTGGTCTCACTGGCGACGTTGCGCGATGCGAGCGGCCGGCCGTTCGATTTCCAGGTCGTGCATCACAACAAGAGCGCGGAACTGCTGCTGAATGTTGCGAGCGGCGGACTGCTGTGGCGGCAGATCGGCCAGGGCACCACGCTGCTGGCTGCGCCCGACGTCATGGAGCTCCTGCTCAAGGCCGTCTCCGGCGGCCGCGGCGAGCAGCTCGAGATCGAGCACGGTGGCCGCTACCTCCGGCTCAGCGCCACCGCATTTGCCGACGTCATCTCGCTGGCGATCTCCGATGTCACGGCGCTGAAGCGGCGCGACGCCTCGTTTCGCCTGCTGTTCGACAACAACCCGATGCCGATGTGGGTGTTCGACGCCGAGACAAAGGAGTTCTTGGGCGTCAACGACGCCGCGGTCCAGCATTACGGCTACAGCCGCGCGGCGTTCCTGCGCATGAAGCTGCACGAGATCTGGCCCGAGGACGAATGGGACAGCCACGCCGAAGCGCTCGATCGCATCGGCGAAACCTACCACTCCTCGCGCAACTGGCGGCACTTGCGCGCCGACGGCAGCGAGATCGAGGTGCTCACCTTCGGCCGCCGCGTCACCTTCGACGACCGCGACGGCTATCTGGTTGCGGTGGTCGACATCACCGAGCGGCGCAAGGCCGAGGCGCGGATCGCCCACATGGCCCATCATGACGGGCTCACCGATCTGCCCAACCGCAAATACTTCCAGGAACGCTTGAAGCAGGCGCTGGACCAGGCCGGCGGCAAGCGTGTCGGCGTGCTCTATATCGACCTCGACCTGTTCAAGAACATCAACGATTCCTTCGGGCATCCCGTGGGAGACCGCCTGCTCAAGGAGGTTGCCGAACGCCTGACCACCGCGGTCCGCGGCGCCAATCTCGCGGCAAGGCTCGGCGGCGACGAGTTCGCCGTGATCCTGGCGGCGGACGTTTCGCCGAACGAGGCCAGCGCCTGCGCGACGGTGCTGATCGACATGCTGAAGGCGCCCTATGACATCGACGGCCAGGAGATGGTGATCGGCGCCAGCATCGGCATCGCGCTGTCGCCGGGCGACGGCGTGACGTCGGAGGAGCTGATGCGCAATGCCGACATGGCGCTATATCGGGCGAAGTCCGACGGCGGCGGCGTGCATCATTTCTTCGAGCGCGAGATGGACCTCCAGGCGCAGAAGCGCCGCGACATGGAGCTCGATCTGCGCCGCGCCTTTGCCAATGGCGAGTTCGAGCTGCATTACCAGCCGCTGGTGTCGATCGCATCCGATCGCATCTCCGGCTTCGAATCGCTGTTGCGCTGGCGTCATCCCGACAAGGGCATGATCTCGCCGGCGGAGTTCATTCCTGTCGCCGAGGACATCGGCCTGATCACCCAGCTCGGCGAATGGGTGCTGCGCGAAGCCTGTGCCGAAGCGGTGAAGTGGCCCGTTGACGTCAAGGTCGCGGTCAATCTGTCGCCGGCGCAATTCCGCAGCCGCAATCTGGTTCAGGTCGTGATCTCGGCGCTGGCGCAATCCGGCCTGTCGCCGAAGCGGCTCGAGCTCGAGATCACCGAGTCGATCTTCCTCGCCGAGACCGATGCCAACCTCGCGATCCTGCATCAATTGCGCGAGCTCGGTGTCGGCATCTCCATGGATGACTTCGGCACCGGCTATTCCAGTCTCAGCTATCTGCGCAGCTTTCCGTTCGACAAGATCAAGATCGATCGCTCCTTCGTGAAGGATCTGGCGCAGCGGCCCGATTGCGGCGCGATCGTGCGCGCGATTTCCGGGCTCGGCCGTAGCCTCAACATCACCACGACCGCGGAGGGCGTCGAGACCGAGGACCAGCTCGACTGGCTGCGGGCGGAAGGCTGCAACGAGGTACAGGGATTTCTGTTCAGCGCAGCGCGGCCCGCCGCCGAAATCGCAAAGTTGCTCGCCGATTTCGGCCAGCGCACCTCACGGGCGGCTTAGCTCGGGCGGAAAGCAGCCGTAGACCAGTTCCTTGAAGGCGGGCGTGATGCGGCCGCGTTCGTTCTGGGTCTGCTCCATCAGGACGTAGACCATGTCGAGCTTGGGATCGACCCCGAAATAGGTGCCGCTGCCCGAGTCCCATTTCAATTCGCCGATCGAGCCGGCCGGCGGCGGCTTTGCATTGCCGGGATCGGTGCGCACCGCGAGGCCATAGCCATAACCGAAACCATCGCCGGGGAAATAGAAATAGTCGCGCTCGACGCCGGAGTCAGGTCCGATCTGGTCGGTCGTCATGGCTTTGAAGGCGGCCGGGCTGAGATAGCGCTTGCCGTCGAACTCGCCGCCGTTGAGCAGCATCTGCGCGAAGCGCTGATAGTCGGTGATGGTCGAGAGCAGGCCGCCGCCGCCGGATTGCCATTCCGGATGGTCGAGGCGTTCACGCTCGCCATCGAGCAGGATCTGGTCGCTCGGCAGCGGCCGCGCCATCCGCTCGAATTCGTCCGGTGTCGACAGCGCGAATTTGGTGCTGGTCATGCCGAGCGGGTCGAAGATGCGCTGCTTCAGGGCATCGTACAGCGACTGCCCGGTGATGATTTCGATGACGCTGCCGAGCACGTCGGTGGAATGACCGTAGCGCCACAGCGTCCCAGGCTGCCGCGCAAGCGGCAGCCTGGCGATGCGGTCGGCGAATTCCCGGTTGTTGAAGGGGCCCTCGAAGATATTGGCGGCCTTGTAGGCAAGCTCGACCCATCTGCCGCCGATATAATCGTAGGTGATGCCCGAGGTGTGCCGCATCAAATCCCTGATCGTCACCGGATGGATCGGCGGCACCATCTCGAGCGCCATCGAGCCGTCGGGCCTGGTGACCTCCATTCCGACCTTGGTGCCGGCGAAGAGGGGAATGTATTTCGAGACGGGATCAGTGAGCGCAAGCTTGCCCTCGTCGATCAGCATCATTGCCGCCAGGCTGGTGATCGGTTTGCTCATGGAATGGATCGCGAAGATCGTGTCCGGCGTCATCGACAGCCGCGTCCTGACGTCGCGGACGCCGAACAGCTTGAAATAAACCGGCTTGCCGTGCTGATGGATCAGCACGATCGCACCCGACAAACGGCCGGTGGTCACCTCGTTTTCGAAGAACGCGGTGATGCGTCGCAGCTTGTCGGGTGCGGGAGCAGGGACGTCGGTGGCGCGGCTCCGCGCCATCGTGCCGGCCATCATCGCCGCCCCGACCAGAAATTCACGACGCTTCATCAGGGCTTCCTCCCTCGCCGGGAACAGAGCCGCAAGACGTCGGAGGCGTCAACAGGACTTCGATTAAAAACGCGTCACGATTTCGGAAAGGACCGGTCGCGGACGATCCTCGCTCGCCTTGGTCGGCTTGCCGATGTGGACGAGGCCGGCGAGCTTTTCGTCCGCCTTGAGGCCAAGACCGTCCAGCACGTCGCGATCGAAGGAGAACCAGCCGCTCAGCCAGCAGGCGCCGTAGCCCAGCGCGGTTGCGGCCGTGACGATGTTCATGGCGCTGGCGCCCGCCGACATCTCCTGTTCCCACGCCGGCACCTTCGGATGCGGCTTGGTGAAGCTGACGATGCCGATCACCAGTGGCGCATCGGTGAGACGCTTGCGCTCGGTCTCGATGTCAGCGGCGGGCGCGCCGGGATTCTTGCGGGCAAAGACCCTGGCGATGACCTCGCCGGCGCGCTGGCGTGCATCGCCCTCGAAAACGATGAAGCGCCACGGCGCGAGCTTGCCGTGATCAGGTACGCGCGCGCCGATGGTGAGAATGGTTTCGAGCTCGGCGGGCGAGGGGCCGGGGCCGGTCATCTCGCGCGGCTTGACCGAGCGGCGGGTCTTGAGGAGTTCGATGGCGTCAGGCATTGCGATGGCCTCTTCGGCTGGTCAGCGGGCGTGCCATGCCGAGATAGGCATGCACGCCCGCAACCGAAAGCAAGTTTAGATCGATTTCAGGGATCAGACCGCGCCGCGCGCCCGCCGGACATCCGGCGGGGTCGCTTCGTCGACGAGGGCGGCGATTGCCTCCTCCGTCGTCATGACCTTCTGGCCGTCGCTGCCGAGCCGGCGGACCGAGACCGAGTGCGTCTCGGCCTCTTTCTTGCCGACCACGAGCAGCGCCGGGATCTTGGCCAGCGAGTGTTCGCGGACCTTGTAGTTGATCTTTTCGTTGCGCAGATCAATCTCGACGCGAAGTCCGGCGCGCCGGGCCTGCTCCAGCACCACCTTGGCGTATTCGTCGCCCTCCGAGGTGATGGTCGTGACCACCGCCTGTACCGGCGAGAGCCAGAGCGGGAAGTTGCCGGCATAGTGCTCGATCAGGATGCCGATGTAGCGCTCCATCGAGCCGCAGATCGCGCGGTGAACCATGACAGGCGGTTTCTTGCCGCCGTCATGGTCGATGTAGAACGCGCCGAACCGCTCCGGCAGGTTGAAGTCGACCTGCGTGGTGCCGCACTGCCAGTCGCGGCCGATGGCGTCGCGCAGCACATATTCGAACTTCGGCCCGTAGAAGGCGCCTTCGCCCGGATTGATCTCGGTCTTGATATGGTTGTTCTGCGACTGGATCTCGCGCAGCACAGTCGCCATCACGCGTTCGGCGTGATCCCACATCGCGTCCGTGCCGACGCGTTTTTCCGGCCGCGTGGAGAGTTTCACCGTGAGATCGCCGGTGAAGCCGAAATCCGCATAGGTCGACAGGATGAGATCGTTGATCTTCAGGCACTCCTCGGCGAGCTGGTCCTCGGTGCAGAAGATGTGTGCGTCGTCCTGGGTGAAGCCGCGCACGCGCATCAGGCCGTGCATGGCGCCCGACGGCTCGTAGCGATGTACCACGCCGAACTCGGCGAGGCGCAAGGGCAGGTCGCGGTAGCTCTTCAGGCCGTGCTTGAAGATCTGGACGTGACCGGGGCAGTTCATCGGCTTCAGCGCAAACCAGCGCTTGTCCTCGGCCTCGTCGCCGGCGGACTGCGCCGCGAACATGTTTTCGCGGTACCAGCCCCAATGGCCGGAGGTCTCCCACAGCACCTTGTCGAGGATCTGCGGTGCGTTGACCTCGCTGTAATCGCCGGTCAGGCGGCGGCGCATATAGGCGATCAGCTGCTGGAAGATGGTCCAGCCCTTGGGGTGCCAGAACACGACACCAGGACCTTCCTCCTGGAAGTGGAAGAGGTCGAGCTCGCGTCCGAGCTTGCGATGGTCGCGCTTCTCGGCTTCCTCGATCTGCCTGAGGTAAGCGTCGAGGTCCTCCTGCTTGGCGAAGGCCGTGCCGTAGATGCGCGTCAGCATCGGGTTGTTGCTGTCGCCGCGCCAATAGGCACCGGCCACCTTCATCAGCTTGAAGGCGCCTCCGACCTTGCCGGTCGAGGTCATGTGCGGGCCGCGGCAGAGATCGAACCAGTCGCCCTGGTAGTAGATCTTGATCGGCTCGTTGCCGGGAATGGCATCGACCAGCTCGACCTTGAAGGCCTCGCCCTTGTCGCGGAACACCTGCTTGGTCTTTTCGCGATCCCAAACCTCTTTCGTGAAGGGTTTGTCGCGCGCGATGATCTCGCGCATCTTCTTTTCGATCGCGGCAAAATCGTCCGGCGTGAACGGCTCGTTGCGGAAGAAATCGTAATAGAAGCCGTTCTCGATCACCGGGCCGATGGTCACCTGCGTGCCCGGCCACAGCGATTGCACGGCTTCCGCCAGCACGTGGGCGCAGTCGTGGCGGATCAATTCGAGCGCGCGCGGATCGTCGCGGTTGACGAGCTCGATCTTCGCGTCGGCCTCGATTGGATCGTTGAGATCGGCGAGCTCGCCGTCGAGCGCCATCGCGACCGTGCGCTTGGCCAGCGAGGGCGAGATGCCCTTGGCGATGTCGAGGCCGGTGATGCTCTTGTCATATTGGCGCTGGGCGCCGTCGGGGAAGGTGAGGGTGACTTTGGCTGCAGGGGTCACGGGCTTCAGGTTGCTGAGGGAATATTGGAAGCCGGATTCGGATTTGGGCTGTTCGGACATTGCTTTTCTCCTGAGGCTCACTCCTGCGAACGAGCGCAGGTAAGCGGGAACGAGCGATATATCAGGCGATTCGGCCTGCGCAATCCGGCATTTCCAAGAAACTGGCGCGCAAAAGCGGAGGCGACGCTCCAACTATTTGGCGCTGCACCCTTTAACTGGTCGCGGGGCTGCTCTACATGCATTTGCATGGAAAATTCGCGCGCCGACCGCCTCACGCCCACAGCCCTGATGCTTGGCAATCTCGTCACCGGCTGCTCGGTGCTGGCGCCGGCGGGGATGCTGCCTGAATTGTCGGAGGGGCTCGGCATCAGCGTGCGCACCGCCGGGCTGCTCATCACCTTCGGCGCGATCACGCTGTGCATCGGCTCGCCGGTGACGGCGTGGTTGACGAGCCGCATCGAACGGCGGCTCCTGCTGACCGCCACGCTTGCCGTGCTCGCCCTCGGCAATCTCGCTTCTGCCTTCGCGCCCGATTACGCAAGCCTCCTCGTCATCCGCCTCGTGATGCTCGCTGTCGGCGCGCTGTACACGCCGCAGGCCGCGGGCACCGCGGCGCTGATCGTGCCGGCGGAGCGGCGCGGCAGCACGATTGCCTATATCTTCCTTGGCTGGTCGCTCGCTGCCGCCGTCGGCCTTCCGCTGATCACCTTCATCGCCAGCCGCTATGGCTGGCGCGCCGCCTATGGCGAGATCGGCGCGCTCGGTTGCGTCAGCTTCCTGTTGTTGCTGGTGTGCCTGCCGGCCGGCCTGAAGGGCACGCCGGTCGACCTGAAGACGTGGCGCGAGGTCGGCCGCAGCAAGGCGATCCTGCTGTTGCTCGCGATCACGATGCTACAGATGTCCGGCCAGTTCGCGGTATTCACCTTCATGGGTCCGCTGCTCAAGAAGCTGATCGACGCAAGCCCGGACGCGATCGGACTGGTGTTCGGCATCTACGGCGTGTGCGGTTTTCTCGGCGTTGTGGTCGCGAGCCGTATCGTCGACACTTGGGGGCCATACCGGACCTCGCTGCTCTTCACGAGCCTGTTACTGGCGGGCATTGCCGGCTGGGCGCTGAGCGCAGGCACGCTTGTGCTGATGGCGGTCGGGGTTGCGATCTGGGGACTGGGATTTGCCTCGACCAATTCGATGCAGCAGGTGCGGCTGGTCGCGGCCGCACCGCCGCTTGCGCCCGCAACCGTCGCGCTCAATACGTCAGTCCTTTATATCGGCCAGGCCATCGGTTCTGCCGTCGGAGGGCTGCTGTTTGCCCGCGATCTGCTCCACAGCACAGGCTTCGTGGCGGTCGGTTTCGTCGTTCTGGCGCTGGTCCTGGTGGTTGCGAGCCGGCCCCGGCCGGCGGCCGCCGTCCCGGGTTGAAAGCCGTCTCTCCTGTGCGCAAGGCGCTTGGCAAACGGCGCGGGAGAGCGCTAGAAGGCCGGTCATGGGGACCAAAGAGGTTTGACTGAAATGAGGATGATTCTGGCGGTAGCCGCGGTGCTCTATTCAGCCTCCGCATTTGCGCAAACCGATAAGCCACCGATGGTGGGGGACAAGCCGCTGGTGCAGGTGAAGCCCAAGGGGACCAAGGCCGGCACCAAAGAAGCGGCTGCCAAGCCGGCCGCGGCGCCCAAGGGCAAGCCCCAGTCGGTCGCGGTACGGCTCCAGGCGTGCCTTGACCTCGACGACGGCACCAAGGACCGGCTCAACTGCTACGACGCGATTGTCGCGCCGACGCCGAAGCCGAAGCCGGCGAAGGCCAAGGGCTACGCCGATTGCCGTTTCTTCAAGGAAGAGGATGAGCGCTTGGCCTGCTTCAACGGTTTCGCCGAGAGCATTCCGAAGCTACCCAAAAGTTGAAGCTTGGGGCCGGCGGCCTAATCGCTGAGCCGGCTCAATACGGCCCTGAAGGCAACGCCCGGCACTTGCAGCGCGGTGCCTTCGAACTCCGCCGTGTCGCCGTCCTCGCGACCGGCGAGCGTCAGCGTGATCCGGTCGATGCCGAACAGAGCCTTGAACGACGGGTCGTCGTTGTAGCGCTCGGTCGAGATCTTGACCTTGATGCTGTCGCCTTGGCCGGTATAGGTGCCGATGAAGGCGAAGGCCGAATTGCCGCCGCGCATCTTGCCGTCAGTCACGTAGACGACGCCGCAGCCGGTCCCGTGAACGGTGTGGAAGTCGACCTTGTAGAGTCCCTGACGCACTGCCTGTCCCCGTGGAAATCCAAATTCAACTTGGCCGGCAAATTATGGTCGTGGCCAGCAGAAGCAATCCGGTGGCTGCCGGGGGTTGTCGGCCATCAACATCACATTTTGATCATGGCCTGAGAGAATTGCAGGCAACACGCCGAAATGCCGGCGTGCGCAATATCGGGATCAGCGGCTCGATGCCGAAGGGCTGGTGGCTGCGACGCGCGTCAGCGCCAGCGCCGGCGTGGCCGACATCTTCACAAGAACGTCCTTGAGCGGGTACTGCGTCCACGCGCGGTTGACGTAGTCGCGATGGGTGATGCCGTCGCCGGTTTCCACGAACACCACGCTTCCGGGACGCAAGGGTCCATCCATGTCTTCGGAGACGCTGATGCCCTTTTGCCTGAGCATGCTCATCAATTCGTGGTCGCGCCGTGCAGTGTAGTGCGTGTAGGAACTGACGAAGAAGCCGGAGCGGTGGCTCTCGATCCAGGACGCGAACTTGTCCATCTCGCCATAAACCGCATCGAGCAGCACGACGCCGCGGACGCGATCGCTGATGCCGCCGACCTCGAGGCTCCAGGCCGTCGGCAGGAAGCCGCCGCTATACCCGACGATCACGATCGGCATGTTGGCGAAGGCCCGCGCGCTGTTGGGGTCGCCGGTGAGACGGGCAAGGTGGCTCGCCGATTCCTCCATGAAGCGCTTGAGGCCGCCGGGCTGCCAGAATTTTCCGGCGCTGGAGTCTGCGGCATCGACCGCCATCTGCGGCGCGAGCAGCACGGCATTGGCGCCGGAATCGGTGATCTGCTTGGGCACCAGTTGGCGGTCGCGCACGTCGCGCTCCAGCGTCGCGCCATTGCCGTGGAAGAACACCACGATCACGCCAGGCTTGCGCACGTCGAAGTGCTCGGGGACGTGCACCAGCACGCGACTGTCGTTGTAGGTTTCGTCCTGCCAGAATACACGTCCCGAATAGCTGCGGTGGCCGCGGCGCTCGCCCTTGGAGATGTTGAGGAAGGGCGCGTCGGAGGCGGGATTGTTGCCGAAATAGGGGAAGGCCGAGGACTTCATGCTGACGAGGGTCGTTAGGTCTTCGCGCTGCGGACGCTGGTAGGGGACCTGCGGCGCGAGCGACGCGACCTTGTAGGGTGCCTGCTCGGGCTTGGGTGGTTGCTGCACGGCGCGCTTGGGCGAGAAGTCCGACATCTGCCGCTGCAGGAAACTCTCGCTCGCCGAGGGAAAGCGTTCCTTGAATTGCGGGGCGGGGAAGCGATCGTCGAACGTGTCGCCGCTTGTGACTTGCCGGCTGGCGACTTGGGGATTGGTCTTGCCAATGACCTGGACATTGGCCTGCGAGCCCGCGGCGAGCGCCGTCGGATTGGGTGACTGGCCGCATTGAACCAGCGTGAGCGAGAGGGGCACCAAGCCTGAGACAAGGGCGATCCGAAGCGCACGACCACGCGCGCCGGACGCCTTGGTCCGGTCAGCACGCATGTCTGCTTCCAATTTCGGAACGGCCCCGACCATCCACCCATGACCCCAAGTCACGAACCATCGGCAATCTTAAGACAATTGAGCCGACTGGCGTTTAGGCGACGTTAAGCGTCCGGACAAACTTCCCCACATCCGGAACGATCAAAAAAGACCACGCAATCGTGTCGCGATTGTGGGAGAGACGCGCGCATTTCCGCGGCCGACTACGGGGGTTATTGCCAAAAACGGGCATAAAAGGTGGCTCGTTACCTATTTTGCTTGCCTCATTTAACCCTTGTTAACCCTGCTTGAATTGACTGGACCAATCTGCACGATGCCTCCCACGAGGCGCCACGCCTGAGGCTCAGGGACCCAGATGACGGCATCAGATGCGGGAACTGCGCCCTGGACCGGGCGGTTGACCGGAGGCTCCGGAGTTTCCGTTCTGGTCGCAACCGCGATCGTCGTGGCCGACATGATCGGGGTGGGCGTCTTCACCAGCCTCGGCTTCCAGGTCAAGGATCTTCCCTCGGGCTTCTCGATCCTGGCGCTATGGACGGTCGGCGGCATTGTCGCGCTGTGCGGCGTGTTCTCCTATAGCGAACTGGGCGCAATGTTTCCGCGCTCGAGCGGCGAGTACAATTTCCTCGGCCGCACCTATCATCCGGCGTTCGGTTTTCTCGCCGGCTGGGTCTCGGCGACGGTGGGTTTCGCTGCACCCGTGGCGCTCGCGGCCATGGCTTTCGGCGAATATGCCAAGTCCGTCGTGCCCGAAGTGCCGCCGATCCCGCTCGCCATCGGCGTGGTGTGGCTGGTGTCGATCGTGCAACTGACCGGCGTCAGGCACTCCTCGACCTTCCAGTTGATCTCGACCATCCTCAAGGTCGTGCTGATCGTCGCTTTCCTCGTTGCGGGCTTCATCATCGGCACGCCGCAGCCGATCTCCTTTGCGCCGCAGGCGGGCGATCTCGCCCATATCGTGAGCGCGCCTTTCGCGATCGGGCTCGTCTTCGTGATGTACTCGTTCTCGGGCTGGAATGCTGCGACCTACATCATCGGCGAGATGAACACGCCGCAGCAGAGTCTGCCTCGCGCGCTGCTTGCGGGCACGCTGATCGTGCTGGTGCTGTATGTCGCGCTCAACGCGGTGTTCCTCTACGCGACGCCGATCGACGCCCTGGCCGGCCAGCTCGACGTCGCGAGCGTGGCCGGCAGTGCCATTTTCGGGTCGCTCGGCGGCCGGATCGTCGGCGCCATGATCTGCGTCGGCCTGATTTCCTCGATCAGTGCAATGATGTGGATCGGCCCGCGCGTGATGATGACGATGGGGGAAGACATCCCGGCGCTGCGCGTGTTCTCGAAGCGATCGGTGCGCGGCGCGCCGGCCTACGCCATCCTGTTCCAGCTCGCGGTCGCCAACCTGCTGCTGTTCACGCGCAGCTTCGAGGCGGTGCTCGACTTCATCCAGTTCGCGCTGTTGTTCTGTTCGTTCTTCACGGTCGCCGGCGTCATCAAGCTGCGCATCACCGATCCCGATTTGCCGAGGCCCTATCGCGCCTGGGGATACCCTTTCACGCCGCTCGTTTTCCTGCTCGTGACCGCATCCATGATGTACTACCTCTTGACCGAGCGGCCGGTGCAGTCGCTGTCGGGGATGTTCGTCATGCTTGCGGGCCTGTTGATTTATGCTGTTTTCCGCAGGCGGCCGGTCGCCGCTTCTACGTTACATGATCGCGAATAGACATGTTTCGAGCCATGAGACTTGCGGCCGTTGCTCTTGCCCTTATGGCTGCGGCCATCTCGTCCGTGCGTGCGGCCGAGGTTACCTTCGACGACACGGCGCGCTTCCTCGCGGGCATGCAGCCGTCAGCGGACTCACCGCTGCTAGCGCTCACCAAGGACCCGTCCTGGCAGCGTCACGCCAGATTCTTCGACGGCGCCTTTGCCCAGCTCGAGCAACGGCAATTGTCCAAGATCCGCGACTGGTCCGAGGTGAATCTCGCCGCGCCGCGGCCGACCATGTTCTATTTTTTCAGTGGCCCGGACTTCCTCTACGCCAACGCCTTCTATTCCAAGGCCAGCACCTATGTGCTGGGCGCGCTGGAGCCGGTCGGCGCGGTGCCTGATCCGACCAGATTGCAGCGTGGCTCGGTCAACGCCGCGCTCTACAATGTCGAGCGCTCGCTCGGCTCGATCCTGAGCTTCTCATTCTTCATCACCAAGCAGATGAAGGTCGACCTGCACTCCAACCAGGTCAACGGCACCCTGCCGATCCTCTATGTCTTCCTGGCCCGCTCGGGCAAAACCATCCGCAACGTCGAGATGGTCGCGCTCGACGACAAGGGGGGAATGCATACAGGCAACGACAATCCGGGGCCGAATGCCACGCGTGGCGTTCGCATCACCTTCGCAGGCGCCGACGGCGAGGCGCGCACGCTGTATTATTTCTCGACCGATCTCTCCAACTCGGGCGCACGCGCCGCCGGCTTCCTGAAATTCTGCCAGACGCTCGGGCCCGGCAACAGCCTGATCAAGAGCGCGTCGTACCTCCTGCACGCAGGCAACTTCACCGTGGTGCGGGACTGGCTGCTCGCCAACAGCGCGACCATCATCCAGGACGATTCCGGCATTCCGCTGGCCAACTACAATTCGCGGCAGTGGCGGTTCTTCCCGTTCGGCCGCTATCTTGGTCCGATCAACGAATTCCCCGGCCGCTACCAGGAGCGTTACGCCGAACTGTTCACGCGCGCCCAGCCGATCGATTTCGGCGTCGGCTATCGCTGGCGCATGCACGAGTCGAATTTGCTGCTGTCGGTGAAGATCCCCGGAAGCGAAACCGCGCCGGCCGAGACCACATCATCCGCGGAGCCGCCGCCGAAACCGCGGCCGAAGCGGCCGCGTCCACCCGAGCCGATCCCGCCGCCACCCGGCCGCTTCTTCTGGTTCCGCTAGCTACCAGTGCACGCTTTGACTCGGCACGATGAACGCCGTCGTGCTCGGCGGTGTTGAGAGACTTGCCGCCAGATACCAACCGGAGCCGACGACGAGAACGAGCAGCGCTATGATCGCGAGCATGTCGATGGTTCGGGGATCGTGATCCCGGGGATTGAAGCCAAGATGTGAACCAGGCCTGATGTGAAAATGAGGGCTGATTTTCCAGCGCATTGTTGTTTCCTCCCGTGGGAGCGTCATGACAACGCGAGGACAGAGTTCCGGTTCCGCTCAATGGAGCGAAGCTCAAAGCACCGCAGCGTTCCTAGGACGCATTGACGCCGCGCCAGCGCGCGTAACGCCATGGCAGATACCAGCGCGCACCTTTGGGCACGGTGAGAGGCACGTTGTCGATGCCCGAGGTGCCAAAGGGATTGCAGCGCAGCAGACGCGCGAGCGTCATCCAGCCCCCTGCCCAGAGGCCAAACCGCTCGATCGCTTCGTCGCCATACACGGAGCAGGTGGGCAGATGGCGGCAGTTGTAACCCACCAATGGCGACAGCGTATGGCGATAGAGCCAGATCAGCGCGCGACCGAATCTGCGGGGCAGCCGCAGCGCTTCGGCAACGGGAGCGGAACAGTGCTCGCAGGTTGTGTGCTTCATGTGCGCTGTGCCGACATCCTGTACGCGCCGATGCGCGGTTCCAGCGCAGGGAACAGTGCGCTGTTGTACGCGAGCCATATTTTGCCTGCTTTGAGGGAGCAGTGCAGCAAGTACCTATGGACGATCTGTATTCCCCCGGATACCATTTTTGTGACGTCCTTGTGTAGACTCATGGGAACGTCGAAACGGGGCTTGCCTGATTGCTTTTGGGGCTTGGGGAAGGAACCAGTTTGAGAGTTCTGAAGTCGCTCAACCTTCGCGGTTGGTTGCTGGTGGGAACCGCCGCTTGTGGTCTCGTGTTGGCTGGCGCCGTCGCGACTGTTGGCTCGCCGGCCAGGGCCGGCACCTCGCTTGAAGAGCGTAAGCTGCCGATGAAGTTTGGCTGGGTCGCCTGCGCACCGAACTGCCGCGGCTGGGTCAGCGCGGTCGGCATCATCACCGCTGATACTCCGAAGGATTTTGACGACTTTGCCCGCGGACGTCAGCTGGGTGGCGCTACCGTCGTGCTCGACTCCAGCGGCGGTTCCGTCAACGATGCGATCACGCTCGGTCGACGCTTCCGTAGTCTCGGCCTCCTGACCACCGTCGGCATCACGCAGCAGAACGGCGGCGGCCAAGGCGCCCGTCCGGCGGTCGCTTCGGAGGCCTATTGTGAATCCATGTGTGTGTTCCTGCTGCTGGCCGGCAAGAAGCGCTACGTCCCGGAAGCGGCCCATGTCCGCGTCCATCAGATCTGGATGGGTGACCGCGCCGACGACGCCAAGGCCGCGAGCTACAACGCGCAGGATCTGATGATCGTGGAACGCGACATCGGCCGGCTCGCCAAATACACCTTCGACATGGGCGGGGCGGGGGACCTGCTGTCGCTGGCGCTCAGCGTGCCGCCCTGGGAAGATCTGCACGAGCTCGATGCGGGCGAGCTGAAATTGACCAATCTTGTGACGACAGACCTGGTTGCCGACGTGCTGCCACACGTCGATATCACGGCGCCAGCGGTGGCGGAGCTCGCACCGAAGACGCAGGCCAGGTTCGGCGAGGAGGCGGAGCCGCAGCCTGCCAGGTCGACCAAGACGGCGGAAGCCGTGGTCCCGACCGGGAGCGTGGCAGCGCCGGGGGCTGCGCCGCAGAAGTAAGAGCTTCGGTCTCGACTTGGCCCTTACGCGGTGGCCGGCTGCTTCGCCTTGGCCTCGATCTGGCCGATTGCGTCGACCACGGCATCGAAGGTCAGGAGCGTCGAGGCGTGGCGCGCCTTGTACTCGCGGACCGGCTCGAGGAATTTGATCTCTTCCCATTTGCCTTCAGGAGGTGCGCCATTCTCCTTGAGCATCTTGCGAACGGTGTCGCGTAACTCACGGAGTTCGCTAGCAGTCGAGCCGACCACGTGACTTGCCATGATGGATGAAGAGGCCTGTCCCAAAGCGCAGGCCTTCACGTCATGTGCGAAGTCGGTGACGGTATCGCCCTCCATCTTGAGGTCGATCTTCACGGTCGAGCCGCACAATTTGGAGTGGGCGGTGGCGCTTGCGTCGGGATCCGGCAACCGCCCGAGGCGCGGAATATTCCCGGCCAACTCGATGATCCGCTTGTTATAGATGTCGTTCAGCATGTGATGGAGTCCAACACTTACCTTCCGGATCGGCCTTGGCGGGTGCCGTCCACGGTCCTATATAGGGTCGGAACTGGCGGAAAAACAGCCCGGCGGTGCGTTGGCAGTGATCCAGATCTGCGCAGCCGGCGTTGTTGCCAAGTGACCTCTTTCGCCAAATACTGTTCTCTTCAGGCGTCCGGCGGCTCGTCCGCCCCGTCTGCCGGTGACACTCCGGCCGCAAGGCCGTCGAACGGAGTAGACATGGACGCTGCCATCAAATCCATTCGCCCCAGCAAGCCCACTGACAAGCAGGTTGAGAGCCGCCCGGCGGAGCTCGATCCTGCCGAATTCCTCGCGGCCGCCGTCCGCGCCGACCAGCCGCGCCCGGCGCGCGCCGAGGCGGAAGCCGCGGTGAAAACACTTCTCGCCTATATCGGGGAGAACACCCAGCGCGAGGGCCTGCTCGACACGCCGCGCCGCGTCGTCGAGGCCTTCGACGAGCTCTATCAGGGCTATCACCAATGCCCGGCCGAGGTGCTCGACCGCACGTTCGGCGAGACCGCCGGCTATGACGACTTCGTGCTGGTCCGTGACATCGAGTTCACCTCGCAGTGCGAGCATCACATGATGCCGTTCTACGGCAAGGCGCACATCGCCTACACGCCGGTGGAACGCGTCGTCGGCCTGTCGAAGCTCGCGCGCCTGACCGATATCTTCGCCCGACGGCTCCAGACCCAGGAGCATTTGACGGCGCAGATCGCAGCCGCGATCGACGAGATCCTGAAGCCACGCGGCGTTGCCGTCCTGATCGAGGCCGAGCATACCTGTATGTCGGTGCGTGGCGTCGCCAAGCATGGCGCTTCCACCTTCACCAGCCGCTACACGGGCATGTTCCGCGACAATCCGGCGGAGCAGGCCCGTTTCCTGTCCATGGTGCGAGGCGTCACGCGCTGACCTCGCGGGTATCTGAAGCGAGGACGGCCGTGTCCGCTCACTCCCACGAGATCGAGGAAGGCCTGGCCTTCCTCCCCAAGTTCGATGCCGCTGGCCTCGTGACGGTCGTCGCGACCGACGTCGCGACCGGCGACGTGCTCATGGTCGCGCACATGAACGACGAGGCGCTGCGCAGGACCATTGCGACCGGCGAAGCCTGGTACTTCAGCCGCTCGCGCAATGCCTTGTGGCGAAAAGGTGAGACCTCAGGTCAGACCCAACGCGTGGTCGAGATTCGCACCGACTGCGACCAGGATGCGGTCTGGCTTCGCGTCGAGCAGACTGGTGCTGCCTGCCACACCGGCCGCCGATCCTGCTTCTACCGCAAGGTCGAGGCCGAGGGCGGCGGTGCGAAGCTGGTGTTTGTCGATGCCGACAGGCTGTTCGACCCGGACGCGGTCTACAGGAAATAGCCCACCCGTCATTCCGGGTTCATCGCTGTGCGATGCCCCGGAATGACAGTAGCCCGCAAATTAACCCCGCGTTAACCATAATTGTCCCACGGTGGGACGATCAGGCGCCCGAATTGCCGGCGCCGCTCACACGCCGCGCGGGCCGGTCACGCCATCATGTCGGTCGACAATTCCAGTGCATCGCAGACGACCGCAACTGAAGGTGCGCGGCGCGTCGCGGGCGCGATCAGGCAGGCGTCGAACCAGACCGGCGTCAGCTTCGAATACATGCTGACGACCGCCAAGATGGAATCGGATTTCGATCCGTCGGCTGGCGCCACCACCTCGTCCGCCCACGGGCTCTACCAGTTCATCGACCAGACCTGGCTCGGCACGGTGAAGGAGGCGGGCACCCAGCTCGGCTATGGCAACTATGCCGACGCCATCACCAGGACGTCGTCAGGCACCTACACCGTCGACGATCCCTTCATGAAGCGCTCGATCATGAAGCTGCGTGACGATCCCGAAGCCGCATCCAGCATGGCGGCTGCGCTGACGCAGTCGAACAGCTTCAAGCTCACCGGTCTGATTGGCCGCCGGCCATCCGACAGCGAGCTCTACATGGCGCATTTCATGGGCGTCGGCGGTGCGGCGAAACTGATAGCCAATGCCGAGGACAATCCGCAAGCTGTTGGCGCTCGGCTGTTTCCCAATGCCGCCTCCGCGAACCGTTCGATCTTCTACGCCAAGGACGGGCGTGCGCGCAGCGTCTCCGAAGTCTATTCAGTACTGAATGCGCGCTACGCCAGCGCCTCGAATGCAAAATCGACGCGCAGCGCGATGGCGATGTATGGCGACACCCCGTCGACCACGCAGGTTGCCGCCGCCAACGGCGTGCAGCCCGCCGCGCCAATGGTCAATGGCGCGGCCTATCTCCAGACCTTCCCGGACTCGCGTTCAGTGACGCCGGTGAGTGCAACCCCGTCAACGGCCGTTGCCGACAGCGCGCCGACTGCACCTGCGTTTCGTTCGATCTATCAGCCCGGCGATGCGACGCAGCCGGTCTCGACGACGGTACAGAAATTGTGGGGCAATAACGCTTCGCTCACGTCGGTTGCGTCGGCGACGCCCGACGTGCGGCCGCCGCAGCCGCTCGATCTCTTCAGCGACCGCAGCGGCACGTTCTCGAGCTAGCCGCGCCGCCGAGTCCGCTGGGCGATTTTCAGCTCTTAACAAATCATCAACAAAACCAGCCGGTTATGGTGAACGCTTTGTTAAGCGTCGTGGTTTATTTTGTGTTGCAGGTGACACGCCGTCACCGCCACGTTCTTCGTTGCGTAAGCCGGAAGCACCATGATTGTTCGGCAGTTCATCAATTGGATCAGGACCGCGCCCGCCGGTGAGCGGGCCGAGGCGACGCGGGCATTGGCCCGAGCCTGGCTGATCTCGGACCTTTCCCATGACGACCGCGTCGCCGCCGAAGGCGCGCTGCTGATGCTGCTCGACGATCCGTCGCCGCTGGTGCGGCAGGCGATGGCCGAGGCTTTTGCGCGCAGCGCGGATGCGCCGGCGTCGATCGTGCGGGCGCTGTCGGCGGATCAGCCGACCGTGGCGCTGCCCGTGCTCGAACACTCGCCGCTGCTGATCGACGCCGATCTCGTCGACATCGTCGCGACCGGCAATGACGAAGTGCAATGCGCGGTCGCCCGCCGCATCGCGCTGCCGGTCTCGATCTGCGCCGCCATCGCCGAGGTCGGCTGTGCGGCCGCGTCTCTCGAGCTCATTGAAAATCCCCACGCCGAGCTCGCGCCGTTCTCCTGGACGCGTATTGTCGAGCGTCACGGCCATCTCGCCGCGATCCGCGAGGCGATGCTCGTGCTGGACGACATTCCGGCCGCAACGCGTGCCGCATTGGTGGCAAAGCTGTCCGAGACGCTGGCGCAATTCGTCGTGGCGCGGAACTGGCTGAGTGCCGATCGTGCCGAGCGCATGACATCAGAGGCGCGTGACCGCTCCACCATGAACATCGCTGCGCGCTCGCGCGGCGAGGACATGCAGGGCCTGGTGAAGCATCTGCGTGTCACCGGCCAGCTCACCGCGGGC
Source organism: Bradyrhizobium sp. CCBAU 53338 (assembly GCF_015291665.1). Lineage (NCBI taxonomy): Bacteria > Pseudomonadati > Pseudomonadota > Alphaproteobacteria > Hyphomicrobiales > Nitrobacteraceae > Bradyrhizobium > Bradyrhizobium sp. CCBAU 53338. The sequence continues at coordinate 3,106,159 of NZ_CP030048.1, forward strand.
CTGATCCTGCGCGCGCTGCTGTCGAGCAATCTCGACCTGTTTGACGCCGCGCTCGCCGAGCTCGCCGACCTGCCGCTCGCGCGCGTCTCGGCGCTGCTGCACGACCGCGGCGGCAACAGCCTGCATGCGCTACTCCGTCGCGCCGGGTTGCCCGAGGCGACCTTCGCCGCGTTCCAGGTTGCGCTCGATGCCTGCCACGAGCAGGGCTTCGTCGATACCGACGACACCGCGGCCCGGCTTCGCCGGCGCATGGTCGAGCGCGTGCTCACCCATTGTGAGACCGACCGCGGCGCCACCGAGCCGCTGATGGTCCTGCTGCGTCGCTTCGCCACGGAATCCGCCCGCGAAGAGGCGAGGCTGTTCTGCGACGAGATCGTCGCGGATGACACGATTGACCCCACGTATGACGACCTGATCGCGGCGTAGTTCGAGCCGGCCCTACAAACTCCGCCATTGCGAGCGCAGCGAAGCAATCCAGGAATCTCTCCGCCGGGACAGTCTGGATTGGTTCACGTTACATCAAGCGCGGGTCGGCATTCCGCCAGTGCTAAACTCGCAATGACGAGGGGAGAGCCGAGCCTTACTCCGCCGGCACGATGCTCGGCGCGAGGATCACTTCGAGATGCTCGGGGCGGTCGCGGTTGACGTCGGCGAGATAGTCGTCGGCGACCTTGCGCAGACGGCGGCTGAGCTCGGCGGAGACGCTGATGCTGTCGAGCTTTGTGTTCTCGTGCACGATGGCGAGGATCGCGTTGATGTGGTGCGTGAACAGCTCGGCCGGCACCTTCTCGAGATCCGGCGCGTGCTCGATGACGCGACAGAGGCTCTCCGCAACTCCCGCGGCTGCCGGGAAGCCAAACGTGGCTGCGTCGCCCTTGATGTCGTGCGCGGCATGGAACAGCTCGTCGCGCCGCGCCTTGGTGAAGCCGTCGTTGCGGATGGCGACATGGGCGACCGACAGCCGGTTGACCTCGGTCGTCATCCAGGTCTTGAACTCGCCGGACAGACCGGCAAGCGCCTGCTCGGCGCGACCGATCGGGTCGTCCATGTCCTTTTCTTCGACACGGCGCAGCACCTTGCGCAGCGGATTGGGCTGCGTGATCACGTGATGCGTGGCGAAGGCCTTGACCTCGATGTCCTTTGCGCTGTTCTTCGCCATGATGCCTGCCTCGTCGTGTCAGACGTTGCGCTAGATGGAGGAGCGTGCCTTGTCGAGCAGCGAGGGCTGCTGGAGCACCTCGTGTTTTTCGCCGACGCGGCGCTCCGGACCCATATAGGCGGAGTTGGTGTTGCGGCGCCGGTCCGGGCCGAAATAGGTCTTGGTCTTGATGAAGGGCCGAGGACTGGCGACCACGTTGAGGATGCGCTGGTAGAGGCCCTTGGCCGAGATCGGCTTGGCCAGGAATTCGGTGACACCGGCATCGCGCGCGACGGTGACGCGGCGCTTCTCGGAATGGCCGGTCAGCATGATGATCGGTGCGTAGGGGTTACCCTTGGATTCTGGCTGCCGGATCATCTGCGCGAGCTCGAGCCCGTCGAAGATCGGCATCGCCCAGTCGGTGATGACGATGTCGGGCACGTAGTGGCTGTACATTTCCAGCGCGGTGGCGCCGTCCTCGGCCTCGTAGACCTCGCGCGCGCCGAACGAATGCAGCAGCGTCCGCAGGATGCGGCGCATGTGCGGATTATCGTCGCAGACGAGGAAGCGAAGCTTGTTGAAGTCGATGCGAAACATGACGCCCGGGCCAAAGCGGTCAACCTTCATTAACCATATCGTGCCGAGGGTTAACGAAGGGTTGCCGCCGCCCGCGCGGCAGGGGCTCAGTAGCCGAACTGCTCGCGCAAAATGCGCTCTTCCAGGCTGTGGCCGGGGTCGAACAGCATGCGCATCGAGATGGTCCTGTCGGACAGGATTTCGACGCGCCGGACCCTGCGCACCTCCTCGTGGTCGGCGACCGCCGCGACCGGGCGCTTGTCGTCCTCCAGCACCTCGATCACGACATAGGCGGTGTTGGGGAGCAGGGCGCCGCGCCAACGCCGCGGCCGGAATGCGCTGATCGGCGTCAGCGCCAGGAGCGCCGCGTTGATCGGCAGGATCGGGCCTTGCGCCGATAGATTGTAGGCCGTCGAGCCTGCCGGCGTCGCCACGATGATGCCGTCGGCGATCAATTCGGGCATGCGTTCGCGCTCGTCGATCAGGATCCGCAGGCGTGCGGCCTGGGAGGTCTGCCGGAACAGGTAGACCTCGTTGATGGCGTGGTGCAGGTGCACGCGGTCGTTGACGTCGGTCGCGCGCATCAGGAGCGGATTGATCTCGGATTCATGTGCAGCCTCGAGCCGTGCGCGCAGATCGTGCGTCGAGTACTCGTTCATCAGGAAGCCGACAGTGCCGCGATGCATGCCGTAGATCGGCTTGCCCGAACGCATGTGGTGGTGCAGCGTCTGGAGCATCAGCCCGTCGCCGCCAAGCGCGACAATGACGTCGGCCTCGTCAGGATCGCAATTGCCGTATTGCGAGGTGAGCTGGTGGAAGGCGGCCTCGGCCTCGCTGCTCGGGCTGGCGACAAAGGCGATCCGGTCGTATCGCGATGGCTTGGTCATGGCTTCCAGATCATGGCTTCCAGGCAGGAGCCGTTGGCTCGAGAAAGTTCCGCCGAGGTCGTCTATACGACCTGGGCCTGTATTGTCGAGGATGACTAGCTGGCAAGGCAAACGCGCCCTCCAACAAGGCTTACCAGTTGGGGTCGAAGCCGGGTTCATCGGCCCGGAAGGCCCGTCCAAGGCCTCAGATCCGCCAAACGGTCGCATTTGGCGGCTAGATCTGTGATCGAAAAACCGCGAGTGGGGCAGGGAGAACAGTCATGGTCACGAGATTGCGCATGCTGCGCGGTGCGGGGTTGGCGTTGGCGGTCGTTGCTTTCGCGCTCGCTGGCCCGGCGCGGGCGGACGAACCGCCGCAGCCGCGCAACGAGGCTGCAGCGCCCGCGGGACAGAAGGGTGGACGCGGCGGCAGTGCACAGAATGCGACGCAGGCTTCGCCATCGGCGTCCGATCGTCGTCTTCCCGGAGATTCGACCACCAGGCAGACCCTCGACCTACCGGGCCGAACGCTCCGCTTCGCGGCGACCGCCGGCTCCATCCGTGTGTTCGACGAGAAGGGCGAGCCGCTCGCCGACATCGCCGTCACGTCTTACGAGCTCGACGGCGCCGACCGCGCCACGCGCCCAGTCACGTTCCTGTTCAACGGCGGGCCCGGCGCGTCCTCGGCATGGCTCCAGTTCGGCGCGGTCGGGCCATGGCGGCTGCCGCTCGACGGCGAGGGGCTGTCGCCGTCGGCTTCGCCGGAGGTGAAGCCGAACGCGGAGACCTGGCTCGACTTCACCGATCTCGTCTTCATCGATCCTGTCGGCACCGGCTACAGCCGCGTCATCGCGAGCGGCGAGGATGCGCGGAAAAGGTTCTATTCGGTCGACGGTGACGTCAATTCGATCGCGCTCGTCATTCGCCGCTGGCTCGAGAAACACGACCGCCTGACCTCGCCGAAATATGTCACCGGCGAGAGCTATGGCGGCATCCGCGGACCGAAAGTCGTGCGGCAATTGCAGATCCAGCATGGTGTCGGCGTCAAAGGCTTGATCCTGGTGTCGCCGCTGCTGGATTTCCGCGAGTTCTCCGGCTCGAGCCTCCTGCAATATGTCGCGACCTTGCCGAGCTATGTTGCGGTGGCGCGCGAAGCCAGGGGGCCGGTCAAGCGCGCCGATCTCGCCGATGTGGAGGCCTACGCACGCGGTGAATTCCTGGCCGACCTCGTCAAGGGCGAGGCGGACAAGGAGGCCACCAATCGTCTCGCCGACAAGGTCGCCGAGCTTACCGGCATCGACCAGGCAGTGAGCCGGAGGCTCGCCGGCCGTTTCGATGTCAGCGAATTTCGCCGCGAATTCGATCGCAAGAATGGCATGGTGACCGGGCGCTATGACGGATCGGTCCGTGGTCTCGATCCCTATCCGGATTCAAGCGGCTCACGCTTCGGCGATCCCTCCGGCGATGCGCTTCAGGCACCGCTGACGAGTGCCGCCGTTGATGTGCTCACGCGAAAACTCAACTGGCGGCCGGATGGCTCCTATGAAGTCCTCAACGGCGCCGTCGAGCACAACTGGAATTTCGGCGGCGGTATCAACCCGCCGCAATCGCTGTCGGAGCTGCGCCAGATACTCGCTACCGACGCGAAGCTGAATGTGCTGGTCGCGCACGGCCTGTTCGATCTCGCCACGCCCTATTTCGGCACGAAGCGGGTGCTTGACCAGCTCCCTGCCTTCGCGACGTCGCGGGTGAAGTTCGTGGTCTATCCCGGCGGCCACATGTTCTATTCACGCGACGGCTCGCGGCAGGCTTTGCGTGGAGAGGTCGAGGCGCTGATCAGGGAATAGGCCGCCGCTTGCGTGGTGGATACCGCCGCGCGATCTCGCGTGCGACGACGCTTGCAGGCTTGATGTTGGCGCCGCCAAGCCAGATGTCGCCAACCCTGCCGCGCTTGTCGCGGAGGCGGCGTACCGGTTCGCCATGGCTGGAATAGCCGGCCGCCCAGGCGAGCTTGCCCGTGTCGCGGCCGGTGACCTCGATCTCGGCGGCATCCATGAATGGATTGTTGAACTGCGGATTGGCGACGAGCACACGGTTGCCGGCGGGTACGAGGTCAGTCGCGCCCCAGATCGTCCACCAGCGGCCGGTCCAGTCGCGCAGGCGGCGGTCGGGAGCGCCGCGCGTCTTGAAGACGCGCAGTATCTGCATTGCGCCGTCCATCCAGAAGGGTGCCGCGCCATCGATGGAGTTGCTGAGAATGCTGATCGAGAGCTCGCAGCCCGGAATGGAGCAGGTCCGGGAAATGTAACCCTGGAAGCCGCCGCCATGGCCGAACCAGTCCCAGCCGTCGGTCTTGCCGGCGTTGACGCCGAGACCGTAATAGGCCTCGAAGCTTTGCGGCACGCGCCAATGATGCCGCGTCATCTCGCGGCGGCTCGCGACCGACAGCACGCTCTTCCTGGCGTTGGGTGCGAGCTGGGCGAAGAATCGCGCGGTGTCCGCAGCGGTGGCAACGAAGCCCGCGGCTGATGCCATCGCGTGCGCCGGATTGTCACCCGGGATCACGCAGCGTTCGCCCAACGGCAGCTTGCGCGTATGGCCGCGCGCAAACGGCGCGCCCTTGGGAAGCGGCGCGTTCGGCTCGGTCTCGCGCAAGCCAGCAGGCTCGATGATCTCGCGCTTGATCCAGGCGGAGTAGGGTTCCTTCGTCACCGCTTCGATGACGAGGCCCATCAGGCCAAAGCCGTGATTGGAATATTTGAAGCGCGTGCCTGGTTCGATCGCGGTCGGCAGCTTCAACTCCGCGAGCAGCTCTTTCGCATTGAGATAGGAACGGCTGTCGATGAACTGGCCTGAGTCGGCGCCGTCGCGCGTCAGCCCGGCGCTGTGCGACAGCACCTGTGCAATCGTCGTCTCGGCGACGCGCGGATGCAGGCCGCTGACATACTGGCCGACGGGATCGTCGAGCCGGAGTTTGCGCTGCTCACGCAGCTTCATGATGCCGGCCGAGGTAAAGCTTTTCGAGTGCGAGGCGATGCGGAAGCGGTGGCGCGGGGTGAGCTTCTCGCCAGTGTCGAGATTGGCAAGCCCGAATGCCTGCTCGGCGACGACCTCGCCGCGATGGACGAAGGCGAGCAAGACGCCCGGCTGCTGGAAGGTCGTCTGCTGGAATTCAATCCAGGAGCCGATGTAGTCGATCGCGGATCGCAGCCACGGGTCCATTGCGCTACCAATTTGCCAGGGGATAGGTGCGCGAAAGCTAGCCGAGAAAGCAGAACGGGCACAACCCGGAAGGTTGTGCCCGTTCGCGTCGAACGAAGATGCGATGTCCTCAGTAGACGAGCGTCGCGCCGGTCGGCTTGTCGAGCGCGGCAGCCAGCGAGCGATACTCGGAGCTGTCGGTGCCGGCGAGCGAGGCGATCTTGTTCAGATGATACTGAGCCTGCTCGCGGTTGCCCTGCTCGAGCTGCCAGAGGCCGTAATACTGCCAGGTGCGGACGTGGTTCGGATCGTCCTTCAGCGCGATCTCGTAATAGACCTTCGACGATTGATAGTCGCCGAGCTTGCGGTAGGAGTAGCCGATCAGATTGGCGACGTCGGCCACGTCGTCACGCTTGAGCTGTTTCAGCTGGCCGATCGCGTCCGTATAGTCGTGCTTGTCATAGATCGTGGTGTAAGCGGTGCGATAGGCCGCGAGGAATTTGGGATCGCTGATGGAAGAGCTCTTCTTCTTGCCCTTCTTCGTCGAGGTATCCGACTTCGGCGGCGAGGAGGGCTCGTCACTGCCCGCGGCATAGGCGCTGGTCAGAGCCGGCCCGGCCGCCAGGGTCATGGCGACGATTCCCGGCACAAGAAGCGTTGAGAGTTTGCGCATCTAAGTTCTCCCGAATGAAACGTGGCGATCCTACACGATTGCCCAAAGACCGGAACACCCGGGCGGCAAAAACATTCCCGGCTGTTCCCGGCCCTTCGGCGCTCCCGCGACAAGATAACAAATTCGTCATCCAGATGAACGGAAGCCTGCCGGGCGCTTCAGAACGGGTTCAGCGTGCTCGATCTAGGCTCTCCCCATGATCGAAGGGTCGGCGAGAGGGCGCCGCCTCAAGATCCTTCCAAGAGGAGACCACCATGTTGAAGACCATTTCCGCAGCCTTGCTCGCAGCTTCCGTCATCGCGGCGCCGGCCTTCGCGGCCGAAGCCGGCAAGACCACCACGACCGCGCCGGTGATCAAGGCGGACCAGACCCAGAGCAAGGTGTCGACCACCGCCGCCAAACCCGACGCCAGCGTCAAGGCCGATGCGAAGACCGCCGACATCAAGTCCGGCACCAAGGTCGATACCAAGACGAAGGCAATGAACGCCAACGCCGCGATCACGCCCGGCGAGCACAAGACGGTGCGGACGCATCGCCATCACCACAAGCATCTGTCGGCCAAGAAGTCGCTGAAGACGCAGTCGGGCCTCACCAAGCCAGCGCCCACCGAGAAGCGCAGCTAACCGCTGGCCCCTGCGAGGCGGCATCCCTGGCATTGCCCCGCCGCCTCGTGCGGAGTTCAGGCCCGGCCCATCGTCACCCCTCGCGCGAAAGCGTGGGGTGCTGACGGCGGGCCGGTGCGTCGTTCGCGGAAGCGAATTCCCTTCGTGCAACCTTGGGGCTAGAACATCTCCGAAACTGACTGGCCGGAGAATTTGATTCCTTGGGGCGATTGGCGAAACGCGCGGCGATCCTGATGCTGCCTCTGGCGCTCGCGGCCTGTTTCGGCAGCGACGGTGATCGCCCATCCCTGATGGGCGGGGGGCAGGCTGGAGGGCCCCAGCCGTTTCCCGACAATTTCCGTAGCGACACGCTGGCCTTGATGCGCGCGTATCTCAACAATCCCGTCGGCGTGCGCGAGGCCAGCATGGCTGACCCTGTGTTGCGAGAGGTCGGCGGACGGCAGTTCTACGTGAGTTGTCTGCACTTCACGCCACGCGAGAGCGACGGCAGCTACAAGGGCATGCGCGAACGCGCCGCCATCTTCGTCAACGGGCGGGGCGACCGTATCGTCGACCGCACAAACGAGCTCTGCGCCGGCGCGGTTTACGTACCCTTTCCAGAACTGGAAAAGATGACGCGGTAGCGCAAAGCCCACCTTCATCGCCCGGTGCTAGGACAGGTGCCGCCGGAGCCGCTGGATCACATTTTGGCGAGCTTTGAACGGGCGGTTTTGCCTTGCGACAAATAGTTACGGCAGGTTCTGCGCGAGCGAAAAAATCGTGCGCAAGAGCCGGACGTGGCGGAACAAAATCGCGATGTTGTCGCCCCGTCACAGTAACGAACGATCAACGTTCCGGCATCGCCGCGAAGCAACCCAATTCACGCCACGTTGTTTCCTGAGTGTCGTAAATGAAAGAACGGGGATGACCATGAAGACGATTTTGCTCGGTGCAGCAACTCTGCTGGCGCTGGCCGCACCGGCGGCAGCAGCCGACATGCAGCCGCGCACCTACACCAAGGCTCCGGCCTACACGCCGCCGCAGGTGATCTACAACTGGACCGGCTTCTACATCGGTGGCCATGTCGGCGGTGCCTTCGCCGGCGACACCACCTTCCAGTCCAGTGACGCCCGTTTCCTGGGCGGCGTGCAGGGCGGCTTCGACTACCAGTTCGCGCCCAATTGGGTGGTGGGTGTCGAGGCCCAGTATTCCTGGCTGCCGACCAACAACAACGGTGTCACGTTCCCGCTGGGCACGCAGGTGACCTCCAACACCGATCAGATCGGCTCGGTCACCGGCCGCATCGGCTACACTTGGGGGCCAACGCTGCTCTACGCCAAGGGCGGTTATGCCTGGCGTAACAACAATCTCGGGGTCAACGTCGCCGGCGTGCCGCAGACCTTCACGACCACCGGCAACAGCAAGGATGGCTACACGGTCGGTGCCGGCCTCGAATACATGTTCGCGCCGAACTGGTCGGCCAAGGCCGAGTACCAGTACTATAATTTCGGCAGCACCACATTTACCTCCGCTTCCGGTCCGGGCGAGATCGTCGGTGTCCGCGGCCGGGACGACGAGCATACCGTCAAGGTCGGTGTGAACTATCGTTTCGGCTGGGGCGGTCCGGCGGCATCGCGCTACTGATCGGCCGAGAGCGACCAGATCCAGCACAAAGATCTGACGAAAGGCCGGCTCCGCCGGCCTTTCGTTGGTCGGCTTCCTGCCTGCCGCCCCGATGTTTGTATTGCGTGAACCATCTGGCGCGTCATTTGCAAGCAAACAGTTCGGTGCGCGCTTTCTCACGCGCGTCACGGGGATCGCGTAAAGCAAAAATAATTTTTGCGACTTACGGAACTCGCGCTCCGGAATGCGTTATTAGAGAGTTGCCGGGTAGGTTGGGACAACGAACATGCGTATCTTGGCGTCGGCGGTGGTGATCTCGTGCTTCGTTGCCCTGCCGTGTTCTGCCCAAACAATCCTCAAATCCGAGCCTCTGATGTTGGCACCCTATGAGGTCGCCTTCGTGAAGGACGCCTCCTGTCCTTCCGGTAAAGTGTTGAAGGTGACAGGAGCAATCCGCGGGCTGCACCGTCGCAAGGCGTGCGTGTCGCTGGCCGGCGAGCAGGCTTCGCTGGCGACCGCCATGCCCTAAGCCTGCCGGCGTTCAGGCAGATCTCACGAGTTGAGCTGAAGCTCCATCCTGGATTCCCGCTCGGCGTCCGCCTTGTTCTTGGCGGGGTCCTCGCCTTGGGCGGCGCGGCAGGGTTTGATCTCGTAGTCATTGTCGAGCACCCGGCGCGGACCGTGCCGCTCGTCGTCGGTGCCGACATCCACGACCAGTCCGCTGCGTTGCGCGAGTTTCCAGACGTCGGCTTCGTCAGGATAGGCCTTGCTGATCTGGCCGTCGTTGCAGAACAGGGCGTAGGGCATGCTTCCCGCTCCCGGAAAGCGCGTTAACGACTTCGCGCTGCGAGGGGTTCCCAGCTGATCACGGGGGCGTGATCCAGGCTGGCGAATAGCCGGGGCTTGAGTCCTTAACGAGTCCTGAATCCCCCAAAAAAGAAACCTTGGGACTCGTTTGGCGGAATCAGCGGATGTTTCCGGCCATGACGACCGACCTGAAAACCTGCTGCGGGCACATGCTCCTGCCACTGACGCTGGCACTGTTCGGTGCCTGCGCAGCCAATCTCTGGCTGGTGTGGTCCTGGTTGTAGGCGGTCCGGTCTATTTTTGAACCGGCGGCGGGCGCACCTCGCGAATGGCGGCGCGCAGCTTTGTCAGCGTCGCCGCACAATACTCCTCGCGTTCGCGCTCGAACCGCTCCTGATGCATTCGAAAATTGGCGATACGGGCCTGCATTTCGCTGCGGAAGTCGCTCGCCCGTGGCGGGGCGACCGGCAAGGGCTGCTGGGGCGGCGGGGCGGGCTGAGGTGGATCGGCGTACTGTGGCTCGAACGCAACCGTCACCGTCTCGGCGGAGACGATCTCCGCAACCGGGACCGGCGCAGCCACAGCGGTATCCGGTTGACGAAAGTCGTCCTTCCGGCCGGAGACCGACTGCACGAAGGCCAGTGTCTGCGCGATCAGTGCGTCGCGCTCCCTGATCCACTTCATGATCCATCACCCCTGTTGCAAACATTCCACCAAAGTCGTGGCGCCGAATCAAGCAGGCGGTCTCCGCGGGATTGCATATTTTTCCCGGACGCCTGACATTAGGTATATGGACGCCAAGGCCAACCCGTCGGACGAAGCGCAGGGCCTGCGGCTCGTGCGCGCCTTTTTGACACTGCCGCCCGAGAAGCGGGCGGAGGTGATTGCGTTCGTCGAGGATTTGGTCCGCACCCATGTTCGACCGGATGACCGCCGGGAGGTTTCCCCGGATCGCTAACGCTGGCGCGGATTGACGTTTGGCACGAAGGGGGCGCCAACCACCCGGATCGATGCCGGGCTTGCGCTCTCGATCGGCCTGCCGTCGGCGACCTGCTTCTCGCGCGCCCGCCCAAGCACCGGCTCGAGTACCGCGAGCGCACCGGCCACGACGGCGCAGCACAGCGTGACTGTCGTCAACAGGACCATGTTTCGATTGTCTTCCCGGATCCGCACGGGACGAGAACAAGCCAGCCCCCGCCTTGGTTCCGGCATGGCATCGTCGCGCCGGCAGATCCACGAATGATCTGCCTCGTGCCGCAGGCGGCCTCGTGCCGCCGCAGATTTCTATTGCAGCAAGAGCGCCATCGCGATCGCGAAAAGGAAGAGCGTCGCGACGACGGCTGCGACGGCTCCGGCGATGATCTTGACGCTTTCTCGGCTGGTATCGAACTGCATGCGGCGTGCACTCTACCTCATGTTGCACTCTGACCCAATCTGGTCGGTAGCGGTCGCCGCACCGCCAGCGGCCAATCAATTCTCGAAGGTTGCGCCTTGAGCGATGACGTCAGTGCGGCCGGGCCGCGCACCGCGTGCGGCGATGGCGGCCAGAGCCGCGCGTCGGTTGATCTTTGTCGTGGCGATCGGAGCGTGATTTCGGACGCGATGCGCCGCGTGTATATTGCGCTTGCGACGGAATCTTGACGCGAGTCCCGCCCGATGATCTCCAATCGTCCCACCGTGCTCGCCCATGAGCGGTTCGTGGCCGACCGCCGGAATTTTACCGGCCTCGATCTCGCCACGCGCTTCGAGCGGATCGAGCGGACGAATCTGTGGGGAGCTGCGACGTCGGTCTCGGGCCTCGGGTCGGAAGATCTCGCCACCGCCGCGATCCGCGAAGCGCTGCCCGGCCTGTTGCGGCGCCTTGGGGCGCGCTCGCTGCTCGATGCACCCTGCGGCGATGCCGGTTGGATCGGCAGCATGAAGTTGGAGGTGGACTATACCGGCATCGACATCGTGCCGTCGCTGATCGCGGCCAACAGCGCGCGCGTAGCGCGCGGCGATCTGAGTGGCCGCTTTCTCGTCGCCGATATCACGCGCGACCCGCTGCCGTCTGCCGACGCGATCCTGTGCCGCGACTGTCTCGTGCATCTGAGCGTCCAGAACATCGCGCGCGCCACCGCCCGATTCCGTGCGAGCGGAGCGCAATTCCTGTTGGCCACGACGTTCCCGGAATGGGACGACAATCGCGATTGCGAGGACGGCGACTGGCGCGCGCTCAACATGACCAAGGCACCGTTCAACTGGCCGCGCCAGCGCGAGTTGATCAACGAGCGCTGCGACGAAGGCGATGGCGGCTGGCGCGACAAGAGCCTCGGGCTCTGGCGGCTGGATGAACTGCCTGATGGCAGCGCGGACGCGGCCTGACGGATCGCCGCGCCATCATCGCCCCGATGTGGGAGATGCCAGGATCAGTCCGCCCGCCGCGGCTTGTCGGACAATACGGTCACTTGCGGACTAGAACCTCCGGAGACCGGCGGAGTAGACTTGAGGAGCACGGCCAATGATCGATGCCAGATGCAGTTGTGGCGCCATTGTGCTGTCGCTTCCGGGGCCGACCAACCTGGTCGCGGCCTGTCATTGTCTCGAATGCCAGCGGCGGAGCGGCGCGCCATTTGGCGTTGGTGCTTTCTATCCGATGGAGGCCGTCAAGATCTCAGGGACGCCGAAGGAATATGTTCGCTCCGGCGAGAGCGGGGGCAAGGTTCGCTCATATTTCTGCCCGGATTGCGGCTCGACGGTTTTTTGGACGCCGGAAAAGTTCCCGGGGATGATCGGCGTTGCTCTCGGCGCGATGGCGGACCCGAATTTTCCGGCGCCGATCAAATCGGTGTTCGAGCAATCGAAACATGCGTGGGTCGAGATAACAGGCCTCGGCGTCGAGCATTTGCAACGAGGTACGGCGCAGAAGACTTCAAGCTGAGGAGGACGCATTGAGCGCTGGTGCCGGCTGAGGGGATTGAACCCCCGACCTTCGGTTTACAAAACCGCTGCTCTACCGCTGAGCTAAGCCGGCGACGCCCTTGAGGAAGCGGGCAGGGGCCGGCATGCGCCGAGCTGCCCGCCCGCGCGTCGCAATATCAGACTTGGTCGGAAAGTGCCAGAACCCGGGCCGGGCTTGCGGGCACGAAACAGGCGGCCGTGCGGACGCCTGTTTCGCGGTGTGCGGTCTAAATCGGCTTACTGGCAAATATGCCGGCGGCCGTCTTCGCCCTTGAACCAGGTGCCGGGCGTGCAGACGAAGCCGTTGCGCTGGGCATAGGTGCGAGTGTCCCAACCACGATTGTCCCAGCCTCGATTGTCCCAGGAATTGTCATAGGCGTAGCTGTCGCCCACCGCGCGGAACGGGGCGGTGGCAATCGCGCCCGCGGTGCCGATCGCGGCGCCGGCGACATCGCCCGCAACGTCGGTCGGCCAGAACCCGGTGTGGGTCCTGTTCCAATCGTTATTCCAGTCGCCATTGGTCTGGCGGTAGCTCACCCGGTGATGGCGATATCCGCTGTGTCCCGGACTCCTGCAGTAACCGTTGGGGGATTGCACCGCGCAGCGCTCGGGATTGGTGACGACCGATTGCGCCATCGCGGAGCCGGTCACCATGGTCGCCGCAATCGCCGCCGCGCCGAGGAGTTTCATTGTCGTCATGAGTCGTCTCCCTTCGAATTGACGGGGAGCTAAATGTCGTGAGCGGCGGCTCGTTCCGAAGGAACAGGCTGATTTCCCGCACGCTTCGGTCAAACGGATGTGAGCGGATGGGAACAAGGGCGCGGCCGTTAACACTTCGCTAGTCCGCGAAGCCGCATTTGAGCGGCGCGTGATCCCTACGCGTTAGGCTTACCGGAATTTGGTCAGCGCTCCTTAACCCTCTCTACGCGGCGATCCGATAGTTTGCGGTCGGACAACCGGGATCACTCCATGCGCGCTTTCGCGCTCGCAGCCTTTCTGATCGGACTGCCCGCGACGGCCTTTGCCGGCGGCGGTTTCGATATCGTCGTGCCCGTCCGTCCCGGCGCGCCCATCATCATCGACAACATCGATGCGTCCTACGCCGTCGTCGAAGGTGTCTGGGGCCTCGGCAAGAACATCCAGGTGCAGCCCACGATCTATGGCGGACGCTACGTGGCCGAGCGGCAGCCCTCCGATGTCGGGCATTATTATCCGAGCATGGGCTTGCAGCCCGGCTATGGCCGCCTCGAGGTCGAGCCGCCAGCGAACCGCAAATTGCCGAAGCCGGCCGAGAGCTACCATGAGAGCTGGGGCGCCTCGTCCGCGCCGTTGCCGCCGCAAATGGACGTGCCGGTCGACCCGCCGCCGGTGATCCTCGCGCCCGAGATCAACGACCATCCGCGCCGTCCTCGACCACGGCCGCATGCAGGAATGCCCGGCAAACCGCCGGGTTGAGAAACGTCGGAATCCAACAAGACGGAAATCAACAGGAGAGAGTAATGCGTCAGATGATTTCGGGACTGGTCGCGGCCGCTGCCGTGATGTTCGTGGGCAGCGCGCCGGCCATGGCCTGCGGCTTCAATCCGTGCCAACCGGTTGCGCCGGTGTTCTCCGGCTGCAACACCGGTTGCGGCGGTTACGGCTACGGAGCCGGCTATGGCTATGAGCGCTTGGCCGAGCCGACCTCGCAGTACTACTACGTCAACCAGGGCCCGACCTACACCGGCCCGGGTGCCTTCGCGCCGACCCCGACCTATCAGGAAGACGCGGTCGTCGCACCCGCCAATTATGGCTATGGCTATCGCGCTGCCGCCGTTGCGCCGTACGCCTATCATCACCGCCCGTACTACCGTCCGTATCGCTACGGCTACGGCCCGCGCTACGGCTACCTGCCGCGCACGCATTACGGCTACGGTCCGCGCTACGGTTACGCCCATCGCTACCAGCCGTATTACGGCGGCCACCGCGTGCTGCGCCGCTATTACTGATCTCTGATCGGTTGATCCAAACGAGCGCCCGTCCGCGTGATGCGGACGGGCGTTTTGTTTTGTCTCCAAAACAACCCCATGCACAGTAGCCGGGCTCAGCGAAATCAAGGACTTGAAGCGCAATGAGAGCGAGATGAGGGATCATCGCGCATTGGCTCGTTTTCGTGTCTGATTTTTCCGTAAAACCGAAACTCGCTTGACCCGTCGGGCAAAACAGGCGCAAGATGGCATCGTCGGAATGTGCGCGGCGACGCCTAACGTTTCATGAGTCCGAGCCGGCTCGCGCCGACATAGAGCGAGAGCACGGCGGCGTTCGAGACGTTGAGGCTCTTGATCTCGCCGGGCATGTCGAGCCGCGCCACGACGCTGCAGGTCTCGCGTGTCAACTGACGCAGGCCCTTGCCTTCCGCGCCCAGCACCAGCGCGAGCGGCTCACGCAGCGTGACATCCGCGATATCCTCGCTGCCTTCGCTGTCGAGGCCGACGGTCTGGAAGCCGCGATCGTTCAGTTCATTCAGCGAGCGGGCGAGGTTCTGCACGGTGATCATTGGCACCAGCTCCAGCGCGCCGGAGGCGGCCTTGGCGAGCACGCCGGTCGCCTCGGGGCTGTGACGCGCGGTGGTGACGATCGCCTTCACCGCGAACGCCGCGGCGGAGCGCAGGATGGCGCCGACATTGTGCGGATCGGTGATCTGGTCCAGCACCAGCACCATGCCTTCCTGCTTCAAGGTCTCGATGTCCGGCGAGGGCAGGGGATCGGCCTCGGCGAGCAGGCCCTGGTGCACGGCGTCGGGCGAGAGCAGGCGGTCGATCTCCTGGGGGCGGACGATCTCGGGCGCGATCCGGGTCTCGATGTTTTCGTCCGCAAGCCGCCTCGCGGCGTTCTCGGTCAGCGTCAGCTTGCGGATGCGCCGGGCAGGATTGGCCAGCGCCATGGTGACCGTGTGCCAGCCATAGAGGATGACCGGCCCGTCGGCATGCGAATCGCGTTCGCGCCAGGCCGGTCGGCCGGCCGATTTCCTTGTTTTGTTGAAGGGCTTAGCCCCGCCGCGGGGGCCCCTCGGGGCGAATTTTTTGTCCTTCATGGGCTCGCTTGTGTCACGGGTCCCGGAATATGGCAATTTGGGTGGCTTCCAGGTCGATTTTAGCTGTTCGCCTCGGTTGACTTTGCCCCACCGCTTCGCCCATAAACGCGCCCGGTCGCGCCCCCATCCGGGCTGTCGCGGCCTTCACGTTCCATGGCCGTCTTCGGTCCGCCGGCAAGGTCCGGCCCGATTGTGCTGCCGTCGAGCGGGGGAGTGTCCCGAGTGGCAAAGGGAGCTGACTGTAAATCAGCCGCCTCATGGCTTCGCAGGTTCGAGTCCTGCCTCCCCCACCAGCCTTCGCTCGCTTCGCGAGCTTCGGCTGGGCAAGCCAGCCCAATTCAAGCGCGCCCCGATCACCGTCGTGCGAGGCCAAGATAGGCGGACCGCTACTACAGCGTAGCGCCTGTTGGACGCGCCGTCTGTCAGCCGTTCCGGTCCTATCGCGCTTGCTCTTCGCGTTCGTGGATGACGTTGGCGCGCCCGACCAGGAGATCGTCGACCATGCCGATGCGCTTGGTGTCCTTGCCGGCGTAGGGCATCGCATGCAGCACGTAGCGCATCGCATTGAGCCGCGCGCGCTTCTTGTCGTCGGACTTGATGACGATCCAGGGACAGTCCGCCGTGTCGGTGTGGAAGAACATGCCCTCCTTGGCGCGGGTATAGTCGTCCCATTTGTCGAGCGAGGCGAGATCGATCGGTGACAGCTTCCACTGCTTCAGCGGATGTCCTTCACGCTCCTTGAAGCGGCGCCGCTGCTCCTCGCGGCTGACCGAGAACCAGAACTTGATGAGGTGGAGTCCGCTGCGGGCGAGGTTGCGCTCGAATTCAGGGACCTGGCGCAGGAACTCGTCGTACTCTGCCGGCGTGCAGAAGCTCATGACGCGTTCGACACCGGCGCGGTTGTACCAGCTCCGGTCGAACAGCACGATCTCGCCAGCAGTCGGCAGATGCTGCACATAACGCTGAAAATACCATTGCCCGCGCTCGACGTCGCTCGGCTTTTCCAGGGCGACGACCCGGGCGCCGCGCGGGTTCAGATGTTCCATGAAGCGCTTGATCGCGCCGCCCTTGCCGGCCGCGTCGCGTCCCTCGAACAGCAGTACGAGGCGCTGTCGGGTTTCTTTCATCCAGTTTTGAAGCTTCAACAATTCGGTTTGAAGAACGAATTTCTGCTCCTCGTAGTCGCGGCGATACATCCGGGACTTGTAGGGATAACCACCGAACCGCCAGTCGTCCGCCAGTTCGTCGCTGGTGGTCCGCTTGATGCGCTTGGGCTCCTTGCCAACCAGCAGCGCCTGCAATCGTTTGGCGTCGTCTGGAGCGGCCCCGGTGAGGATAGCCTGAATCGGCTCGCTGTCGGGTGCGAGTGCCGGCGGGCCCGTCAGGGCACTGTCAAGCGCCGCCATCTCGGCCTGCAAGGCGCCCGCGGTGGATTGTTCGGCGAACGAGCGTTCGACCGGAGTGAGCTTGATCGCGCGCGCTCGCGCCGCCGCCGATTTGGGCCGCCGGAGCGGCTTGGCCCCGTTCTTTCGTGGTCGAACCTGCCTGGACTTCCGGGGAAGAGGTGCCATTCGCCTGCTTGTCCTAGATGCGCGGGAATCCGCTTCTACCCGCGAATCCCATCCGCACGGCTTGACGTGGATCAAACGGCAGCGGTGAACGATCTAGGAGAGTAAATCTTTCACCACCGGCACTACCTTCCGCCCGTAGAGCTCGATGCTCTTCATCAGCTTTTCGTGGGGCAACGGTCCCGCCGAATATTTCAGCTGGAAGCGCGCAATGCCGAGCGCCTTCGCCGTCTTGGCGATCTTGCGCGCGACGGTCTCGGGCGAGCCGACATAGAGCGAGCCGTGCTCGGCCTCGCTGACGAACTCGTCGCGGCCCATCGGCGGCCAGCCGCGCTCACGGCCGATGCGGTCGCGCATCGCCTTGTAGTCGGGCCATAGCTCTTCGCGCGCCTGCTCGTCGGTCTCGGCGACATAGCCTGGCGAGTGCACCCCGATCGGCTGCGCGGGGCGGCCGAACTCCTTGAAGGCGCGGTGATAGAGATCGACGTAAGGGGCGAAGCGCGCGGGATCGCCGCCGATAATGGCGAGCATCAGGGGTAGATCGTAATGCGCGGCGCGCACCACGGATTGCGGGCTGCCGCCGACGCCGATCCAGGTTTTGAGCTGACCGTTCTCGACCGGCGGATAGACCAGTTGCTCCTTCAGCGGCGGACGCAACTTGCCCTGCCACGTCACCGGCTTCTGCGAGAGTAGTGCGGCAAACAGGTCGAGCTTCTCCTCGAACAGCTCTTCATATTTGCGCAGGTCGAAGCCGAACAGCGGAAAGGACTCCGTGAACGAGCCGCGCCCGAGGATCACCTCGGCGCGTCCATTGGAGAGCGCATCGAGCGTCGCAAAGCGCTGGAACACGCGGATGGGATCGTCGGAAGAGAGCACCGTCACGGCCGAGCCGAGATGGATGCGCTTGGTCCGCGAGGCGATCGCCGCGAGCACGGTCTCAGGCGAGGAGATCGCAAAATCAGAACGGTGGTGCTCGCCGAGGCCGATGAAGTCGAGGCCGAGCTCGTCGGCCAGCACCGCCTCGTCGACGACATTGCGGATCACCTGCGCATGCGGCAGCATGTCGCCCGCGGCGTCCTTGGTGACGTCGCCAAAGGTATCCAGTCCGAATTCGAGCGGTGCGGTCATCGATCAGGTCTCTGTGGGGAGGATCGACCAGACTTAGTGGATGCCCGCTACGTCACAAGGCACCTTCCGGAAATGCTCGGTTTCCGTTTGTGCGTTCTATCTCGCGATCCGCACCACCATCTTGCCGAGCGCGGCGCGCGTCTGCATCGTCTTGAAGGCCTCGCGGAAGTCCTCAAGCGCGAAGACGCGACCCACCGCGGGCTTCAGCTTGCCTTCCGCGAGCCAGCCAATCAGCTTCGACATCAGGCTCTTCTGCACGTCTGGCTCGCGCGTGGGGATCTGCGCGAGGTCGACGCCGAGCAAGGCGCCGCCTTTGAGCAACGGCAGATTGAACGGCAGGGCGGGGATCGCGCCTCCGGCAAAGCCAACCACCAGGTGGCGCCCGCGCCAGGCGATCGAGCGAAAGGCCTGCACCGAGACGTCGCCACCGACAGGATCGAAGATCACGTCTGGGCCTTGTCCTCCGGTCAATTCCTTCAACGTGTCGCGCCAGCCGGCCTGCGTATAGTCGATGACAGCGTCGGCGCCATGCTCTCGCGCGAACTCGCGCTTCTCCGGCGTTGACGCTGCCGCGATCACGCGCGCGCCGAGCAGCTTGCCGATTTGCACCGCTGCGGTCCCCGTGCCGCCGGCAGCGCCCAGCACGAGAAGCTGCTCGCCAGCGACGATCGTGGCACGGGCGCTCAGCGCATAGAGTGCAGTCAGATAATTGGCACGAAACGAGGCGGCGACTTCGGCCGCGACGCCATCCGGCAGGGGATAGACCGTTTCGGGCCTGACCACGATCTCCTCGGCCAGCGCGCCCGACCGCGTCATGCCCATCACGCGCATGCCGGACTGATAACCCCCCGGAGCGCCGGGAGCCTCCTCGACGACACCAGCAAATTCCGTCCCAGGAATGAAGGGCAGGGGATCCTTGGTCTGGTAGCGTCCCTCGATCTTCAGGCCGTCGACAAAGCCGATGCCCGCCGCCTCCACCCGGACGCGTAAATGTCCGGGCTCCATTTGTGGCGACGGAACGTCCTTCAGCTCGATCTGATCGAAGGGGGCGTATTGCTCGACGACGACGGCTTTCATCTCAGGCCTCTGCTGTTCCTGATATCCTGACAGGTTCGAAGATGAGGCTCTTGCGTCTACCGCCACATCCCCCGCATCCGCGCGCCGATGTCGATCTTCGGTCCCTGCGATGCAGCGCGCGCGCCAGCCGAGGCAGCCTTCGGCCACGCGGTGCGCTCGAACAGATAGACCAGCGGCTCAGGGATGAAGCGGGTGCGGGAGGCGTAGACGTGGCGGTCGCCCTTGGCGGCCTGGCCGTGGACGAAGAAACGCTGCGGCACGACGAGATGCAGAACGTCCTTGGCGCGTGTCATCGCGACATAGAGCAGGCGGCGCTCCTCCTCGAGCTCGGCGCTGGTGCCGGCGCCGAGATCGGACGGCATGCAGCCGTCGACGACGTTGAGCACGAACACCGATTTCCACTCCTGGCCCTTGGCGGAATGGATGGTGGAGAGGATCAGGTAATCCTCGTCGCGGAGCGGCGGGCCTGATTTGTCGCTGGTCGCGTCAGGTGGATCGAGCGTGAGCTCGGTCAGGAATTTTTCGCGCGAGGAATAGCCGCTCGCGATCTGCTCGAGCTGCATCAGGTCGGCGCGGCGCGTCTCGGAATCCTCGTGGAGGCGATCGAGGTGCGGTTCGTACCAGAGCCGCACGCGTTCGAGCTCCACAGGCCATTCCGAATGGCGCAAATTCTCGATAGTGCGGACGAAGTCGGTCCAGTCCGCGCCGGTGCGCGCTGGCACCGGGAGCTGAGCGAGTGCGTTCAGCGGATCGGCGCTCTCGGCCATCTGATCGAGCACGCGCTGCGCGGTCGCGGGACCGATGCCCGGCAACAGATGCAGGATACGAAAGCCGGCGACGCGGTCGCGCGGGTTCTCGGCAAAGCGCAGCAAGGCCAGCACGTCCTTGACGTGGGCGGCGTCGAGGAATTTCAGCCCGCCGAATTTGACGAAGGGGATGTTGCGGCGGGTCAGCTCGATCTCCAGCGGGCCGGAATGCGAGGAGGTCCGGAACAGCACCGCCTGGTGCTTGAGCAGCGCGCCTTGTTCGCGATTGGCCAGCACCTGTTCGACGATGTAGCGGGCCTGGTCGGCCTCGTCGTGAACGGTGACGAGCTGCGGCTTCTGCGTCGAGGCGCGGTCGGTCCAGAGATTCTTGGTGAAGCGCTCGCGCGCGAGGCCGATGACGCCGTTGGCGGCTGCCAGCACCGCTTGCGTCGAGCGATAGTTGCGATCGAGCGTGATCGTCTCCGCGCGCGGCGAAAAACTCTGCGGAAAGTCCAGGATGTTGCGCACGGTGGCGGCGCGGAACGAATAGATCGACTGCGCGTCGTCGCCCACGACGGTGAGCCCGCGTCCGTCGGGCTTGAGTGCCAGCAGGATCGAGGATTGCAGGCGATTGGTGTCCTGATATTCGTCGACCAGCACGTGATCGAAGCGGCCGCCGATCTCTTCCGCAATCAATGCATCGCTCATCATCTGCGACCAGTAGAGCAGGAGGTCGTCGTAATCGAGCACGTGCTGGGCCTGCTTGGCCTCGACATAGGCCGCGAACAGACCCTTCAATTCGGCCGCCCAACCGGCGCACCAAGGATAATGCTGGCCGAGCACCTTCTCGATCTCCATCTCGGCGTTGACGCAGCGCGAGTAGATCGACAGGCAGGTGCCCTTGGCCGGAAAGCGGCCGTCGGTCCTCGACAGGCCGCGTTCGTGCCGAACCAGGTTCATCAGGTCGGCGGAATCCTCGCGGTCGTGGATGGTGAAGGCGGGATCGATACCGATCCGCTCGGCATATTCGCGCAGCAGCCGCGCGCCGATGCCGTGGAAGGTTCCGGCCCAGGTCAGCGCATCGCGCATGATCGCGGCGTTGTTTTCGCCGAGCACCTTTCGGGCGATGCGTTCGACCCGGCCCGCCATCTCGGCCGCGGCGCGGCGGGAGAACGTCATCAAGAGGATGCGGCGGGGATCGGCGCCGGCGACGATCAGATGCGCGACGCGATGGGCGAGCGTATTGGTCTTGCCGGACCCGGCGCCGGCAATGACGAGCAGGGGGGCGCCCACGGTCGCGCCATCGGCCACGCCATGCTCCACGGCGCGGCGCTGCTCCGCATTGAGCGTGTCCAGATATGAAGTCACGAATCGCCCCGATGAAGCCGCCAGAATCGACGATCCTCCGGCGAATCGCAATGCGGCTGGGCGCGGGGCCCCGAGGATTCAGGGGAGAGGAACAGCCGAAGGTTCCAGCCCGAAAGGGTGATCCTCTTCCCAACCGCTGCCGCATGGACAAGGCGGCGGCCGGCAGGACCCGACGGCGCCTTGATCGGTCATCCCCTGGTCGCTGTCGCGCCGAACCCATCGGCCGGCACGTAAAGCTTGACCGGGCGGATCTCGTAGACCGCGCTCGGATTGACCTCGCGCAGCTTCCGCGCCGCCGCGATCGCCTCCTCGTCCGTGTCGTAGTTGACGAGGTGGAATCCCAGAAGCTGCTCCTTGGTCTCGGCAAACGGGCCGTCCAGCACGATGCCCGCGCCCGGGCCACGCAAGGTGTGGGCCTTTCTCGTATCATCCAGACGGGCGGCCGGTCCAAGGTGTCCGCTCGCCCGCAAGGGGGCCTGAACCTCGATGACCTTGGCCAGGACAGCGGCGTCCTCCTGCGGCGTCCATGCCAACAGCTCGTCTTCCACGTGGTAGGCCAGGATTGCGTAGAGCATTTTCACCTCGCTTGTTTTTGGGCGCGCAGCCCGAAGGACGTATCACCGCCATCGATACCGACAATGGCCCGATACGAAATATTGCGTCATGGCGATGCTGACGAAACCGTCATGAAACCCGATTGCGGGCCGGCGGTGTGAACGCCGGCCAAAGTCGAGGCGACTGATGGCCACCAAGAGCAATCAAGGGCTATCGGAGGCGGCAATGTCGGGTCGGATCATCAAGATCATCTGCGATGCGCGGCGGGCAGGGACGTCGGAGCCTGCCGATCTGCACGATCAGGCCGGTCATCACCGCTACTACGGCAGCTCCGTCGCGAATGGCGGCGAGCGAATCGTCGAGACCCGCCGCGGCAAGCGTCCGTCCATGTTCGCCATCTTCGGCTTCTGAGCCTCGCCGGGCGAAACGACGCGCGAATGAGCGCCCTGCAAATCACGATCGCTGCACTGCCTTTCCTGCTCTCGCTCGTGAGCCGGAACTGCAACGTGATTGCGCCCTGCCTGCTGGTGAGCATCCTCACCGTGCTTTTGAGTGCCGAGCCCCACCGTGCGGTCATGGCCTGGTGCGCAGGTACGCTGATCGCCGCCGTGGCGGTGCGCGAGCGGCTCCGCGTGCTCTGAGCCGGAATTGATCAGGGCGCGCTCAAGACCTGCTTGACGAGAGCCTCGCGCAGCGCCGCGAGCTCGCCGCTCGCCTGCATCTGCGCGATCACCTGTCCGACCTTCGGCACGAGGTCGCGATGCCGCTCATGCAGGTAATGATAGATGCTGATGCGCTCGAGCGGCGGGGAGAGCGGATATATCCTGGCCTGGAGATTGAGCTTGCGGACTGCGACCAGGCCGCTGAAGAGGTCGGTGACCATCACGTCGAAGCGATCGGCATCGAGCATCCTGATCATGTTCTCGATGCCGGTGGTCGCCGTGACGCGGTCCATGCCGCGCGTGCCGGCTTCCGACGAGCCGACGCCGCGGACGATGCCGATGCTGTAGTTCCTGATCGAATTCCAGCCGTCGACGTCGAAATGGAGCTTGGTCGTGAACGCCGCGGGCTCGATGTAGTTGATCGCGGGCGTCACCTGCAGCAGTGTCGGGTAGTCGCGGGACAGCGTTCCGATCCGCTGGATTTCACCGTCGAGCTCGCCGGAGCTCGACAGCGCCAGCGCCCGCTTGCCGGGGACGTCCTCGAATTCGAGCTTGATGTTCAGCTTGGCGTAGACGGCCCGCAGCATCTCGCCGCCGACATATTGATCCGGGATGTCTGCGATCCGTGCCAGGCGGATCACGGACTGCGCGGAGGACGTTCCGGCCGTGAGCAGGGACAGGCAGACGACGACTATCCGCCACATGGGGCGCCTCTCTGGTCAGCTCTTGCTACCATTGGGTTGGGGGCCCCGCGCGATCTACCGCAGATGGCCCATGCCGCAGAACCATGGCGCCCAACGTTCGCCCGCCACGCGCGCGTCTCCCGGATTTCACCGGTGTCATTCTAGCACGCGGAGTGATATTTTACGCGGGAATCCTGCTGCTGGGCGCAAGATATGACCCCACCGACCTCAGATCGCCCAAGGGCCGACAGGATTGCCGCACACGTCGTGTGCTGAGGAGAATCAAAACCGTCGAGTTGTGCGCGGCCGCGGCCGGCAGGCCGGACAGGAGTGTCGCCATTTTCTGGGACGGGGTGCATGGCCAACGCAGGTGACGAGAATCCCGACCGTGGCCGCGCTGTTGCGCCGGCGGCCGCGAAGCAGGATTTGAGCGGCATCGGAACGCCGTTCACGTCCCCGCTGCTCGCCGCGTTGCCGTCGCGGATCTTCAACTGGTCGCGGAGCGGCGTCGGGCCCCGCCTGCTTGCCGCCGTGCTGCTGTTTTCCTCCGTCGTGACGCTGACACTGACCGTGCTCCAGCTCTATCTCGACTATGACCGCGAAGTCGGCATGATCGAGACGCGGCTCGAGGAGGTCGGCCGCAGCACCACGGCCAGCCTCGGCGAAAGCCTGTGGAATCTCGACCAGAACCAGCTCAAGCTTCAGCTCGACGGTATCCTGCGGCTGCCGGGCATGCGCGCCGCCGAGGTCCGCGAGATCGCCGATCGCCCCGATCCCATCCGCGTCGCCGTCGGCGCGCGAAGCACCCGCTCGGTCGTGGCGCGCGACTATCCGCTGACCACCAATGTGCAGGGGACGGTGCACAACATCGGCGTGTTGCATGTCGAGGCGACGCTGAATGACGTCTATCGGCAATTGCTGAACCGGGCCCTCGTCATCCTGGCAAGCCAGGCGGCAAAGACGTTCCTGGTCTCATTGTTCATCATCTACATGTTCCACGTTCTGGTGACGCGGCATCTGGTTGCGATCGCAGACTTCGTCAGCAAATACAGCGTGGCGCGGCCGCCGCCGCCTTTGCAACTGGAGCGACGGCCGCCCTACGATCCCGATGAGCTGGACAAGGTGACCGACGCGTTCAACGTCATGTGCGCCAACCTCGGTCGTGCCTATGGCGAGCTGCGCGAGGCCAACGCGAATCTCGAACGCGATCTGAAGATCCGCCGTCGCGCCGAAGAGGACGCGCGCGCGAGCGAGCAGCGCTTTCGCGACTATGCCGAGACTGCATCGGACTGGTTCTGGGAAACCGGGCCCGATCACGTCTTCACCTACATATCGGACCGCGCCGGTGCTTTCGGCATGGATCCCGAAGCCCTGATCGGCAGGCGGCGCCCGGATGCCGCCCTCGACCAGAATGCCGAAGCGGAGAAATGGCGCGAGCACATGGCGACGCTCGACCGCCACGAGCCGTTCCGGAAATTCGAGTATCGCGGCCGCGATGCGGCCGGGCGGCTGCACTATTTCAGCGTCAACGGTCAGCCTGTTTTCGCCGACGACGGGCGTTTCATGGGCTATCGCGGCTCGTCCACCGACCTCACCGCGCAGCATGAGACCGAAGAGCGGCTTCGCCAGTCCCAGAAGATGGATGCGATGGGCCAGCTCACCGGCGGCGTCGCGCACGACTTCAACAACGTGCTGACCGTCATCATCGGGACCATCGAGATCATCCAGGAGGGGCTCGCGGACAAGCCGGAGCTTGCCGCAATCGCCCAGCTCATCGACGATGCGGCCTCGCGCGGCGCGGAGATCACCTCGCAGCTCCTGACCTTTGCGAGGCGCCAGCCGCTGGAGCCGCGCGAGATCGACGTCAACGCTCTCGTGGTCGAGACGGCGAAGCTGTTGCGGCCGATCCTCGGCGAGCATGTCGAGATCGTGATCCGGCTCGCCGACGATGCGTGGCCGGCCATGGCCGATCCGTCCCAGCTTTCGTCGGCGATCGTCAATCTTGCCGTCAATGCGCGCGATGCGATGCCCGACGGCGGCAGCCTCACGCTCGAGACCGCCAACCGGGAGCTCGACGGCAGCGACGATGGCGATGCCGGCTCCTACGTCATGATCGCGGTGGCCGATACCGGCCACGGCATTCCGGCCGAGATTCGCGACCGCGTGTTCGAGCCGTTCTTCACCACAAAGGGCGTCGGCCGCGGCACCGGGCTCGGCCTCAGCATGGTCTATGGTTTCGCCAAGCAGACCGGCGGCACCGTCGCGATCGAGAGTGAGGAGGGGCATGGCACGGTGATACGGCTGTTCCTGCCGCGATCGGCAGGCGGGGCGGCGGGAAGGACCGGGCCGGGGCCGACGCCCACGCCGGCGCGCGGGCACGAGACCATTCTCGTGGTCGAGGACGACCCGCTCGTGCAGGGCTATGTCATCGCCCAGCTCGGCAGCCTCGGCTATCGCACGCTGACGGCCAGCGATGGCGCAGCCGCGCTTGCGCTGGTCGACCAGGGCGCGGGCTTCGATCTGCTGTTTACCGACATCATCATGCCCGGCGGCATGAACGGGCGGGAATTGGCCGAAGCGGTCCGGCTCCGCCGGCCGGGCGTGCGGGTGCTCTACACGTCAGGCTATACCGACAACACCATCGTCCACGAGGGACATCTCGATCCCGGTGTGGCGCTGCTCCGCAAGCCCTACCGGAAGGCCGAGCTGTCGCAAAAGATCCGCGAGGTGCTCGCGGGCGAGGGACCGCTTTGAGCGGCGCGCGACGCCGGCGAGTTTCGCCTGGCCAAGCAAAAGGCGCGGCGGGGAGAACCCGTCGCGCCCGATTTCTTGCTCGCTGGTCCAGGGCTGAGAGCGCCCCGATGCCAAGCCTCTTTCAAAGCCTAGCGGGCGATCCCAGCGAGGTGACAGCGCTTGAGACAAGACACTGGATCACCTCCTTTCGTTGATTGCGGGAGATCACAATATAGGCCGGATGGCCGCCGCTGTTAAGGGGCGGCGGAGCGGGGCGGAACCTGGCCTGTGCGCAAGGGCCCGAAAGCCGGCGAAAGCAGCGCCACGGGCAGTTGAGACCGCCGCCCGGCCGTGTTAGGCAGCGACTTGCGCGGGTGTAGCTCAATGGTAGAGCAGCAGCCTTCCAAGCTGAATACGAGGGTTCGATTCCCTTCACCCGCTCCAATGATTTCAATAACTTAGCGCGTCAAGACCTTTCCATTCTGACAAGCCGCGCATTCTCATTCTGACAAACGTTCACTTTTCTTTCGCTTGCTTTGCACGGCGCTTGATGCGTTTCATTTGCGCATCTTGCTTGGCCTCGTCGTCGTCGTGCAGATAGTGCGCCATAGCTGCGGTCGACGACCACTGACCCTTCTTCATCAGCTGAGTTTCCGTTAGCCCCGATGTGCTTGCTTCGGTCGTGCCGCCGTGGCGACCGAATGAGGTAAAGGTCAGCTCAGGCCGTAAACCTGCAGCCAAGATAATCTTCTTCGTAATGCGCTGGACTTGAGTCAGCATCTCACCTTTGCCGAACCAGGGTAGACTGCTGCCATCACGCCGCAACATCAGGCCGCCCGTCGGGCGCAACTCCTTGATTGCGTCAAGCTCGGCCATGAGCAGCGGGTACAGTGCCTTGCCCTTGGCATTGAATAGTGGCTCCCAAGATCCCGTGCTGGTCTTGTAGTTGATGACGTACACATGGCTCGGCCGGCTCGGCGGCCGGTAGTGATCGGCCACAAAACGAATGAAAATGTGAGCCTCGCGTTGAAGCAGCTCCCAGCCGATCAGCGCACCGGTAGCAAGCGAAGGATAGCCCATCTCGATCGCCTTAGCGCGGAAAGCTGCAAGCTCCGCAAAGGTCGCATGCGGTGTCTCGCGCGAGCTGGATTGCAGACCCATCTTTTCGAAGGGATTGCGGGGCGGAAACAAGCCTGGATGTGCTCGGGAGATGGCGTTCCAGGCGCCACGTGCGGTCTTCATCGCGTGATTGACCGTCGTACGGCGTTCGATCTTCTCGCCCTTAACCTCTTTGAAGAGCAGTTTTTCGAAGAGCTGATCGACGAAAGCCGTATCGATGCTTGCGACCCGGCGCGTCCCCAGTCGTCGGCCATCTTGCAAGATGTACTCGCAGATCATCTTGATGCCAGTCTCATGAACGCGGCACTGGCCGGGGCTCAAAGGCTGAAGTCGCTTGGCTGTTTTCTGGGACCAGGTTTGACGGTAGACGTGAAACATCCAATCCAGCGTGCCGACGACCACGCCAATGCCGATTGGATTCGCATCCTCGCCGCCGGAGCGCCAACTATCAAAAGCGGGGAGCAAAATTTGCTCTGCGCGTGTGACTGCGCGCTTGTAGTCGGTGCCAAGGGCTTCGTTCGCGATCGAACATCCCCGCTTGCGCGCCCACGTCGGGATATTGAAAAAATACCCGAAGCTGCCGCCTCCGAGACGCTTGCGTAAAGTGTACCGAGGCAACGGTAACGCAGATCGCCCCAATCTTTTCACAGCAGTCTCCTGGACTCCTCCGGGTCGTCTTCAGGATTAATTGGAATCGATCCTTCTTCCAGAATCAACACAGAAATGCGTCCGTCAGGCCAAATCTCGACGCGCGCGACCCTGCCACCGGCGTCGAGTACGCCTCGAACCGCGCGCTTAATATCTGCCTCGGTAAATCTGGCGCGGGACATCCAAGTTTGGAAGCATGAGATCGGTGGCCCATTAAATCATGATGCTCGGTTAAGACTCTACTGAAGCGAGAGAAAGCGTGGAGCACTATGGCGAAATTAGATGTGCCAGAAGGTCGTCTTGCGGCAGGTACATCGAGTGAGAAGGTACGGATCATCTTCGCTTGATGTTATGCGGGGCCATCAAATCGGAGGGACGTAATTTGCTGATGTCTGACCTAGTCGCCGTCGGATCGATGGAGCTAGCTCAAGCTTGCCCATAATGGCTGGAACGAGAGTTCAAGTTTTTCAACCGCTTAAAAGGCGGCGTGTGCACGACGTGTGCACCGGTAGACCAAGAAAAATCTCATCACCGCCAGTGTGAGCAGGGATGTGGCGCCTGTGCTGGACCTGAATTTTCCGAGGGCAGGCGGCGGACTCGTGCTCACGCCGCGTCAATCGCTCGAAATCGAAAGATCGCGAGTTGTGGGTTTCGCTCCGCACTCCCTCCGCCAGGTTCCGGCACTCGTCAGGTCAGCGAGATACCGCGCACAGACCCAATGGTACAGCTCGACCACGCGAGCGTCCTAGATTTGGAGGTTGGGGTGAGCAAATCGGACCGCGGAACGACGAAAATGCCATCATGTTCCGTTCAGTTCGCGCAACGAGTCTCCAGCGCATCGACGAAGGCGCGATCCCATCGGCCCTCACGGATCGCGTGGATGGTGTCTTGTTCTTTTTGCTCCTGCGCCAATGCCTTTTTGATGATGGTTGCGGCCAGTGACGGCGGGAATGCCAGGAGTCCGTCCTGGTCCCCCACAATGATGTCGCCCGCGTTCACGGGCATGCCGCCGACGGTGATCGAGACATTGATCGCTCCGGGACCATCCTTGTAGGGACCACGATGGGTCACGCCGCGCGCGTAGACAGGAAAAGTGCGCTGACGGATTTCCGCAACGTCGCGAATGGCGCCGTCGAGCACCATGCCGGCAAGCCCAAGCGAGGCCGCGCCGAGTGTCATGATGCCGCCGACCAGTGCGTTGGAGATATCACCACCGGCATCGACAACCATCACGTCGCCGGGACGACAGAAGTCGTAGGCACGCAGGATGGCGAGGTTGTCGCCGCCGCGGGTCTTCACGGTCACCGCAGTGCCCACCATCGGCGCCGGTGAATGATAGGGGATTAGGCCAACGCTGCCGCAATTGCGGTGCAATTGGTCGCTGAGCAGGGCGACTGCGATGGTCCGTAGTTTTGCGATCACCGCGGGATCGACTTGCGGAGCCGAGGGATTCTTTTCGATGCCGGTGTTTGACATGAGGTGCTTCCGATCAGGAGACTAGCGAAGTTCGGAGACGGCGCGAGCGATGCGGTTGATGCCGTCGTCGAGCACATCGAGCGATGCGGCGATCGAGATGCGGAAGTACGGCGACAAGCCGTAGGCGCTACCTTGGACCACGGCGACGCCGACGCTTTCGAGCAGATACATCGCGACGTCGCCATCAGTCTCGAGGTGCGCACCCGCAGGAGTTTTTCGACCGATCAGCTCGGCGCAATTGACGTAGAGATAAAACGCGCCTTCGGGCGGCAGGCAGCTCAAGCCCTCGATCTGGTTGATGCGCGTCAGCGTGCGATCGCGGCGGCTACGGTAGATCGCGACGCTTTCGGTAACGAAGCTCTGGTCGCCGTTGAGCGCTTCGACGGCGGCGGCCTGACTGATCGAGCAGGCGTTGCCGGCGGCCTGCGACAGTAGCGTGTTCAACGCACCGATCAGATCGGAGGGACCGGCGATCCAGCCGATCCGCCAGCCGGTCATTGCGTAGGTCTTCGACACGCCATTCACCGCAAGCACGCGGTCCGCCAGTTCGGGGGCAGCGTTCAGCAGGTGCGGCGTTGCGCGGCCATCGAAGCGGATGTGTTCGTAGATGTCGTCCGTCATGACCAGCACGTGAGGATGCCGTGCGAGAATGTCGGCCAGCTCGCGGTATTCCGCCGCCGAGTAGCTTGCGCCCGTCGGATTCGACGGCGAGTTGATGATCAGCCATCGCGTCTTGTTCGTGATGGCAGCTTCGAGTTGCTCTGGCGAGATCTTGAAGCCTTGGCTTTCCGGGCAGGCGACGATTTTCGGAACGCCCTCGCAGGCGATCACCATGTCGGGGTACGACACCCAGTAGGGAGCCGGGATGATCACCTCGTCGCCGGCCTCGATCGTCGCCTCGAGCGCGCTATAGATGCCGCTCTTGCAACCGTTGGTGACGATGATGTCGGAGGGGGAGTAGACGAGATTGTTCTCGCGCTTCAGTTTGGCTGCAATCGCCTCGCGCAGATCGACGGATCCCGGCAGCATCGTGTAACGGGTAGCACCCTTGTCCATCGCCTTTGAGGCCGCGGCGCGAATGTTCGCAGGCGTATCGAAGTCCGGCTCGCCGACGACAAGGCTGACAATGTTCCGGCCCTCTCGCTTCAGCGCCGTTGCCCGATCGGCTGCCGCCGAGCTCGGCGAAGGCTTGATGCGCCTCACCCGTGCGGAAATACGAGGATGGTTCATAATGATTGACCCTGGCTAAGCGAGGTGCGACGCTAGTGATTGAGCCCGGCCCTGGCCAACACGAGTTCAATCTGGCCTGATAGGCATATCTTATGGATGCTCTGCTCCGGTCTGGAGCGGGAGGCAGTCTGAGGAGAGGACGTGAATCTCAGGCGACTGCAGTACTTCGTGAAGATCGTCGACGTCGGCAGCCTGACGCAAGCCGCCGATGTGCTTCACGTGGCGCAGCCAGCGCTCAGTCAACAGCTCGCAACCCTCGAAGGCGAGGTGCGTCAGCAGCTTCTCGTGCGCACCAAGAGCGGCGTGGTGCCGACCGAGGCCGGCAAGGTGCTGTATCGCCACGCCCAGCTCATCCTCCGGCAATGCGACCAGGCGCGCGCCGACATGAATGCGGCTGCGAAAAACATCTCCGGCGCCGTGGCCGTGGGGCTTGCGCCGGGGACTGCCGCGGCAGGACTGGCTCTGCCGCTCCTGCGCACCGTGCGGGCGCGGCACCCCGGTATTTTGCTGTATTTGAACGAGACCTATGGCACCACGCTTTCCGAGCTCGTGATGAATGGCCGCATGGATCTGGCGGTTCTCTACGGCGGTAAGACCGCCGTCCACGGCCTCGCATTCCAGCCGCTGTTGAGAGAGCCGCTTTACCTCGTCGGCCGCGGCAGCATGGTGGCGCCCCCGGCCGAGGTGCCGCTCGCGATGATCGTTGACACCGAGCTCTACCTTGCACGCCCCTACAATGTCGTCCGCAAGATGGTGAACGACGCTTTCGCGGCCATCGGCAAGGTGCCGAAGGTCGTCGCGGAAATCGAATCGGCCAGCACGCTGACCGCCGTGATCTCCGATGGCCTTGGCGCCACCATCCTACCGGAATCGATGGCGCGGCAGGTCGCGTCCTCCTGCGATGCCTGGCAATCCTGCATCATTGAACCGGTGATCGAGGCGCCGCTGGCGCTGTGCCAGTCCGATCATTTGCCGCTCTCCGAACCGGCGCAGGCGATCAAGGAAATCCTGCTGGAGCTTGTGGCCGGTCTGCCGGGCAATCTGATTGCGCATGATGAGCGGTCTCAGAAAGCGTCATAGCGCTCTCTTATAGGGGCAAAGCCAATCCGTCTTGGTCGGCAGAAATCGATGGCGCTAGCGTCGAGGCCGGCGTTGCGCATGCAGCGCCACGATCCCGTATGGGTGGCGGAACATGGATTTGGACCAGATCAAGATCCTGATCGATGCGATGGCTGCGTCTGATCTGAACGAAATGGAATTCAGCGAAGACGGCTGGTCGCTCAGGTTGGTTCGTCGGGCGCAGCTGGACGATATGGCTCGGGTACTGATCAAGACGGCCGCATCCACGCCGGCCAAGCAGTTGCCAAATCGCGCCAAACCCGAAGCGGCGCCGAACAGAGAGGCCAAGATCGCAGCGCCCTTGTTCGGAATTGTGCATCTGCAACCGGCGCCGGATGCGCCGGTCTTCATTTCGGTCGGTCAGGCCGTGACGGCAGGAACGCCACTCTGTGTCATCGAGGCGATGAAGATGTTTCACGAGGTTCGGGCCGAACGGGACGGTACTGTGTCGGCGATTTTGGTTGCTTCGGGTCAGGAAGTCGAGGCCGGCCAGGAACTGATAAGGTTCGCGTGACCTCATGTTTGGATCGGTTCTCATAGCCAACCGGGGAGAGATTGCCCTCCGCATCCAGCGGACCTGTCGGCGTCTCGGCCTGCGAACGATCGTGGTCCATTCCGAGCCCGATCGAGAGGCGCCGTATGTGCTTCAGGCTGACCTCGCTCTGTGCATCGGGCCCGCCGCGGCAGCGCAGAGCTACCTGTGCCAGAAGGCAATTCTGTTTGCCGCTGAAGTCAGCGGAGCCGAAGCGATCCACCCCGGCTACGGATTTTTGTCAGAAAATGCCGGCTTTGCGGAGCGAGTCGAGGCCGCCGGACTGACATTCATCGGTCCGAGTGCCGCGAGCATGCGCGTGATGGGTGACAAGATCGCAGCCAAGCGGTCCATGAGGGCGGCGGGCGTTCCGTGCGTCCCCGGTCCCGATGCGGCTCTGACTGACGATCTTGATGTCGTGCGCGCGGCGGCAGGCGAGATTGGCTATCCCGTGATTCTAAAGGCCGCGTGCGGCGGGGGCGGTCGCGGCATGCGGATGGTCGAGAGCGAGAGCGCCTTGGCCGACGCGCTGCTCGTGACCCGGGAAGAAGCGCGGCTCGCATTCGGGAACAGCGCCATCTATGTCGAGAAATTCCTCGGTCGGCCGCGTCACGTCGAAATCCAGGTGATCGCCGATACCTACGGTGATGCGGTCTGGCTTGGTAGCCGCGATTGCTCGCTGCAGCGGCGACATCAGAAGGTCATCGAGGAAGCGCCAGCCCCGCAGATCGAAGATGCGCTGGTCCGTGAAATCGGCGAGCGCTGTGCCGAGGCTTGCCGACAAATCGGCTATCGCAGCGTCGGGACTTTCGAATTCCTGGTCGAAGATAACGCGTTCTACTTTATCGAGATGAATACGCGCCTCCAGGTCGAACATCCCGTTACCGAGATGACCACCGGGATCGATCTCGTCGAGGCTCAGATTCGTGTGGCGCAGGGTGAAAGGCTGCCGTTCAGGCAGGACGGCATCGCCTGTCACGGTCATGCTTTCGAGTGCCGCATCAATGCCGAAGACCCGGACAGCTTCGCGCCCTCGCCTGGTATGATTGATACCTGGCAGATGCCGGGCGGACCTGGCGTACGGATCGACAGTCACGCGAGTTCCGGTTACCGCGTATCGTCGTATTACGACTCGCTGCTCGGCAAGCTTATCGTCCATGGCACGACACGCGATGAAGCGTTGGCCCGTTTGCGCGTGGCGCTCGACGAGGCGCGGATCGGGGGAATTGCAACAAACCTGCCGCTGCACCGGCGCCTCGTCACTGATCCAGATTTTATCCGCGGTGGCGTCAGTATCCACCATCTCGAGACGAGACTTCGCCGGAGTGGGCAGCCGTGACGACGGACGGGCCTCGCACAAGCCTGCTTGGGACGACAGCCCTGCTGTTTGAGGCGCCCGGCGAGACCACGCTTGAAACACAGCGGCGGATCTGGGCCATGGCGCACGAGGCTGCCGAATTTTCCGGTGTGCGCGAGGCCGTGCCAGGCATGAACAACCTCATGTTGGTCTTTGGCGAGCCGCCGCGACGACCGGAAGAGATGGAACAAAGGCTTGTCGAACTCTGGAGTTCCGTCGCGCCGCTTCCGATCGCCGGGCGCTGCATCGATCTGCCCGTCGCCTATGGCGGAGAAGCCGGGCCGCATATGGCCGATGTCGTCGAACACACCGGCATGAGCGTCGATGAGATCGTCGAGCGCCACACCTCGCCAACCTACACCGTGTTCGCGCTCGGAAGTCACCCCGGCTACTGCTATCTCGGCGGCATGGATACGCGTATCGCGACGCCGCGCCGCAAGGTGCCGGTGCTGAAGATTCCGGGCGGAGCCGTGTCGATCGGTGGCAGTCAGACCGGCGTGTCTGCCTCCGACGGGCCGAGCGGATGGAATACGATCGGCAGCACACAGGTCGCATTCTTCGATGTGAATCGCAGCCCGCCCGCACTGCTTCAGCCGGGCGACAGCATCCGCTTCAAAGTTATCCGAGTGCTGCGATGATCAAGGTTCTGTCGGCAGGCGCGCTTGCGACGGTCCAGGATCTCGGCCGTACAGGTAGGCTCAACCTTGGCGTCGGGATATCGGGCGCCATGGATCCTCTCGCGCTTGCCGGAGGCAATATCCTGCTGGGCAACGAGAAGAACGCCGCAGCCATTGAGGTCCCGGTTCTTCCTTTCAAGGTTCGTTTCGAGCGCTCGACTGTTTTTGCCGTCACCGGCGCCGATTGCGCGGCAAGGATTGATGAGACGCCGGTGTTGCCGTGGTGGGCGCATCGCGCCGAAGCGGGGCAGGTGCTGTCGCTGTCGCTTCCCAAGCAGACGACATGGCGCGCGACCCGCGCCTATCTGTGTGTCGCTGGTGGCATTGACGTGCCGGCCGTGCTCGGCTCGCGGAGCACGCAGTTGAGAGGCGCATTTGGTGGACACGAGGGGCGGCCGCTCCGCGATGGCGACGAGCTGCCGACCGCCGGTTCGAAGGGCCGCGCCGCTCCCGGATTCGGTCTGGTCCCGCCAGGGCTAACGCTCCCGCTTGAGGTCGACGGTGTGCCCGCCGTTCGCGTGCTACCGGCTGCCGAGTACGACTGCTTCACCAAGTCATCGCACGATGCATTGTGGTCGACCGCCTGGAAAATCACCCCGCAGAGCGACCGCTATGGCTACAGGCTTGCCGGCCCTGAGCTCAACCCGCTGCGTCCGCTGGAATTGCGCTCGCACGGCATCGTGCCCGGCGTCATTCAGGTGCCCCATGGCGGCCAGCCCATTATCCAGATGCGGGATGCGCAGCCCTCCGGCGGCTATCCCAAAATCGGCACGGTGATCGAGGCAGATCTCTGGCGTCTCGGCCAAGCCCCCATCGGGAGCAACATTCGCTTCATCCGCTGTAGCTGGGATGAAGCGCTGGACGCTTCAGTGGACATCCGCCGCTGGCTCGCAAACGCGCGTCGTCTCGTCGAGCTTCACTGCGGCAAGGGGGGAGGCCGATGAGCAATCCCGTCGATCACGTCGACCAGTTGAGCGCCTGGCTCAAGGACGCCAATCTCGCGCTGCTCGAGCTGCGCGGTCCGAGCGCGACGTTGCGCCTGGTGAACGATGGTGCATCGGTGCGCGTCATTCAGGGCGAGGAATCGCCGCCCGTCGCCGCGCCGTCGATGACCGTTCGCGCTCCATCGCCGGGCATCTTTCTCGATCGTCACCCGCTTCACGAGCGCGCAATCGCTTTGATCGCCGCCGATGTCCGGGCTGGCGACCCTCTCGGCTTCCTGCAAATCGGGTCTCTGCTCTTAGCCGTGCCCGCGCCCCGGGCAGGAATGCTGACCGATGTGCTGGTCGCGTACGGCACGATCGTTGGCTACGGCACGCCGCTGTTCGTACTACAGCCGTTCGAAGGTGAGGCATCATGAAGATCGATCTCAACGCCGATATGGGCGAAGGTTTTGGTCCGTGGCCGATGGGCAACGACGAGGCGCTGCTCGACCTCGTGTCTTCGGCCAACGTCGCGTGCGGCTTTCATGCCGGCGATCCGCTGATCATGCAGCGCACGGCGGAGCGCGCCAAGGCGCGCGGCGTCGACCTTGGGGCTCACGTCGGCTTTCCGGACCGTCAGGGATTTGGCCGGCGCGTGATGCAGATCGACACCACCGAGCTCGCCGCAATGGTCACCTACCAGCTCGGCGCGCTCGATGGCATCGCGCGGGCCGTCGGGCATCGCGTCACGCATATGAGCTTTCATGGGGCGCTGGGCAACATGGCAGCTGCCGACGCCGATCTTGCCCGCCCATTGGTTCGCGCGGTCGCCGCGTTCGATCCCAATCTGCTGATCGTTTCCTCGAGCAGCCGCGCCATCGAGGATGCGGCAGGGCAGTGCGGCATCAGGGTTGCCACGACGTTCCTGGCTGATCGGGCCTATGACGACGAGGGCCTGCTGGTGTCTCGGGCAAAGCCCGGTGCGGTCATTCATGACGCTGGGGTGGCTGCCGAGCGAGTCGAGCGACTGCTGCGTGAAGGCGTGGTCATTGCCGCCAGCGGAAAGGCGCTGGCCATGCCGGCCCAGTCGATCCTGCTGCATGGGGATACCCCGGGCGCCGTCGAACTCGCCCGGCGGATCCGGGCCTCGATCGAAGCGGCAGGTGGCGCAATCGTGCCGCTTTCCAAGCTTGTGCCGGGCTCCGGGGGAGCGCCGTTGGATCATAAGGGGACCTTATCCCGCCACATTTAATCCCTCTTGGCGGGAAAGTTGCGCGATCGTTTAGCGTGTTGAAAAGGTGAGGAGCCCGATGCCATTCTCCGATTACAGGACTGCTCTCGTCACTGGCGCCTCGTCAGGAATCGGCCTGGCGGTCGTCGAACGCCTGACGCGTGAGGGCCTGAAGGTTCATGCGGTCGCACGGAGCGCGGATGCGCTGAGAGCTTTGGCCGATCGCACCGGCTGCATCCCCCACGCCATCGACGTCAGAGATATTGCGGCAGTCACCAAGTTTGCTCAGGGTACCGAGGTCGACGTGCTCGTCAATTGCGCGGGCGTCGACCGGCCGAAGAAGTTTCTCCAGGCGGATCCGGACGAGATCGATCTTCTGGTCGATGTCAACCTGCGTGCGATCCTGCATCTCTGCCGTCTGCTCGTGCCGGGCATGGCGGAGCGCGATCGCGGCCATGTGGTGAACATCACGTCGATTGCCGGCGCCTACAACTTCGCAGGCAACTCGAGCTATCATGCGACCAAGGCGGCCGTCAGCATGCTGACCAGTCAGCTCAGGGTCGATTGCTTCGGCAAGCGCGTGCGTGTTACCGAAATCTGCCCCGGCCGGGTTGCAACCGACATCTTCGCTCATGTCCATGGCGACAGCGCCGAGACGCGTGCGAACTTCATCGAGGGCTTTGAACTGCCCGAGGCAAAGGACATTGCCGACGCCATCGCATTTGCGATTGCGGCGCCGGTGGCGGTGAATGTCGGCTACATCGAGATCACACCGACCTTGCAAGTGCCGGGTGGCTTGTCGACCACGCGCCCCGAAGGCGCTCCAAAACCCGTCCTTCCGACCTAGACGAGGGGCGCGCGGTGAAGGGTTTCGACCTCATGGCCGTCCTGCTCAATCCGGAGTTCAGCCGGATGCTGGTCCATGGGGTGAAGATGACCTTCATCATCTTCATCGGCTCGTGGCTCCTCGCGATGAGTCTTGGAATGGTACTTCTCGCGGTCCGGATGCTGCCGAGCCGAATCGCCAGCGGTTTTGTCGCGATCTACGTCTCCTACCACCGCAATGTACCGACCTTGGTGCAGCTCATGCTCTGGTATTTCGGCATTTCGAGCCTGCTGCCGGACTCGGTTCAGATGTGGCTAGGCGATCACAATGGCGAAGCGTTGTTCGCTGTCGTTGCCTTGGGGCTGTGTCAGGCTGCGTATTTCAGCGAGGATCAACGCTCCGGTCTGCGTGCCGTGCCGAGGGGGCAGTGGGAAGCCGCCCGTGCCCTGGGGCATAGCTATGTCGGGGCTATGGCCTACATCCTGCTGCCACAGGCCGTTCGCAACGCGATGCCGGCGCTGGTGAACCATACGGTCTCCTTGTTCAAGAACTCCAGCCTTGCGATGGCGATCGGCGTCGCCGAGCTGACCCACGCGGTCAAGGAGGTCGAGAACCAGAGCTTTCGTCCATTCGAGAGCTACCTGATTGCCACGATCGTCTATCTCGTCTGCTCGCTGTTGCTGATGTGGCTTGGTCACCATCTCGAGCAGCGCAGCCGCATGGCCGGAGCGGTCTGATCATGGCGCTGCTTCCGAGCATGATCGAGATCGTAAGGGACAACTGGCTGTTGCTGCTCGTCGGTCAGTATCCGAACGGTCCGCTTGGCGGCATTACGGCCACCCTCATTCTCTCCGTGCTCGGCATTGCCTTGGCCTTTCCGCTGAGCGTCGTGATGGCGCTGGCGAGCCTGTCGCCGTGGCGGGCGCTGCGCTGGCCGGTCATGGCCATGGTCTACGTCACCCGCGGTGTGCCGCTGCTGCTGATCATTCTGTGGGTCTATTTCGTGCTGCCGCTTTTGATCGGCCATAGCGTGCCGGCGTTCGCGACCATGCTGGTCACGCTGATCGGCTACGAAGCCGCATTCTTGAGTGAGATCGTGCGGGCCGGAATTCAGGCATTGCCACAAGGTCAGATGGATGCTGCCCGCGCGCTCGGGCACAGCCGTCTCGGCGCGATGCGCTACGTGATTCTGCCGCAGGCACTGTTTAACATGATCCCGAGCATCCTCAGTCAGTTCGTCTCGACCATCAAGGAGACGACACTCGGCTACATCATCAACGTGCCCGAGCTCACCTTTGCGGCCGGCCAGATCAACAACCGCCTGCTGACCAAGCCGTTCGAAGTCTACTTCATCCTCGCCATCAGCTATTTCATCGTTTGCTGGACCTTGACGCAGGCCATCAACATGGTCGAGCGGCGGATTACCGCGCGCCGAACCGCAGGCGTGGCCGCTGCGTCCGCACTGCCTGCCACAGCCGCAAGCGCATCAGGGGCATGACCATGACGCATGAAACTCCATCCCCAAATGCCGCCGCCATGATCCAGTTCGTCGCTGTCCATAAATTCTTTGGACCGCTGGCCGCGCTGACGGACGTCAATGCCGAGGTCAAGAAAGGCGAGGTTGTGGTGGTCTGCGGGCCGTCCGGTTCGGGCAAGTCGACGCTCATCCGTACCGTCAACAGGCTCGAGGAAATCCAGTCCGGCTCGGTGCTGTTCGAGGGCAAGGACGTTCATGCCAAGCTGCGTGGCTCGGCGCTGAACCACCTCCGGAGCCGCATCGGATTCGTTTTCCAGAGCTTCAACTTGTTTCCGCATCTGAGTGCGCTCGACAACGTCATGCTTTCGCCGATGAAGGTGAACGGCGTCAAGCGCAGCGACGCGCGCGAAACGGCCCTGCGGCTGCTGGATCGCGTCGGGCTCGCGGCTAAAGCACAGAACTATCCAGGCCAGCTCTCCGGCGGACAGCAGCAGCGCGTGGCGATCGCGCGCGCGCTCGCCATGGAGCCGCCAGCGATGCTGTTCGACGAACCGACCAGCGCGCTCGATCCGGAGATGGTGGGGGAAGTGCTGTCCGTCATGCGTGGGCTTGCGCGTGATGGAATGACCATGATGTGCGTGACCCATGAGATGAACTTCGCGCGTGATGTCGCCGATCGTGTCTGGTTCATGGACGCTGGGAGGGTGCTCGAGACGGGAGCTCCGGTGGACTTCTTCCGCTCACCACAACATCCCCGTGCGCAGCGTTTCCTGTCGGACCTGCACACACGGTGAGCGCGCTGACTTGATGTGACCTAATCTGGAGGAGAACGCGAATGTCTTTCAAGAAACGTTCGATCGGCCTAGTGGCCGCGGTTGCAGGCCTTGCCGGGATCGCGTCTGCGGCATGCGCCGACCAGCTCTCGGACATCATCCAGCGTAAGGAGCTGCGCTGCGGAACCTTCGCGGACGTCCCGCCGTTTGCGGCGCCGGATGCCAAGACACGTGAGATGGTCGGCTTTGACGTCGATCTCTGCAAGGCGATCGCCCAACATTGGGGCGTTGTCGCAAAGGTCACGCCGCTCTCGGTCGAGGCGCGCGTGCCGGAGGTCAAGCTCGGTCATGTCGATATCACGGTGGCGAACCTTGCCTACACGCTGGGACGCGCGGAGCAGATCCAGTTTTCCGATCCCTATTACATCGCCAAGGAAATGCTGGCAGTGAAGGCGAGCGACCCCGGGTCCGCCAAAGCCGATTTCAAGGGTAAGCGGCTGGCATCGACCAAAGGATCGACGTCGGAACTGGCCATCAAGATGAACGAATCCGACCCGCTGACTTTCGTCGATACCGGCTCGGCCTTCATGGCGGTTCAACAGAACAAGGCGGTCGGAATGGTGGCGAATACCATGACGATCACCAAGCTCGTGAACCAGTCCAAGGAGGGCGGGCAGCCACTGAAGATGATCGAGGAGCCCATGGTCCTGCAGCCGATCGGCGTTGGCATGAAGAAGGACGAGCCGGCGCTGCTCGCGAAGATCAACGAGACCCTGCTCGCGATGGACCAGGCCGGCGAAATCAACCAGCTCTGGGACAAGTGGCTCGGGCCCAGCACCGAGTTCAAGATGACGCGCACCGACAAGGTCGCGCCGCTCAGCCAGCTGAAGTTCACGCCGCTCCCATGATTTGTGAATTGGCGCCATTCTGATTGGAGCAAGCTCCATCCTGAGCGAGTCGCCCGCTGGCTGCTCTTTCGCCTAGCGTTGCGAAGAATTTCAGCGCGGGAGATGGCATTTTCGCCGACGAGCTACGCCACGAGCCAATCTGTAAAGGCTCGTACCGCGGATCGCTGTCGGCTGGCGAGCGGGTAAATAAGGCGGTGACCGCGTAGCGGTATGGTTGGCGCGTCCTGCCAACGGCGCAACCGATCGCCCGCTCACCAGTTCGCGTTCGGCCAGAAACGTTGATTCCAGCGCGAGTCCCAAACCCTCCCGGCTGTCGCGATCGCAAGAAAGCTGCGATCGAATTTCATGCCATGGAGTGCAGGGGGCCTCTAATTCGTTCGCCGTGAACCATTGGTGCCACTAAATCTGTTTCACATCAGAGCGGATCAGCGTCTGCTCGAGAAGATCGGCAGGCTTCCTAATCGATTTTGCTAGGACAGGCAAACAGAGCGGCGTGACCGTCTCCTCCGGGAGAGGGACGACTTCAAAACCCTCCTCGCGCGGCGGACCGTAAACGATGTGGATATCAAAATCATCGTTGCTGAAGCGAGCGTAGTCCGTGCTCGCAGCAAGCAGGTGAGATATTATTTGCGGGCACAGTAAACTGCGTCTCTTACTGCTAACGGGAAGTCGCCGTTCATTCCGGAAGGCGTAGTATTCGTGAGCACCACGACGGCCAGATCTTCGGCCGTGTCGACGAACCAGTGGTGCCCATAGACACCGCCCCAACGCCAGGTTCCTGCTCCGAACGGCACCCTGGCGCGTTCAGGGCTCTCAAGGATGGCAAAGCCATGGGAGAATCGCCATCCTGGATCGAGTCCAAGTGCTGGTAAGTCGCCAATCGCGTTCTGGCTCAATCGATCGCGAACGGCACCAGACAAAACATGGTTGCGCCCGGTACGAATCTCTTCGAGCAATCTCAAGAAATCTCTCGCATTTCCTAACAGGCCGGTGCCGCCAGAGGGGTATTCGCTTTTCAAGAAGCACCGCTCAGGCGAGAGAATGAGCTCGCCGCCATTATGCCGGACGTGCTGCGGTCCTTCGATCCTGCGTGGAGCGTCGGCCGTGTCATAATAAACCGACGCCAGATCGTTGCGGTCGATGGCAGTGAACGCGACCGAATTGAGGGAGAGGGGGTGGAGCAGCCTTGATCTGAGCACCTCTCCGAGCGAGCATCCTGTTGTAGCCTCGATCGCGGCACCGATCACATCAGTCGCCAGCGAATATTGCCAAGCCGCGCCCGGCATAAAGGAAAGCGGAATCGTCGCCAGGCGACGGAGGTTCTCTCGCAATGGCATATTCGTAAGGTCGAGGCCGTCCGAGATACCCGCCTGCCGATACGCGCCGTCCGGAGATTGGCAAAATCCATAATCGAGTCCGGCCGTATGCGTGAGCAAATGAGCAATAGTAATCGCTGCCGGGCAGCCATCCGGCCCGCGCGGTTCAAAGAAGGGCAGGTAACGCGAAACGGGGTCGGTCAGGTTGAAGGCGCCTTCCTCGACCAGCATGAGCGCAATTGCGGATATGAAGACTTTCGTCAAGGAGGCATAACGGAAGCGAGTGTCGACCTGCATCAGGGCCTGTCGCTCCAGGTCGCGAAAGCCCGCACAAATCGCCTCGACGATTTCCCCTTCGTGGGCGACCAGGACCACCGCACCCCTGATCCGATGCGGCGTCCACTCGTCGAGAACGCGCACAAGTTTGCCCGAAAAGGCAGCGCGCCGCTGACGACTGCGGATCGGGGCCCTCATTGCCTTTTCCCATTGAGGAGCGAGGATTCGAGATCCTTTGCGGTCCAATCCATCAATACGGTCATCCGGCTTCTCGCCTGCTCAGGATTGCGCAACCGTATGGCCTCGAGCACCTGAAAGTGCGCGTCCAGCGCCACCTCAGGAGTTCGGGACGTATTTGTGGTATGGCGGAAACCCGCGCGCAGCGCCGCCTCGATGATAGAGACCATTTGCATGAGCACAACATTCTTCGTGCTGTCCAGAATGGCGCGGTGAAAAGCGATGTCCGCTTCTACGAGGTTTTCGGCGTCGCCGCCTTTCCAGCTGCCCACCATCCCCATGTAGCCGGCCTCGATGCGGGCGAGGTCGGCAGCCGTTGCGCGGGTCGCGGCTAGTTCCGCCGCCGCCGGTTCGAAGATCCGCCGCGCCTCAAGAAGCGACCACATGAACTGCTGGTCGGGGGCGGCGTGCGCAGTCCACCGGATCAGATCCCCGTCGAGCCTATTCCACTGTGAGGAGGGCGTCACGCGTGTTCCGATGCGTCGTTGGACTACGAGCATTCCCTTGTCGGTCAGCACGCGCACCGCTTCTCGAAGGGAGGAGCGGCCCACTGAAAGCTGCTCGCAAAGCTCCGTCTCGTTTGGCAGAGTGGTCTCGGCTGGATAGACGCCGGAGATGATCCTCCGCGCCAGCATCTCCATCACCGAATCATGCAGCTTCACAGGCTTCTGCTTTTTCTTCCGCACTCTGCATCCTCGAGGATCTTTCGTTCTTCTACCGCACGGGTTAGCGTCTTGCACGCAGCCGTCAATTGTCTGATCTGATCTGTCGCCGCTCCTGGACGATCACCGCAAGCACGAGCAGCGCGCCCTTGGCTAGCAGCTGGTAGAAGGTTGGCACACTGGTCAGGATCATTCCGTTGTTCAGGGTGCCGATTATGAGAACGCCGAGCATCGTGCTGATGACGCTCCCCTTGCCGCCTTGGAGCGCGCATCCGCCGAGCACTGCAGCCGTGATCGCCTCCATCTCCAGCCCTTGGCTGCCCGAAGCGGGCTGGCCAGACATTGTCCGGCTAGCAAGGACGATTCCGGCGATCCCCGCCGCAAGCCCGCTGGCGGCGTAGATGCCGATTTGGTAGCCGTTGATGTGTATGCCAGCTAGGCGCGCTACCACGCGGTTTCCGCCGAGCGCATAAATGTTTCGGCCCCACGTCGTATTCTGCAGCATGACAATTGTAATCAGCATGAGTGCAAGCAGTAACCAGATCGCGAACGGTACGCTGAAAAGCGTGGCGGTGCCAAGCATCCGGAAGCCGTCGTCGACGATCGGGATCGAATTGCCGTTGTTGAGCAGGTAGGCCAAGCCGCGATAGGCCGACATGCTGCCGAGAGTAGCTATGACCGCATTTACGGGTCCGAACACAATGACGGCGCCGTTGCCCGCACCCGCGAGAAGGCCCGCCGCGAGCCCTGTCGTCACAGCAAGGAAGATGGAGCCGGATGTCTGCGCCACGACGGCAATGACCATGGTGGTCAAGCCGACGATTGATCCGACGGAGATGTCGAGACCACCCGAGATGATCACCACTGTCTGCGCCATTGCAAGGATGCCGATAACGGTCACCGCCAAGCCGATATTGATGATATTGCGCCCTGAGAAGAAGGCTTCCGGCCGTATCGCGCCGAATATGGCCAACAACAAGATGAGCGCAATTAAGAGGCTCACATTCTGGACGCCTATCCTCTCGAGCAGACCTGTCAGAAGGCTGCCGCCGGCGCTACGTTTCGCGGTCAAATCCACGTCCCTTACCTCTCAATCAATTCGCGCGAGCCAATTCGAGAA
This sequence comes from Bradyrhizobium sp. CCBAU 53338, assembly GCF_015291665.1. Lineage (NCBI taxonomy): Bacteria > Pseudomonadati > Pseudomonadota > Alphaproteobacteria > Hyphomicrobiales > Nitrobacteraceae > Bradyrhizobium > Bradyrhizobium sp. CCBAU 53338. The sequence continues at coordinate 3,150,085 of NZ_CP030048.1, forward strand.
TGTTTTCCTCGGTGGCCGTTTCTCCTGAAACTTGCCCGGCGATGCAGCCCGCGCGCATCACATAGATGCGGTCCGACAAGCCCAGAATTTCCGGCAATTCGGATGAAATGAGCAGGATGGCCATTCCCTCCGAGGCGAGCATCTCCACCAGACGGTAGATTTCCAACTTGGCGCCGACGTCGATCCCGCGGGTCGGCTCATCAAGGATCAGGATCTTAGGTCCGCGCGCTTGCCACCTCGCAAAGATGACTTTCTGCTGATTGCCTCCGGAGAGTTTGGCGACGAGCTGTTCGGCGGAGGGCGTCTTGATCCGTAAACGGTCTATCCAGACCCTGGCCAACTCCTTCTCCGACCGGGGCGCGATGAAGCCGAATTTCGATATTCGCTCAGGCACGAGAAGCGAGACGTTTTCCCGGACCGTCTGGCCAAGCAGCAAGCCATGTTGTCGCCGGTCCTCAGGCACAAGCCCGATGCAAGCGCGGATAGCATCGGCAGGCGAATCCGGTGCATAGGGTTCGTTGGCCGCAAGCGTCATGACGCCTTTGGTAATGGCATCCATCCCTATAATGGCCCGCGCCACCTCAGTGCGGCCTGCGCCGATCAGCCCTGCCAGGCCGACAATTTCCCCGGTCCGAATATCGAGCGTGACATCCTTGATCGAATTCGTCGTGACCCCTTCCAGTCGGAGGGCAACGTCGCCGAAGCAGCGCTCCCTGGAGCCAAACAGGTCGGAGATCGGCCGACCGACCATCATCCGGACCATCTGGGCTTCGTCCAGGTCGACCATCGGCATGCAAGCCACTGAGCGGCCGTCGCGCAGCACGAGGCACTCGTCGGCAAGATCCAGGATCTCGCGGAGACGATGCGAGATGTAGAGGATTGCCACGCCGTGCGCCTTCAGACGCCGGATCACCGCGAATAGGCGACTCGACTCCTCTTCCGTCAGGGATGCCGTCGGTTCGTCGAAGGCCACGACACGCGCACCTGGCTTGAGGGCGCGCATGATTTCGATGAGTTGGCGCTGGGCCGGGCCCAGATTGGCACACTTCCGTCCCGGATCGAGCGCGCCCGAGATGCCGAAATTGTCGAGAAGCTCGACGGTCCTGCATCTCAGATCGCTTCGGTCGAGCCAGATGCCCCCGGTCGTCTTGAAATCGCCGACGAAGATATTCTCGGCGACGGTCATTTCAGGAACGATTTCTGGCTCCTGATGAATGATGCGAATGCCCAGTGCGTGCGCCTCGCGCGGGGATCTGATGTGGACGGCCTCCCCGCCCATACTCAGCATTCCCGAGTCTGGCTGGTGCTCGCCCTCGATGATTCGCAGGAGCGTTGACTTTCCTGCACCGTTCTCGCCGACAATGGCGACAACCTTGCCAGCATGAAAGTTGGCGCTCACGCCGCCGAGTGCGTGAACGGGGCCGAACCGCTTGGCAAGGTTCTCGACCCTTAGAACTGGTTCGAGAACCATTTTTCTATCCTTGTTGACTGTGCGTGAGGCGAGCCTCGTTACTTGCAGCCGAGCACCGTCTTCATCGAAGCAAATTTCTGCATGTCCATCTTGATCGGCTCGACATAGTAAATGTCTTTCATCGGCGTATTGTTCTTGATCTTGTCAAAGAGCGCCTGCACGCCAGTGGCGCCGTCTACTGCGCTGTCAAGCCACATCGTGGCACGGAACGCGCTTGGCTTGCCCGAACCGAACGCTTCACATGCACGAGATCCATCAAACCCTACGCCGATGACCTTCTCCGCTGGGATGCCTGCATTCTGGGTCGCGCGGGCCGCGCCCAACACCCCGTCATCATTGCAAGCGAAGAAGATCCATCTCTTCGCATCCGGGTTCGCCGTCAGGGTGGTCGACACCACGTCGATGGCATTGACCATGCTGTTGTCATAGGGAATGGAGATCATGCTTTTTTCAAGCTGGGGATAGCCTTTGAACAAGGCGGTTTGCGCGCCCTTGTTGCGCTGCATGCAGGTGTCCGTTTTCTGATCCTCAATCGAGCCGACTCTGACTCCAGAGAAATCCTTGTCCCAGCCGGCGGCCTTGATCTGGCTGATGATCTCCTCCCCGACGCGCACGCCCATGTTGAAGCCATTGATGCCGACATACGGCACCACCGACCCGTCGCCTGATTTGATGTCGTCATCGACGGCAATCACGGGTATCCCGGCCTTCTTGGCTTTCTCGGCCGCGACGGGTCCGATAGCCCGATCCGGCACGACAATCGCAATGCCATTCACGCCGTCCCCAATATACGTGTCGATAGTCGTGACTGCGAGATTCGCGTCGGTCTGGACGTCCTGGGCGAGGAGTTCGACTCCCAGCTCTGCGGCGCGCTTCTTTGCGCCTTCGATCTCCCGAACGAACCAAGGTGCGTCACCCATCTTGTAGATATAGCCGATCTTGATCTTGTCCTGCGCCATGGCCGGCATCGCCATGCCGACACAAGCGGCGAGCGCAACAAAACGTGCGACAGATCTCATTGTTTCCTCCGATTGTGGCGCCCACCTCCGGGTCAAATTTTCAGGAAGGGCGACGTTATCATAGATACATCTGATGATTAAAAGATAGATCAGATGATTGTCAATAGGAGGTGTGACTCGATTTTACGGGGCAAGCTCGACCAGTCCCTCTTCGCGATGAGCGCATACAATGCCTGTACTGCCGTCGGCCAAAGCGCCCGAGACCAAGGCGCCCCGTTGCGGCCGCCAGCCCGTGGCAGTCCTACATGCGGGGCAATGGGAGTATCGGCGAACGCCAGGCGACGGTCGCGGCCCATCCAGTTCAGCGCGACCTCGGCGCCACGGATCATGAAGAACCGGCCGGTCCCGAACGGCAGCAGGCAAGTCGTGGCCCGCGGCAACAGGCGTCGCCGCTGTGGGCGGGCTGGACGGCCCAATCGCCATTCTACCCGATCGGATGCGGCCAATGGTGTCTTCGTTGAGGCCGCTTCATCTCGCCGCCGGCCCACTCTCAATCCGCATCAAATTTTTGAGGCCGATCCCCGACTTAGAGCGCCAATTTTGCATGCCGAATAGCATTTGGGGGCAATCTTCGTGCAGGCCGGGAGTGGGCTGAGCCGCTACTGGATTTCGGGCTTTGATCCTGTGCCGTGCTTAGACTTCAGAGCGTAAGCGCCTAAGCGACGGCCGACTGCTAGGTCTGTGCTTTGAGGCTCCGTCTCATACCATGCCTCGGGAAGGCCGAGGTTTTTGGCCGTGCCTTGGGCGCCGCACCTTGCCGCGCTGGTCCTTGATATCTGCTATTGCTCTAATTGGCTAACGCTCTAAGAAAGCCTACGACGTTCCGCGACTGCTTTTTCGGCCGTCAGGATCGGCTTCGGCGATATTTGATCGGACATATAGACCTCGCGAACACATCAACCAGACTTGGCTACGATGATCGTATCCTCCACGTGCAATCGCAGAGCCACGCGTTCGCCGACGACGGGCATGCACGATGCGGCGGCGTGGTGCTCGGCCTGACGAACCCCGATGATCGGGCCCCCCTCGAGCGCGACGCTGAGCTTGCTGCTTTCGCCTTGGAAGACAACGTCCGTCACCGTTCCGAACAGATAGTTGTAACCGCTCGCGGCGGGTACATTCCCGATGATCACGGCCTCGGACTGAACAGCGAGAAACAACTCTCCAGCGAGCGGTACGTCGACAGGACTTGCGATTTCGAACTCCCCGACCGACACTTTGCGCGCGCCTCGCCGACTGACGGGGACCAACGTGGATTCCCCCACGAAGCCCGCCACGAAGTGGTTGGCGGGGCGAGAATAGAGATTCTTGGGCGTGTCCACCTGCATAAGCCGCCCGCCGCGCATGACAGCAACGCGATCGCTCATGATCAGCGCCTCACGCTGATCATGTGTCACGTAGATGATGGTCGCGCCGAGGGTTCGATGAAGTCTGCGGAGCTCCATCTGCATTGACTCGCGTAGGCTCTTGTCCAGCGCCGAAAGTGGTTCGTCCATGAGGATCAGGCGCGGCGCGAAGACGATGGCGCGCGCCAATGCGACGCGCTGCTTCTGGCCACCAGACAACTGGTTGATCGAACGTTTGCCGTAACCGTCTAGCTCGACGGCTGCAAGCGCCTCCGCAACTAGCTTCGCGCATTTTGCCCGATCGACCTTGCGTGCGCGCAGCGGGAAGGCCACGATGGCCGAACTTCAGCTCAAGGCAGTGCGCCGGAGGTTCTCCAGCTCCCCGAAGATACGATCGGCCTCCGGATACAACTCTTCGGCCTCGGGTGTGGGAACGAGGCGGTCTTTCACGCGCTCGAACAGCTTGAAGCCGAGCACGTCCTCCGTGTTAAGCAATACCTGACTGAGCGCGGGCTGCGACGCATTCAGGATCCGGGCCGCTTCGGTGAGCGTCCCGCATTGCATGATCGTCCTGAAGACCTCAAGTTGACGTGCGCGCATGGCATTTCATAAGCACACGTTATACTGCCTAGCAATAGACACATTTACGGGGACCGTGACAGCACTGCTGGCGGCTTCAAGCGTTGTGCCGCGCCGATCCAAAGGGTCACGGGCGCGCTAAGAACGCTGGGCAGGCGGTTTCTGTCGTTGGCGAAGCTCTCTGTCGATCAGAATCTGGACGCGGTGGATCGCGAGTAACTCGAGGGTCGTATGGGTCCGGCCGGTGCGCGTTTGATCGTCAATCTTGTATGACCAGGCCCAAACGTTGCGACTGTTGGTCTTTTGGATCGTGAAAGAAACTCCTCGGTGGTTCATTTTCCGTCCCACTCGATTGTCAGCACCGGGCGGGAAAGAGTTGCTGCTGCCCGCAGGAGGTTTTGCTCTAAATGTTATGGTCGGCTACCAGCCGAGCTCGCGTTCGAGAGCTTTCGGATTTGTGGTCAATCGCCGCCGGAAATCTTCTGCGACGTCACCAACGAACACATCCTCACTTCCAGATTTCAATGCGCGTATGAGCGCCGCAGCGAGAGCCTCGGGCGATACTTTCGGAGGCGGCAGCCCTTGAAACCAATCGCTCTCAATGGGGCCCGTGAAGAGGTTCATGACCCTGACACCGCTCCCGCGCAGCTCCGCCCGGAGGCACTGCGACAACGACAATGCCGCTGCCTGAGATGCGGAGTAGGCGCCATAAGCAGGCCAATTCGAGAGAGAGTAGATCGAAAAGATGTTTGCCCAAGCGACGGCACTCCCTGCGCCGTCTGCGCCACGGCCTCGCATAATTGGTCCAAATGATTGGGCAAGATGCACAAAACCCAGATAGCTGCGTTCAATCTCTTCTCGATAGCGGCCTGCCCCGTTTCGCGTCAACAGCCCGCCGGGCCGAACATGATCATTCGTGTTCACGAGAATGTCGGTCTTGGGACCGATGTCCGCTGCGAGACCCGCCACAGATCGCTGATCCCCAATATCGAGGGAAACGAGATGGATATTAGTGACCGAAGCAAGGCGGTCCTCCCCCTTAAATGGACGCCACCGCTCCGGTATGCCAACGAAGACCGTCGTCGCGCCGGCCGCGACCAATGCAAGAGCAATCGCTTGTCCGGCCTCGTTTCGGCCGTCTGTGACGAGAGCTCGGCGGTAGCGAGGGTCGGCCGTAAATTCCCGCCACTGCTTGTCGTCGGCTTGATTTGGCGTCGTCGTCCCGGGCGACGCGAACGCGACAGCCTGGCCAGCCTTGTCCAATTGAAGGGACATTTTTACTGTCTCTCCTTCCTGGCAATCGCCGTGAATGTGGGCAATCATGATTGGTCCGCATTGAAGCTGCACCATGCCAACTCGCCACGGTGAACGCTCGCGAAAGTAGACGTCACCCGAAACTTGTATTTCGGTCGCGGAAACGAGTATGCCGCTTGTGGGGGCGTCGGACAGAGGAAGATTGATGGATAGACAAATGGGGCAGCAATCTCGCGGCGGATACGCGAAGTTGTTGCATTCGGCGCAACGTTGCAGCGCAAATCGTGATTCCGCCGCTGCCTGGGTCAACAGGTGAGCAGTACGGCTGCGTCGACCGGGCGGCGAGCTCGGAGTTCGAGTGCGCCAAAGGCCTCCCTTGGGTGCGGGTTTCTCCAACGGAATGGTCATGTCGGTACACCCGCCATAATTGCCGCGCCGGACGATAGGCCGCGATCGTAATTGATCATACCAAAGCCGGACACGAGCGCGGTCTTGGTATCCGGCACCTGCGTTGAGCCGGCGCACCCCAAGACTTGCCTAAGACCTTCGGTCAAACCGAGATATCCACCGGCTGCGCCGGCTTGGCCTACGGACAGCTGGCCGCCAGACGTGTTGTGAGGGAAGGATCCGCCGATTGTAAGATCATGCTTGCGCACGAATTCGACGCCCTCTCCCTTGCGGCAGAAGCCGAGATCTTCGAATTGCATCATGGTAACGAAGGGATAGTCGTCATAGGTCTGCACGACGTCAATCCCTTCGGGGCCGATCCCTGCCATGGTATAGAGTTCGTCGACGTCCATCGCCCAGCCGCCGCGCAATTGGGATGGGTCTTCACTGAAAGCATTGTGACGTTCGATGGTGGACAGCAGCCGTGCCCCGGAGATGCCGCGGGACGCTGCAAAATCGCTGTCGAGGACGAGGAACGCCTCCGCACCCGCGCATGGCATCACGCAGTCGAACAGATGAATGGGATCGACGATAGGACGTGCTGCCAGATATTCTTCTATGGTCAAGCTGCGTTTGAAGAGGGCGTGGGGGTTCTTGAGCGCATTTTCACGTTGCGACACCGCTATCTTTGCGAGGTCCTCACGTGACACGCCGTAGGTGCGCATGTAGTGACGCGCGATGAGCGCAAAGCTGGCATTTGCTCCGCCGGCGCCGTAGGGATAAATGGCATCTTGGTTGGCTTGGGAAAAGGCCTCTAACGTTTTCCGGAATGTATCGACGTGATTGGTATCACCGGCAATGCAAGCCACGGCGCGTGCGTCCCCGGCCTGAACCGCACGTGCTGCGCGTCGGAGAGCGGCAATACCGCTTACGCCTCCAAGTGGGATGGTCTCCAGCCAGCGCACACAAAGACCATAATGCTGCGTCAAGCCGATCGCCGTGTCGGGGTAGAGCGTGAAGCTGGAGACCGCGAGACCATCAATGTCGGCAGCTCGCAGCGGGCTCTCCTGCAAAAGCGCCTTGAGTGCGCGCCCGATCCACCATTGCGCGCTCTCGATCGAGTAACGAGCGTAGGGAATGGTTACGGGCGTCGCTATGACGACACCGTCGTAGGGAGTGCGGCCAGCGGCTGGCATCGCGCGGCCATCAAACCACGGTAAGTATCACGTCGATATTGCCTCTTGTCGCGTTCGAGTACGGGCATCGTTGGTGGGCCTGCGCGACGATATCGCGTGCGAACGCGCGATCGATATTGGGGAGGCTTACTTGTAATTCGACGCTGAGCGCGTATCCAACCGGGATAGGTCCGATGCCGACTTTGGCCGTGACGCTGACATCGTCTGAAATCGATAGCCTGCTCTGCCTTGCAACCAGTTTGACGGCACCAAGGAAGCAAGCCGCGTAGCCCGCGGCGAACAGTTGCTCGGGGTTGGTGCCTGAGCCGCCCGGGCCGCCCAGTTCCTTTGGAAGTGCGAGCGTTAGAGCGAAATTGTTCTGCGCATTCTCGACTTTGCCGTCGCGTCCGCCCGTTGCGGTGGCTTGGGTTTCGTAGAGGATCTTTTCTGGCTTCATAAAGCAGACTTCCTTGATTATGGGGGTACGCCGCAATTGCAATGGGTAGCGCTTACGCTAGAGCGTCAGTGTTCCCACACTGGCCCCGCCGCACACAAAGAGCGTTTGACCAGTGACGTACGTGGACCGGCCCGACACGAAAAACAGGACGGCGTTGGCGACATCTTCCGGCCGGCCCAACCGTCCGACCGGAATGGTCTTGGCGATTCGGTTTGCTTGCTCACTGCCGTCCGGCGCGAGGGCACGAAACATGTCAGTTGAGCCTATTGGGCCAGGTGCAACCATGTTCACGGTGATGCCGTATTGGGCAAGCTCCAGGGCCCAGGTACGCCCCATTCCGACCATTCCGGCTTTGGTCGCTGCGTAAGCTGTCCTGGTTGGCACGCCCAACAATGCGCGCGAGGAAATCAGGACGACTCGTCCGTTACGCTGCGCCTTCATTGCAGGAAGAAACGCTTGTAGGAGGATGAGTGGTGCCGACAAGTGCAGATCCGTTAGAAATGTAAGATCCTTCGGCTCCGCCGCCTCAACCAATGCAGGGCAAATTGCGCCCGCGTTGTGGACAAAGATCCCAACCTCGGAAGTCCGTGCGACCTTCGAGGCGGCGGCCCGCGTGGCTTCAGCATCGGAAAGGTCGACTTCCTCGTGCCGTACCCGTTCGTGGGTCCAGCTCAAGGGCTTAGCGTCGAGATTCACAACGTCATGACCTTCGGCAATCAAGGAGTGGCAGATTGCGGCGCCGATTCCGGTGCTGCCTCCCGTCACGACAGCTGTCGAGGAGTTGGCTTTTATGGACATGAGCTCACATGAACAATTGAATGCTGCCAAAAGCGGCGTCGGAATTAACCAGATCGACCCGCTTCATCTTGATTCTTAGCGTGCCGTCGACGACCACGAGAGTATGGGTCAACCATGCGGCGAACAGCGTCTGCTCGTCTTGCCGCGTCTCGATGTAGTGGAGGGGAGTCCAGGCTGTGTAAGTCGATTTCTCGTCATCACGATCGAGCACGAGCGGCGTCTGCAGCAAATGGTGGCATCGACTCTTCGGCTTTTGGCTGAATGTGCGGTTTCCGTTCAAGCGCTCAACTCGAATCCTGAGCAGAAGTTTGTCTTCATACATTAGCGAAGCGCTGAGCCGAGGATCCGCCTGCTGCCACTCGAGAGGCATCCAATAGCAGGCGTCGTCCGTAAAGAGGTCAAGCCATTCGTTGAAGCGCATCTGATCGATGAGCCGAGCCTCATTGAAGACGAAGTTGATGATATCTTGATCGGTGAAATGTGCCATCGCCGCGTCACTGCATCGACATCGTCATGAACTTGGACCAGGCTCGGAACTGATTTCGCATCTGCAATTCCGTCGTTCCGTTTGTCGTCACGCTGCGATCGGGATCTTCGTCGGCGGAGTAAAGCCGCTGGAGATTGACCCATTGATTGGCGTTGGAACGAAGACCAAGCTGGGCACGCTCGTACATCTCAAGGTCATCATGGCCGACGATGGAGGTTGGCGCGTTGATCAGTCGATTGTACGAAAGCGTTCGCTCGAGCAGCAAGTCGGGTGCGCCGACGAGACGAAAAGTCCACGACTCCACGAGTGTGCGGTTAGCCGCCAGGGGTTTGAATACGCGAAGCAACTGAATTGGACCCTTCACCATGAGATTGGGGAAGTAGATCGTGTTGTGCCGGTTCTCGATAAGAATTGCTTTAGCCCGCTCCTCGCCATATGCGGCCACCATCTGATCGAAATACTCGGGAATTGCCGAATAGTTCGAATGGATCGATTTTCCGACACCGGTGTGGCCGTGGCCGTTAGCCCAGACCCGAATTCCCATCTCTTCTGAGAATTCATAAGGACACATAAACGGAGCGAGCAGTTCGATCGCCATCGGCATGGGCGTGCCGGGAGGAGCTGTCTTCCACACCTCGACGGCCGTCCCCGCGGATGATTCGTGCGCCACCATCGGGTGGCACGTGTCGGTCTGGTTCTCGACGAGCATCTTCCAGTTGCACGGGTGGACATAGCGAAACACCCCGCCGGCGACTTCAAGGCGACCGAGTGGCGATCGATCGACCATATTGTCGATTGAAGAAAGGCTCTCTCCAAAAAACTCTTCGAAGTCCTGTCCGAACTGGCTCAACTTCGCGAAGATGAAGCCCCGATAGTTGCGGACATTGTCGACAGGACTCAATCCCTGAGCGGCGTGGCTCTCAGAAAGCCCGGTGTTCTCATAGCCCTTCTTGAGCGGAATGGCGAGAAGCGAGCCATCAGTCTTAAAGCTCCACGCATGATAGGGGCAGCGGAAAAATTTCCCCGCGTTTCCGCAGGTTTCGGAAGTGATGCGAACACCCTTGTGCGGACAGCGGTTGTAAAGCACCTTAACAGAGCCGTCGGTGTGACGAACCATGAGAATCGGCTGCATTCCGATCTCAGTTCCGAAATAGTCGCCGGGCGCGGGGATTTGGCTCTCGTGACCGACATACGCCCACGTGTTGCTGAACAAATGCAGCATTTCGAGGCGGAAAACCTCGTCATTTATGTAGACGTCGCGATGGACTTCCCGCTCCCGGATCAGGTTTCGAATAGTATGCGCATCAAAAGCCGCATTGTTCATTCGCCTGTCTCCTCTTGCGCCGACCTAAAGGTCCAAGACCAACCGTCGCGACTTTGCGCGCGACACACAAATCTGCATCAGTTTCCCCGAGGCGCGCTCCTGCTCAGAGAGCACGTAATCCCGATGGTCCGGGACACCTTCCAACACTGCCGCCTGGCAAATCCCACAGTCGCCGCGCTTGCAATCGTGCAACGCGTCGATTCCTTGCTCAATCATCACGTCGAGAATCGTTCTGTCTTTCGGAATCTGCAAGACGCGACCAGAGGTCATCAAAACGACCTCGAAGGGCTGGTCGCCAGCCGCGGGAGGCGCGGCGGAGAACGACTCGAATCGAAGCCGGCCTTCGGACCACTGAAGCTCCCGCGCGAGCGATATGGCCGAGTCGATCATGACCCGTGGACCGCAAAGATAAAGCGGCTCGTCCGCTGGCAAACTACGCATCACGTCACCCAGTGGAAAGACGCCGTCCCGATCATCGACATGCAAGCGGAGATTAGGTCCCGCCAGAGTTCTTAAATCGGCCAGAAAGGCCAGTTGGTCCTGCGATCGCACGGCATAGCGAAGCAGGAACGGCTTTCTTGTCGCGACAAGATGGGCTGCCATTGAGGCAAGCGGAGTAATACCGATGCCGCCAGCGATAAGATGTATGGGACTGTCGGTAGTCGAGAGCGGAAAGTGGTTTTGAGGTGCTGAGACCTCAAGCATGTCGCCGTCGTTGAGACTATGCATATATCGAGAGCCGCCCTGGCCGGCATCGTCAAGCCTGACGCCAAGCAAATACGAAAGCGGGGCGGTGTTTTCAGCCGGTGGCGCCGTTAGCTCGACGAGCGAATAGCAACGTTCTTGCCCGTCCGGCAGAAAGACCTTGATGTGCGCGCCCGGAGCCCAGATGGGAAGCGGGCAGCCAGTTGCAGATTCCAGCAAGAGAGAACGCACGAGGGGTGCCTCTTGCTTCGTGCGGACCACGACGAGCTTAAGCCGCTCAAGGTTCGACAGGTCACTCACCGATTAATCCAAGTTCGTCGAGGGATTGCCTATGGCTAGTGAGCGGAGCTGCATCAACAGAATGTTGCTACTTCGGATCGAGCGCGCCGCGCCTTCAAACCAGGTTCAGTTCCCCTCGCGGAGTTGACATATTCCATATAACGCTTCACAAGAAATATCAACAGACATGGATCAAGTCTGTTGCACGTTCTTTTGAGATCGCGCGGCGCCCCGGTGCGTTGGGTTGCGGCGGCCGTTGATCAGATGAAGGCGTCGATTTCGATCTGAAAAAAGCTCTCGGGGAGATTACGAATGCGGCGTCGAGCGGTGCTTACGGCCACTTTGTTGGCGCTTTCCTTTCTCACTCCGGCTCGCGCGGACGTAACGATCGGGTTCGTCACATCCTTAAGCGGACCGGGGTCTGCGATTGGAATTGGATACGCGAAGGGCATAGCTGCCGCCTACGAATACAAGTCGCAGATGGCTGGGCAGAAGGTGCGCCTCATTCAGCTCGACGATGGGTCGGATCCGTCGGCGGCCACGCGTAACGCGCGTAAGCTCATCGAAGAAGAGAAGGTCGACGTCCTGATCGGTACGGCGACGGTGCCTTCGACCGTGGCGATGATTTCTGTCGCGACTGAGCTGAAGGTGCCCATGATCTGCATCTCACCGATCCCGCCCAAGCCGACATCGGCGTCAGATCAATGGGCTATTACTGTGCCTCAATCGGCCGATCTGTTGGTGAAGATCGTTGCCGACCGAATGAAGCGCGATGGCGTGAAGAAAGTCGGATATATCGGGTTTTCGGACGGCTGGGGCGATCTGGTCTACGCGGGAGCGAAGGCGGCAGAACAGCGTGGCGATTTGCAGGTCGTAACCAACGAGCGGTACGCGCGCACTGATACGTCCGTAACAGGCCAGGTCCTGCGTATCGTTGCCGCGAGACCCGATGCGGTATTAGATGGCGGGTCCGCTACCCAAGGCGCGTTGCCCTTGCTTGCCTTGAGCGAAAGAGGATTTAAGGGTGCGATCTACGGTACTGGTGCCTTAGTTAATCCCGAGTTTGTACGAGTGGGAGGCAAGGCCGCGGAGGGCATCAAGCTTTCGGTCGGGCCTGTGGTCGTTTCCGAGCAGCTGCCGGACGATCATTTCGCCAAGAAGCTCAGCCTTGAGTTTCGCGCCGCCTATGAACGCGCCAACAAGGGTCCGGTCACGGATCAGTTCTCCGGTCTCTCTTTTGATGCCTGGCGGATACTCGACAACGCGGTCGAACGCGCGATCAAGATTAGCAGGCCTGGCGAAACCGGCTTTCGTACGGCACTTCGGGACGCGATCTTGAGCACGCATGAATTTCCGGGCGTGCATGCCGTCTACAACTTCAAACCCGGCGAGAATTACGGAGTCGACGAGCGGTCGCTCGTGATCGTTCAGCTGGTCAACGGCGCCTGGAAGTACGTCCCCTAGCGAACAGGCTTCCAACAAAAGAAGCGGAACGGAAATGACCAATGATATCGCCGCGATTCTCGCCGTGGACGGGATCGCTACGGGCGCAATATATGTGCTTGTGGCTATCGGGACTGTGCTTATTTTCAGCGTAACCCGTGTAATCTATATCCCGTTTGGAGACATTGCAGCGTTTACGGTCCTCACGCTTGCCGCTATCCAGACAGGGCACGTGCCGGGCACCTTCGGACTCGTGCTGGTCTTAGCATGCCTTGCGAGCCTGATTGAGGTCGCGAGTCTGTGGCGTGCGAGGCGGGCCCGCGAGATTCCCCGGGCACTTGGCTTTTATCTCGTCCTCCCCGCAATCATCGTCGGTTGCGCTTGGATAGCACTCAGTTTCAAGCTTTCGATGCCGCTTCAAGCCCTGATCGCGCTCATTCTGATGGCGCCGATCACGCCGTTACTCGATCGCATCGTGTTTAGACCGATAGCCGATGCAAGTGTCTTGCTTCTTCTGATCGTGTCGATGGCTCTTCATTTCGCTCTCATCGGACTTGGGCTGCTCTTCTTCGGCCCGGAGGGCGTTCGGACCGAGCCGATCACCTCCGCATCATTCGAGGTGGGCCCTATGCAATTCTCGGTGCAGTCGCTGATTATTGTGGCTGCGGCCTTGATACTCAGCGTCGCGCTTTTTCTCTTCTTCGATTTGACCCTGCCAGGAAAATCGTTGCGAGCCACCGCCATGAACAGGACCGGAGCGCGCTTGATGGGAATTCGGCCTGCGCGCGCTGGGACGATCGCCTATATTGTTGGGTCGCTCATGGCAGGCGTGTCCGGGATTCTGATCGCGCCGGTTAATACGATCTTTTACGACTCGGGGTTTCTTCTCGGGCTGAAGGCGTTCATCGGAGCGATCATAGGTGGGATGGCGAGCTATCCGGCCACTGCACTTGGCGCGGTCTTGGTGGGCCTGCTTGAGAGCTTCGCTTCGTTTCAAAGCAGCGCATTGAAGGACGTCATCGTCTTCTCGCTTCTAATTCCGATCCTCCTCTGGCGGTCGCTGAGTCAGGTGCACTCGGAAGAAGAGGTAGAAGAATGAGACGCGCACGGTTCCGCATGCTGATGATCGCGACATTAGTCGTCTTCCTGGCCGCCCCGGCCTTTCTGCCTTCATTCAGCATTACTCTTCTTAATTACGTCGGGATTTATTCTCTGGTCGCGATTGGCCTTGCGTTGCTGACGGGTATATGCGGGATAGTGTCGTTTGGGCAGGCGGCTTTTGTCGGCGTGGCCGCATACTCGACTGCGTGGGTTTCAGTCATCCAAGGACAGTCTGTCTGGCTCGGTCTTTTACTGGCAATCGCGATGACCTGCGCCGTCGCGGCTATCATTGGTTTCATTACGCTTCGGCTCCAGGGTCACTTCCTGTCGCTCAGCACAGTGGCATGGGGGCTCGCGATCGGCTTTCTCTTTGGGAATCTCGCCGGGCTCGGCAACTTCAACGGCCTCGCCAATATCCCGCCTATCTCTATCGGGCGGCAGCCGCTCATCCAGGGATGGCAAATGTTTTACCTCATTTGGACGATCGTGCTCGTTAGCCTCTTATTGCTAGGCAATCTTCTTGATTCACGAATCGGACGTTCGTTTCGTACTTTGCGCGGCGGGACAACGCTAGTCGAAAGCCTTGGCATCAGCGCATTCCATGCGCGGCTGACCGCTTTCGTCCTCGCGGCGCTACTCTGTGCTCTCTCTGGCTGGCTTTACGCACATCTTAGCCGGTTCATTAGTCCCGCCCCGTTCGAAGCCGGGGCAGGTATCGAATATCTCATGATGGCGATGGTCGGCGGCACGGGTACGATTGTCGGGGGCGTCGCCGGAAGCGCTCTTGTCACCTATCTCAAGAACGCGATTCAGGATTACTTGCCACTCCTGATCAAACATGGTTCAGGACAACTGGAACTGGTTGTGTTCTCTGCCTTGTTCATCCTGTTCTTGCAGCGAGCTCGGCAAGGCATCGTACCATTTTTTACCCGTTTCGTGCCGGCGGTAAAAGTCGAGAAGCCTGTAGCGAACGGCTCGTTGGCTCGCCGGGAGCAGTATCGATCCGGAACACAGCTTCTTCAGATCAACAAGCTTGTGCGCAAATTTGGGGGCCTTGTCGCGGTAAACGACGTCACGTTCGAAATCCGGGCAGGTGAAATTCTCGCGTTGATTGGACCAAATGGCGCCGGCAAAAGCACGCTGTTCAATCTGGTGACAGGCGCTCTCAGGACTGATGCCGGCGAGGTCTTCTTTTGCGGTCGTTCGCTGGCGCGCCAATCCCAGGCTCAAATCGCCCGAGCCGGCATTGCGCGCACTTTCCAGCACGTAAAACTGCGCCCCGGCATGACGCTCTTGGACAATGTTCTGCTCGGAGCCTATCCTCGCACGCGAGCAGGCGTTCTAGGCTGCGCTCTCCGGCTCGACAGGGAAGAAGAAGCGAAAGCCACAGCTGACGCTCTCAATCAACTTGATCGTGTTGGTTTAGGGCGAGACCCGTTCCAACTCGCCGGGAGCCTGGCTTTAGGGAACCAGCGGATTCTCGAGATTGCACGAGCTCTCGCGGCAGATCCCGTTTTGCTGGTGCTCGACGAACCCGCCGCCGGGCTGCGACGCCATGAGAAACAGCGGTTGGCGGAGCTTCTCAAGTCTTTGCGAGGCGAGGGTGTCACGATCTTCCTGGTCGAACACGACATGGAATTCGTGATGAACCTCGCGGACCGCGTCGTCGTCATGGAATTCGGCTCGAAGCTTTGCGAGGGCACGCCGACGGAGATCGTCCGGAATCCTCGGGTGCAAGAGGCCTATCTCGGAGTTGGCCTTTGATGAGTGTTTTCTCGATCGACAATGTAAGCGTTAGCTACGGGAAAGTAGAAGCCGTCCGGGACGTTTCACTCAATGTGGAGCCCGGGCAGATCGTCACCCTGCTTGGCCCAAATGGAGCGGGCAAGAGCACACTTCTTCTGGCTGCGATCGGTCTCCTCGGATTGCGGGGCCGCGTAAGGTTGCAGGGCAGGGACATTTCCGCTCTCGCGGTGGAAGATCGCGTTGAACGCGGACTCTGCCTCGTTCCTGAAAGGCGCGAGCTGTTCTCGGAAATGTCGGTTCAGGACAACTTGCTGCTCGGTGCTTATTCGAGGCCCGATCGTAGGACGGTTAAAGCCGATCTATATCAGGTCTTTCGTCATTTTCCTCGGCTCGAGGAAAGGTGCAAACAGGCGGCCGGTACCTTGTCGGGAGGCGAGCGTCAGATGCTCGCCATCGGCCGCGCACTTATGGCGAAGCCCAAGGTCTTGCTGCTGGACGAACCCAGCCTGGGGCTTGCTCCCCTTATCGTGCGAGAGATATTCCGAACGATAGCGTCCCTGCGGGAGCTCGGCGTGTCCATTCTGATCGTCGAGCAGAACGCGCGAGCGGCACTTGAGACGGCAGATTTCGGCTACGTCCTCGAGACCGGCGAGATTGTCCAATCGGGCCCGTCGGCAGCGCTTGTTCACGATCCGAAACTTATCGCGGCTTATCTCGGCGGTAACTCGTCGATAACTGCCGCGGCTTCGGGCTGAGTGCTTACTACAGGTCTACGCGACTGCTCGCGCAACGATTCTAGAGGAGGACGATAATGAAAATTGCTGTGCTCGGTGGAGGCAACGGCTCTTTTGCGGCAGCCGGTGATTTCTGTCTCTCAGGTCACGCGGTCCGGTTGTGGCGTCAGAAGTCGGAAGACGCGGAGGCTCATATGACGGCCGGTGGTCGCATCGGCGTGATCGACCAGATGGGGTCGCGCGAAGCGAAACCCGAGATGATCACCTCCGACATCGCTGCCGCGGTCGAAGGGGCTGATCTCATTGTGGCGCCGGTTCCGGCGTTCGCCCAGCAGGATATCGCGACCAAACTGGCGCCCCACCTTCGTGACGGGCAGGTGGTGTACCTGCCTCCCGGGACGTTTGGTTCGTACATCTTCGCGCGTGCAGCCAAGGACGTGGGAAATCGCTCGCGGGTGTCGTTCGCGGAGACAGGCACGCTTCCATGGCTCGCACGAAAGCAAGACCGTTACGTCGTGAGGATCTCGACGCGGGCCGTGAGATTGCCGACTGGAGTGTTTCCGGCAAAACGCTCTTTTGCAGCTCTAGCCCTGATCGACCAAGCCTTCCCGAATGCGATCGAGCCATCGGAGGATGCGCTATCGGCGGCTTTGATGAACGCCGGGCCGATTATTCATCCTCCGCTAATCATCATGAATGCAGGCCCAATCGAACATTTCGATCGCTGGGACATCCATAAGGAAGGCACTCAGCCCGCAATACGTCGCGTCACGGATCAGCTCGACAACGAACGAATTGCTGTGCGCGAAGCTTTGGGTTATGGCGCCCCGCATTTTCCGCTCGCAAATCACTATAAAGCGGACGGCGAGATCGGCATGTATCCACGCGATGCACATGACCAACTCACGGGTTCAAATGACTGGCGCGAGCATCTCGATCTTATGCGGCATCGGTACATGCTTGAAGACACCAGGCTGGGCCTTTCCTTCCTAAGCTCGGTGGCAAAATTGGCGGGGGTTCCGGTGCCCCTGGCAAACGCATTCCTGAACATTGGATCGGTCGTCGCCGGCCAGTCATTTGAGTCGACGGGGCGAACTCTGAATTCCCTTGGCTTGAACGAAATAGGCGTGCGCGATCTAAAGCGTGTGCTCGCGGAGGGCTTCGAGGTATGAGTGGGACGGTCTCGTGCGTGGGCGCAGGGCGAATGGGACGCGGTATCGCGACCGTGTTCGCCTATGCTGGCTATTCGGTTCGTGTCGTTGATTTTAAGGAACGGTCAAAAGTAGAGTTTGATCGGGTCGCGGCCGAGGTCAAGAACGAGATCAAAGCGATCCTCGAAATTCTCGTTCGCATCGGACTGATGCCCGGTGATACCGTTCCGATCGTCGAGCAGCGCGTCACGGTTCTTCCGGCCACTGAGGCCGCGATGGGAACCTCCGGAGTCGACCTCATCTTCGAATGTCTGCCAGAAATACTTGAGCTGAAGCGCCAGCAACTCGCTTTGATTTCGCGCTCCGCGGCCCCCCAGACGATCATTGCGTCAACAACCTCGACGATTATGGTTGATGACATTGCCGGCGCTATCGATCATCCGGATCGATTCTTGAACGTTCACTGGCTCAATCCGGCCTACCTTGTCCCGCTCGTCGAAATGTCGGCCGGAAGGAGAACGTCTGGGGCAACCGTTAGTTCGGTCCGGAAACTCCTCGAGGATATGGGTAAAGTGCCCGTCCTTTGTGCTTCGCGCCCCGGCTTTATTGTGCCGCGGATCCAGGGCCTCGCGATGAACGAGGCAGCCCGTATCGTAGAGGAAGGAGTCGCGAGCGCTGAGGATGTCGAAAAGGCCGTCAAATACGGTTTCGGCTTTCGTTTCGGTGTTCTCGGTTTGCTCGAGTTCATTGATTGGGGTGGCGGCGATATCCTGCACTTTGCGTCGAAATACCTTACCGAAGCGCTCGAGCATCCGCGCTATGCGTCTCCCGAAATCGTTTCGAGAAACGTTGCCGAGGGACGGATTGGCATGAAGACCAGGAAAGGATTTCTCGACTACGAGGGGGTCGACCTTGAAAGCTACCGCGAGCAGCGCTTGGGCGAGTTCGCTGGCGTGCTCAGGCGCATGAAGCTCGATCGTGGACCGGTCGTTTGATAATGCGAAGTGTTAGATGACGCGCGTCACCGAGTGCGGCTCGTGGCGAGCCACACCTTCAAATGGCGGCAGGGTATCGAAGTCAGCGCGCAACTCTTTGCGAACGTCCGACAGCATCGCTTCGCGCATGAGCTCGGCTGATGCGAAGACCGTCTTGTTGCGCTGCAGGGATCGAACGAGCGGGATCCGCAGTTCCGATGCCGCAATCGCGGGTGTGAATATTTCCAACTCTCGGAGACCGACTAATTTGCCCAGCAGCACCGGGTGACGACTGAGATATGCAGTGTGCCAAGCGACTTCGTCGCACGCAGGTCCCTCGTAGGTTACAAGATAGGCGACCTCTTGGTCAGGAACCGAGTCGGTTCGCGTGAGCACTGGGTAGCGTCTCTGAACCATGATTTCTTGGGACGGATGAAGGTCTTGCAAGTTGGGGAATAGGTCTGGCTCGAATAGAGCGGCCAAGCGCCCCGAGCGGCTGAGCGCGGCCTCAAGTGACCGCGTATCGGCGAAATTTATCTGGACCGCGAGTGATGATGCTTGGCTCTGGTCCAGATAGTGAGGGTCGACGGCCGTTATCGGACGCAGAATCACGGCACTTGCCACCGACCGGCAATCGCGGATAAGCGCGCCGAGCCCGCGGACATCGGCATCGGGCACGTCGATCCTGTTCGAGCCGGATGACCGCCACTCGCAAAACCATGTGATCACGTAAATGCGCTCCAGTCAGGTCTCTTGCGAGGGCGCCGACGTTCGGCCGGCGCAAATGACGGTCGTGGATCGGCGTTCCGCGCTTCCAATTGCGTATCACCTGATATATCAACTGCCTCAGAATGACAAGCATTGTTGAATAGGGCCCGTGCCTATGGTCGAACCAAAGCCGATCCGGATTTATTGGCAGAGCTTCATCGATCGGTCCGTAAATGAGGCCTATTTCAAGGGGCTTTCGGCTTATCTTGCGGGCATCGCCGCGCCGGGCGTCGAGGTCGAGGTTTTCGGCATGTCGCCGCCCGATTCCGATATCTCGCGTCTGAGCGAATTCCGCTGTTCCATCCTCGCCGTCGACAACGGAATCTGCGCCGAGGAGGAGGGATTTGATGCCGTCGTCATCGGCCATTTCCAGGATCCCGGGCTTTACGAGCTCCGCTCGGCGGTCCGAATCCCCGTGATCGGCGCGGGCGAGGCAACGCTATACGGTGCGCTTCAACTTGGTCGGCGGCTGGGTCTCATTACGTTAGATCCGGATTTCGAGGTGTGGCATCTCGAGCAGGCGGAGCGATACGGAATCAGCGACCGCATCGCGAAGGTCGTTGGACTTGGGTGTCGTCCAGAAGATTTTGGCGCGGCATTCGCGGGCGATGCAGAGGCGCGGGCTCGGATGATCGCCCAGTTTCGTCGTTGTGCGGATCCGCTTCTTGAAGCTGGCGCCGACGTCATTCTCCCCGCAGGCGTTTTGCCGGGGCTGCTGATCGCCGGAGAGCACAAATGCCGGATCGAACGCGCGCCAGTTCTGAATTGTGCCTCGGTCGCGCTGAAAACAGCTGAGATGTGGGCGCAGCTGCACCGGATCGACGGCGTGGAGGCTGGCCGAGGTCCGAGTTTTCGTCTGCCTAGTCAGCAGGCTCGTGATCAGTTTCGAGGATTATTGGAGGACGGGCGGGCTCGAAGACGATAGGGCGCCATGTATTTCCGTAGCCGGAGCTGTCTATCCGTTGGGCTTCAAGGCGCCGGCCTTGGGCTCGAAAACAATCTGAGGAATTTTCGATGAAGACACGAGCCGCCGTCGCTTTCGAAGCCAAAAAACCGCTTGAAATCGTCGAAGTCGATCTGGAAGGACCCAAGGCCGGCGAGGTCCTGGTCGAGATCAAGGCGACGGGCATCTGCCATACCGACGCCTACACGCTCGACGGTTTCGACAGCGAAGGAATCTTCCCGTCGATCCTCGGCCACGAGGGCGCCGGTATCATCCGCGAGATCGGCGCGGGCGTCACCTCGGTGAAGCCGGGCGATCACGTCATTCCGCTCTACACGCCGGAATGCCGGCAGTGCAAAAGCTGCCTGAGCCAGAAGACCAATCTCTGCACCGCGATCCGCGCGACGCAAGGAAAGGGCGTGATGCCCGACGGCACCAGCCGTTTCTCCTACAAGGGCAAGCCGATCTACCACTATATGGGCTGCTCGACCTTCTCCAACTTCACGGTGCTGCCTGAGATCGCGGTGGCGAAGATCCGCGAGGACGCCCCCTTCGACAAGAGCTGCTACATCGGGTGCGGCGTCACCACCGGCGTCGGCGCCGTCGTCAACACCGCGAAGGTCACGCCCGGCTCCAACGTCGTCGTATTCGGTCTCGGCGGTATTGGCCTGAACGTGATCCAGGGCGCCAAGATGGCCGGCGCCGACAAGATCATCGGTGTCGACATCAACGACTCCAAGGAGGAATGGGGGCGCCGGTTCGGCATGACCGACTTCGTCAATCCCAAGAAGCTCAGCGGCGACATCGTCCCGCATCTCGTCACCCTGACCGACGGCGGTGCGGACTACAGCTTCGACTGCACCGGCAACACCACGGTGATGCGCCAAGCGCTGGAGGCCTGCCATCGCGGCTGGGGCACCTCGATCATCATCGGCGTTGCCGAAGCCGGCAAGGAGATCGCCACCCGACCGTTCCAGCTCGTCACCGGGCGTAATTGGCGCGGCACCGCCTTCGGCGGCGCCCGCGGCCGCACCGACGTGCCGAAGATCGTCGACTGGTACATGAACGGAAAGATCCAGATCGATCCGATGATCACCCACACGCTCAAGCTCGAAGACATCAACAAGGGCTTCGATCTGATGCACGGGGGAAAATCGATTCGCTCAGTCGTCGTGTTCTAGCTCAAGCGTCACACAAAAGGAGGATCGGCCATGACTGTTGCACTCCACCCATCGATCGATAACGGGCTCAAACAAGGTACCGGGCACTTTGCCGGCGGCACGCTCGCCTGCAAATGCAGCGATCATCAGGTCAAGGTCGGCATCAAGGGCGACGTGGCGCACAACCACGCCTGCGGCTGCACCAAGTGCTGGAAGCCGCAGGACGCGACCTTCTCGGTCGTGGCCGTCGTCCCGCGCCAGAACCTCACCGTGCTCGAGAACGGCGACAAGCTCCAGATCGTCGATGCCTCCGCGGTAATCCAGCGGCACGCCTGCAAGGCCTGCGGCACCCACATGTTCGGCCGCATCGAGAACAAGAACCATCCGTTCTACGGTCTCGACTTCATCCACCCCGAGCTGTTCCAGGAGCAGGGCTCGCAGGGGCCGCAATTCGCCGCCTTCGTCTCCTCCGTGATCGAGTCGGGCGTGAAGCCCGAGCAGATGGCGGGCATCCGGTCGCGGTTGAAGGAGATCGGGCTTGAGCCCTATGACTGCCTCTCGCCGGCGCTGATGGATGGGATTGCGACCCACGTGGCGAAGGCCAAGGCCGCCTGAGCCTGCAGGCCAACTGATCCTAAAGGCCGTGCGGTAACCGAACGGAGAGTTTCGCCAAAACTCTCCGTTCGATTCGTGAGCAGTTAGGCTAGCCAAACCGGCCGGCCTCAGGCTAACCGACTGCTCCTGACGGGGCTGGCACCCGCAAAAAGACCTGGTTTGACGGCTTTTTTAGCAAGTTTAGGCGTTCGTGTTTTCCGTGGTGTTCTTCAGATATTTTACGTGGTATGGCTCAAGCCGAGATAATCGGTACCCACGTGCTGTCGATTGCAGGCACGTTTTGGCAACGAGAGGTCGAGCTAACCTTATGGCGACACGTATGAAGAAACCGGCTGCCACGCCGGAGGCCGCGAGCGCCAAGCCAGCGAAGGGCAGGGCTGTCGGCAAAAACGCCGAGCAGTCCCCCTCTCTCGTGACGCAGGCATATGAGGAAATCAAAGAACGCATCCTGATGCTGCATTTCCTGCCGGGGCAGTATCTCAACGAGGCCGCGATATGTTCAAATTTGAATCTTGGGCGTACGCCGGTTCATCTTGCTCTGCAGCGGCTTCAAATTGAGGGCCTCATTGAAATCCTTCCTCGAAAGGGGATCGTCGTGCAGCCGGATAGCTTTGCTGAGATCATCAAGATTCTCGACTCGAGGCTAACGGTAGAGCCTGAGTTGGCCCGTGGAGCCGCGTGCCGCGTTGGCGCTGGCGAAGTTGATTCCGCCGCGATCGAGAGATTGAAGCAGCTTGCGACGGCGACCGATCCAAAGCAGATCCCCCCCGACATTGCCGGCTTTACTGTCTACGACCGACGTTTTCATCAAGAGGTGGCGACGATTTCGGGCAACACTGTGATGAGTGATTTCGCGCGCAGGTTGCACGAGCGGTCGACGCGATTTTGGTATCTCAATCTTTGGCAAACGATCGATGTGAAAACCTCGAACCGACAACACGCCGCTATCGCCCAAGCGATCGCAAATGGCAATGAAGACGCGGCCGCCGACCACATGCGCGCACATATTCAGGCCGTCCGCGACCGGCTCGAGAAAATCCAACTGAGCTCGCCGAACGCACTACGGCGCCCCTCTGGCTTTTTCACGCCGGTACTTCCTCTCGCGTGATATATCTGTTGATGTTTTTTGGAAAGTACGATAGCTCCGCAGCGGACTTGGGTGAGGATGACGCGTTTGTGCGCCCCAAGCCGATGACGGAGTGCAAAAGTGCCCCAGGATTTTCCTCGTCAGAGGTTTGGCTTTGCGCCGATCAATAAGCGCTCGCGTCTAAATCTGCCCAATCAAGCGCGGATCGCGGTTTATCTGATCGTCAATATTGAGGTGTGGCCGTTCGACAAGCCCGTTCCTCGCCAGTATTTTGGCGCGCCGGGAGGCGCCGCCGTGGTGCCTGACGTACCAAACTGGTCGTGGCACGAATACGGCATGCGCGTTGGTTTTTGGAGGTTGATGGATAGCATCGCCGCGCGCGGGATCAAGGCATCTGCTGCTATCAACGGCGAAGTCATTAGCTCCGAATACGAGCCGGTGGCGCGTGCGGTGCGCGATGCCGGCTGGAATTTCATGGGACACGGCTACCATCAGCGGCCGGTTCATTTGTTGCAAGATCAAGCGGCCGATATCCGGCGCACCTTTGAGGTCATCCGAGACTATTCGGGAAAGCCGCCGCTCGGCTGGCTCGGACCTGGCTTACATGAGACGGCGGAGACCCTCGATCACCTGGCTGAGGCTGGTTTCAAATTTGTTGTGGATTGGCCGCTGGACGATCACCCCGTCCGGATGAATTCCAAGAACGGCGACATCTTCTCTATTCCGTATTCCGTCGAGATGGGCGATCTGCCGCTCATGGTTGCCCACCAGCATGAATCTCCAGCTTGGCTCACCCGCGTCATCGATCAGTTTGATCGCCTCTACCTTGAAGGCGAAACGCAGCCGCGCGTGATGTCGATGAGCGTTCATCCTTACATTATCGGAGCGCCCCACCGGCTGAAGTATTTCGAATTGGCCCTCGATTACATCTTGAAAAGAGACGGGGTCTGGTTTGCGACTCCCGAGGAAATCTACGAGTGGAGTGCGCGTATCATCTGATATATCACTTGACATTGTACTCGTAGCCGCTAGTGCTCTCTTTCATGAGAGTGGGGGCGCTCTCGGGATGGAGCTGTGGCCTTGACAGAAATGGTGTCGTCCGCTGCATATATCCTCGCGAATGAAAGAACGGTTCCCGCTCTGCTTGCCAAACAAGCTGCGCGCTATGAGGACCAAAAGCTCTTTGTCTGCGGTGGGGCCTCGTGGACATATCGGTCCTGCCGCGATACGGCCGCGTCTTATGCGGGGTGCCTTCTCCAAGCCGGCATCACAGCCGGAGATCGCGTCGCAATCTTTTGTGGCAACAAGCCGGAATTGCTGGCTGTCTTTCTGGGGTGCGGCTGGATTGGAGCTGTCAGCGTCCCGATCAATACGGCTGCGCGTGGGCATCAACTTCAGCACATGCTCAGCACATCGGGTGCCAAGCTTATCATGATCGAAGCCGAGCATTTGCATGTGCTCGAAGCAATTGATTTCGCACGATTGCCGCTTGCCTCGGCCTGGATTTTAGGCGAGGGGGCATCCGAGGCGGCGAAGAGTCTTCCGGTCAAAACGAGCCGGCTGCCTGATCCTGGGCCGGCCGCAACACCTGCGGCTATCAAGCCTTCCGATCCTCTGACGATCCTCTTTACATCCGGAACGACGGGGCCATCCAAAGGGGTGGTGTGTCCCCACGGGCAATTTTTCTGGTGGGGCATCTACACTGGAAAAGCGCTGGGGCTCGTGGAGCGCGATGTTCTCCATACCACTTTGCCCCTGTTTCACACGAACGCCTTGAACTGCTTCTTCCAGGCTTTGCTGCACGGAGCAACCCAAGTCGTTGATGCGCGCTTCTCCGTCTCAAATTTCTATGAAGCCTTGCGGCAGTCTGGCGCCACGGTAACGTATGTCCTTGGAGCGATGGTGCCGATGTTGCTATCGCGCCCGGAGGAGCCAAGCGAGCGGCAGCACACGGTGCGCTGTGCTCTCGCGCCGGGCGTGCCGGAGCAGGCAAACCGAGACTTCGAGCGCCGTACGGGGATTGCTCTCCTGGATGGGTTCGGGTCGACAGAGAGCAACGCCGTGATCTGTTCGACGATGCAGCATCGCAAGCCCGGCTATGTTGGCCAGGTGATGGATGGATTTGAAGCTCTCATTGTCGACGAGGACGACAACCCCGTCCAAGATGGTCAGCCGGGTGAGCTGCTCCTGAGGGCACGCGAGCCCTTCGCTATGGCGCTCGGCTATTTCGGCATGCCCGACAAAACCGTCGAGGCGTGGCGAAATTTGTGGCTGCACACTGGCGACCGGCTTGTGCGAACCCCTGACGGCTATTTTCGTTTCATCGATCGGTTGAAGGATACGATACGCCGCCGCGGCGAGAACATTTCGTCTTTCGAGGTCGAACAGGTTCTACTCTCTCATCCCGATGTTGCGCTAGCAGCGGTCTTTCCAGTCTCGTCCGATTTGGCAGAGGATGAAGTGATGACCGTTCTCCTCCTGAAAGATGGCGCGACGCTTCGTCAAGAAGACGTTGTTCGCTTCTGTGAGGGCAAGCTTTCCTATTTTGCGATACCGCGCTTCGTCGAATTCGTAACAGATATGCCACGAACTGAGAGCGGTAAGGTACAAAAGTTCAAGCTTCGTGCCCGTGGCAAGACTGACGCGACCTGGGATCGGGAAGCAGCTGGCGTGACGGTGAAGCGGTAGATTATTAGGTACGCCGGTTGTCAGCCTGGAGGCGTTGACGGCCGACCTCAAGGACGCAGGAATCGCCGCTATTCCATCTTGATCCTTGCCCCCTCGATCACGGCGCGCCACATAGCAGTATCAGCCTCGATCTTTTCGGCAAGATCCGCCGCGCCTTGCCCCAGCGGCTCGACGCCGGCGGAGGTGAGCTGAGCTTTGACCTCGGGGTCGGTCAGGACAGCGTGAAGTGTTTCCTCAAGCTGCGTACGGATTTCCTTCGCAGTGCTGCGGGCAACCAGCACAGCGAACCAAGCGCTGGTGTCGAACTTAGACAGCCCTGCTTCGGCGAGCGTAGGGACGTTGGGAAGAAGCGAACTGCGAGTTCCGGTTGTCACGGCGAGTGCTCGCAATGTGCCGGCTTGTATTTGAGGCAGTACCGTCGGCAAATTGTCAAACATGAGTTGAACCTGCCCCCCAAGGAGATCGGTAACTGCGGGCGCACTTCCTTTATAAGGGACATGCAGGAGCCGGATGCCAGTTTGCATCGCAAATAACTCGCCATTGAGGTGCCCGTTCGAGCCTATTCCCTGTGACGCGTAGGCGAGCTTCCCGGGATTTGCTTTCGCGAAGACGATCAACTCAGCGACCGTTTTTGCGGGGACGGAAGGATTTACCACAAGCACGTTGGGGACCTGACCCGTGCGCGTGATAGGCGCTAGATCCCGCTGAACATCGTAGTTCAGGTTTCCAAAAATCGACGGATTCGATGTCAACGCGCTCGATGCGACAGCCAGCCAGGTGTGCCCGTCAGGGGCTGTACGCGCGACCGTCTGGACGCCGATGGCGCCATTCGCTCCCGGACGATTCTCGACGAGGATTGGCTGGGACCAGCGCTCGCGGAGCTTCTGTGCAATCGTTCGCGCGATGATATCGCTGGTTCCGCCTGCCTGATAGGGGGAGATAATCGTGACGGGACGGCTTGGAAACGATTGAGCCCACGCCAAGCTATTTGTGAGCGTCAGCACAACGGCCAGCAATATCCGCTTCAACATCGATTCAACCTCTCGTCTACAGCCATCGATTACCAAGAACCCGCGCCTAAGCGACGTGGCTTGTTGGTGCGTTTTTCTAAAACTCATTCTCATCCACAATCATGCCTCATCGATCGCAACCCTCGCATGCGGGTCCGGTCTCCTATCGAGCTGGGCGGCAGGCCACCGGTTGTGCCGAGCCTCTGCCCACAAAACCACGTGCGGCATCAATTGACAAAGACGATATTTCAGATATTTCAGGTGGTGTGCAAGCTGAAGTTACACTAAATGAGGATTCTTGGGCTGTTGCGCAATCGCGAATGTGGGTGTCGTCCGCCGCAAGGGGTGCATCAAGCTCATCCGCGGCCGTCGGAGAGGCTATGCCATTCGGAATAGTGGAAACCAGCGATATGATCTCTCGTGAAGCCGAGCAGGGTTTGTTGGAGTGGGGGCGTTTCCTCGCCGCGGGCGCTCAGGCTGCGTGCCCTGCGCTTCGCCGCGGCTGCGCGGGACTAAACAGAACTTGGTTCGCGCGAGCCGCCGACACGCCGCGCGGTGCGGACGAAGATGTCTATTCACGTCGAGATGAATCGGGAGAATGATTACGTGACTACGCAACCCAACATGCCTGCTAACATGCCGAAGCTCGACGAAGTGCTGATCAAGAGCAACGAGCAAGACTGGCGTCCAAAGTCCTTGAAGGGCGTGTACGAGAAGGTGCTTTGGCGTGATGACGAGACCGGAGCGTCGATCTGCTTGATCAAGTTCGACAAGGGCACGAGTATCCCGGAACCCCACATGCATGCCTCCAACCAGTTTATGTTCGTGCTGGAGGGGCACTACGAGTACAAGCATAATGGGCTCGTGTTGCGGCCGGGTTCATTCTATTGGAATCCCAAGGGCAATGTGCATGGCCCGACGATCGCGCACGAAGACACGGTCGTTGTCGAAATCTATGATGGTCCGCATTACCCGCAGCGCCCGAGTTGGTATGACAACGATCAGGATGCTCGCTGATGGCCGTCTCGAACCCGAAGCAAGTAATCGAGGTTGGGGCTGCGCGTCTGGCGCGCGACGTTGCGTCGATCTTTGTGGCTGCGGGAATTCGTCATGAGGATGCGGGCATCGTCGCGGAGGACATCGTGGCGGCCGATCTCGAGGGGGTGCCGTCGCACGGCGTCATGCTTGTCCCGATGTATCTGGACCGCGTTCTGCGCGGTTCGATCTCGAAAGCATCGGGCGGTGATGTGGCCGTTGATCGTGGCGGTGCCGTTGTTCTCGATGCAAAGAACGCGTTCGGACAGTTGACTGCACGGCAGGCCGTGGAACTCGTGTCCAAGCGCGCGCAAGACGTGGGTCTTGCAGCAGTCGCGGTCCGAAATGCGTTTCACTTCGGAACGGCGGGACGTTATGCCCGCATGCTCGCGGATCGAGGCTGCATCGGCATCGTGATGTCGAACACGCGTCCGCTCATGCCCGCGCCCGGCGGTGCCGAGGCTCTTGTTGGCAACAATCCGCTCGCTATCGCCATTCCATCCGGCGGTGACCATCACGCGGAAGTCGATCTTGCCATGAGCGCTACCGCGATGGGCAAAATTCGGCTGGCTGCGGCATCGAGATCCTCGATCCCGGAAGGGTGGGCCGCCGATGCGCAGGGTCGTGCGACAACCGATCCCGCGAAAGCTATTAAGGGCATGCTGCTGCCGGCGGCGGGTCCGAAAGGGTTCGGTCTCGCCTTCATGATCGATATGCTGAGCGGAGGGCTTTCCGGGGGTGCCGTTGGTGCCGAGGTGCGTCCGCTCTACGGCGACCCTGCCGACCCGTACAATTGCAGTCAGTTCTTCATTGCGCTCAACGTTTCGCACTTCGCCGAGGACGGGTCATTTAAGGCTCGCGTAGCTGGCCAGCTCGAGCGAATCTCGTCGTCCAAGCGTGCACCCAATGTCGACCGCATCTATGCACCAGGCGAGCTCGTGGACGCGACCGCGAAGAAGAGTGCGGGTGTCTGTCACCTTGCCCCCGAGACCGCGCGAAGTCTGAAGGAAGCAGCCGCCAAGGTTGGCATCAATCTTGACGCTCCATACGTAGCTTAAGAAGGATCGTTCCATGAAGAAGCAAGTTACCACTGAAAAGCTGCGCCAGCCCAATGGCCACTTCTCCCAGGCTACGACAATTGAGGCGCGCGGAAAGCTGGTCTTCGTTTCCGGCATGACCGCCCGCAAGCCTGACGGCTCTATCGCCGGCGTCGGTGATGTCTCTGCGCAGACCCGGCAGGTCTGCGAAAATATCAAGGCTGCGGTCGAAGCCGCCGGCGGCACGCTCGACGACGTGGTGCGAGTCGATGTCTATGTGCGGAATATGGAGCATTTCGATGCCATCCACGCCGTTCGCCGGGAGTATTTCAAGCCGCCGCTGCCGGCCTCGACCATGGTTGAGATCTGCAAGATGACCCATCCGGATTATCTGATTGAGATCAATGCCATCGCCGTGCTGCCCAACGCCTGACGGAAGTAACTAGGATGCGGTTTGCTAGTCTAAATTTCGCCGGCAAGGAGCGCGTCGGCATCGTCGAAAATGACGAAGTCCTCCTGCTGCCAGAAGGGTTGGCTGACGTCGCCGACTTTATTGCACTCGGTGGCGACGGTCGCGATCTGGTCGCTAAACTGCGTCGGGGCGACACGGCGCCGCGCGTTGCTCTTGCGCAGGCGGTGTTGCTGGCCCCTGTTCGACGCTTTCGACGGGACATCATGTGTACGGGGTGGAACTATTGGGACCACTTTGAGGAGGGACGTGGCAAGCGGGAAGGCCAAGAGGTCGATCGTCCCAAGGCGCCGACGTTTTTCAGCAAGGGACCTGGTACCGTAATCGGTCCAACCGATGACATCGCCTTCGACGCGCGGATCTCGGCCAAGTGGGACTATGAAGCGGAATTGGCCCTTGTCATCGGCAGGGCAGGGCGCAGCATTCCCGCTTCACAGGCGCTGGATCATGTCTTCGGTTACTTCCTGGCCAACGACGTGTCGCAGCGCGATCTGCAGCGACGTCATGGCGGTCAGTGGTTGAAGGGCAAAAGCATCGACGATACGATGCCGATGGGGCCTACTGTCGTCACCGAAGACGAACTCGAAGTCCCAGAGATCCGGCTCGAGTGCCTTCTCAACGGTCAGGTGATGCAGAGCGCACTCGTGAAGCAGATGGCCTTCTCCATCCCGGAACTCATCGCCGAGCTCTCGTTCGGGATGACTCTCATGCCCGGGGATGTGATTATCACCGGGACGCCAGCCGGTGTCGGCAATGCGCGCGAGCCGCAGATATTCATGAAAGCTGGCGATCACGTGCTCGTCCGCGGTACAGGGCTGGGCGAGCTTAGCAACCGACTGGTCTCGCGCGATCTCTATGGTGCCAGCGACGTGCCGGCAATGAGTGCATCCTGATGAAAGCGTCGTTCCAAGCCCAAGACGATGTCATCGTTATAACCGGTGGCGCAAACGGAATTGGCCGCGAGCTTGCGCTCGCAGCCACCGAGGCAGGCGCCCGGGTCGTGGTGTGTGACGTTGACGAAGTCGCCATGCAGTCCTTGACCAAGGCGAACAGCAAAGTCTCAGCGCGCCGGCTCGATGTCGGCGATCGTGCTGCCGTGATGACCGCTTTTGCAGATATTGAAAACGAGTTCGGCCATATCGATGGTCTCGTCTGCGGCGCGGCCATTCAGCCGAGGGCTGAAGTTCGCACGATGGACCCAGCCGATTGGAGGAGGGTGATCGCCATCAATCTTGACGGGGTGGTCTGGTGCTATCAGGCCGTCATCCCGGGCATGACTGCGCGACGGAAAGGGAGCATCATCGCGTTTTCATCCGGCCTTGCGCATCAGGGATGGCCGGAGGCGTCGGCCTACGCCGCGACAAAGGGCGCTCTGATCGCCTTTGTCAAAAGCGCCGCAAAAGAGGTGGCCCAGCACCGCGTGCGTTTCAATCTCATTGCTCCCGGTGTCATCGATACACCCCAGTACCGTGCCGCAAACGCCGGAGGCGACGACGCGCGCTGGCGCGCCTCGATCGGCGTCGGATCGCCGGCAGACGTCGTTGGCCCGTTGATGTTCTTGCTCTCGGACGCTGCGACGATGACAGCATCCCTTCTGAGCCGAGACTTTGCTTATTCAGCGTGTGATGCATGACCGAGCCGGGCGCAACGAAGCCAATACTCATCGTCGGCGCGGGTCCGGTCGGGTTGACGACGGCGCTTGGCCTTCACTTCTACGGTCTTCCGTTTCAGCTTTTTGAGGAAGATGACACCCTCTCGCTCGATACGAAGGCTGGCACGATTCTTACGCGGACGATCGAAGCCTTTCGGCGCTATGGCGCAGCCGATGCCGTCCTCGAGAAAGCTCTGCGCCTGGACGAGATCGGCGGGCTCGACCGAGCAACAAATACGCCCACACTGTCGGTGCGCACTGAGGTACTAGCGGAAGATACGAGATATCCTTTCGTCATCAATCTTCCGCAGCATCACCTCGAGCCGATATTGCACGCGACCGTGGACCGTGTAAGTCCGGGCGCCACGCTATTGTCTCATCGGCTCAAATCCTTCCATCAAACCGACGACGGTGTTGTCGCCACGTTCGAGACTCCCGAGGGCGATCGCGAGATCGAAGGATCGTACTTGCTGGCCTGTGACGGCGGGCGCAGCACGGTTCGCACGGCGCTCGATATTCCTGTCGAGGGCGTTTCGCATGACGTGCGCTATATGCTGGTCGATCTCAAGGTTGATCTCGACCTCGCCAATCCGCGCGATTATCCCTATCTTGCCTACTTCTCCGATCCGGAAGAGTGGATGATCTTGGTGCGCCAGCCGCATTGTTGGCGCTTCCTGTTCCCGCTCGCGCCGGGGATAGAGCCTCCGAGCAATGACGCATTCGGCGAGAAGGTCCGCCGCTTCATTGGAGATGTCGACAAGCTCGAGGTTATCAATACGGTCGTGTACCGTGTGCATCATCGCATCGCGACCGAGTGGCGGCGGGGAAATATCTTCCTGATGGGCGATGCGGCCCACCTGATCACGCCGATGTGGGCGTTGGGCATGAATACTGGTATTCTCGATGCCATCAGTCTGCCGTGGCGCCTGGCTTGGGTCATGCGCGGCTGGGCCGACACCTCACTTCTCGACGGATATGCCCGCGAGCAAATGCCGCTTGCGGCGAACGGTTCGGGCGAGATGGCAGAGCAGGCCCGCAAGTATATGGGCGGCCAAGGCGACGTTGCGGACCTGATGTCAGGTAGCGCCTGGGGGCTTGCTGCCACCCGGACAATGCTCGGCGTCCGCCTCGGTGTTGATGAAAGTGCGCACTGGTCCATGGTCAAGATGGACAAGGGGCCGCCCTTGGTTGGCGATAGAATGCCGGATTTTGAAGTGCAGGCGCCCGATGGTCGACCTCATCGCCTTCATGATCTCATCGACAATACCTTCGTCGCCCTCTATTTCACGGACGCGCGACGGCGACCGGATATTCCAGCCGACAGGCCCGGTCTCAAGCATTACATCGTTTCTCGCTGGGACGCTCCGTTGGATTCCGGCCTCCGCCAGCGAGCTCTGCTGGACGTCGGCGAAAGGCTGCTCAAGCGCATGGGATGTCCACGTGACACGCTGGTGCTGATCCGTCCGGACGATCATATCGCCGCGATCTTGCCGATGGCTGAGGGCAACGCCGACGAGGTCTATCGGCGGATCGTCGGCAAATAGGGTGGGGCCGTTGGAAACAATCGCGCTCGATATTCATACGCATCTGATCCCGGTCCAAGACGCTGCCGTCGTTGCGAGCGAAGGCGTGTGGTGGGACGCAGGGTCATCCAGCCTTACGATCGACGGCCATGCCGTGGGTGTTAAGCGACTGTTTTCTCCTTCAGCCTTGCTTGAGTGGCTAAGCTCGAACAGGATCGGCGCCGCTTATGTATCGGCGCCCCCGCCACTCTATCGTCAACATTTAGCCGAAGAGGCCTCGGCGCAATGGTTTGCTCGCGTCCACGACGGTCTCGTCGCGCAAACCCAGGTTGATCCAAGCCGGCTGACGGCACTCCCTCATCTCCCGATTGAACATCCGGATCTTGCGGTCCAGATTGCAGGCGATGCCGTCAGACGGGGTATCACGCGTTTCAGTGCACCGTCCGGTGCCCCGGGCCGGATGCTCTCCGAGAAGGCCTATGAGTCGCTCTGGCGCGTGCTCAACGACGGCAAGGCCTTTGTCCTTATACATCCAGGCGAAGCTACGGACGAACGCCTCGCGCCATTTTATCTAGGGAACTTGTTGGGCAACCCCTACGAGACGACGGTCGCGATCGCGCATCTTGTGTTCGGCGGAATCGTCGCCCGCTTTCCCGATATTACATTTTGTTTCGCGCATGCAGGCGGGGCTGCGGCGATGCTTGCGGGACGGTTTCAGAAGGGATTTGAAACCGATCGGCCAGGAGTTGATCGGTCGCTGCCCGCGCCCCGATCGCTGTTGAAGCGGCTTGCTGTCGATTGCATTGCGCACGATCGCGAGGCTTTTCGTCTTACCCAAAGCATCTTTGGCGCGTCACGCATCGTGTTCGGTTCTGATTGGCCATTTCCCATGGGCCTGCTTGATCCTCACGCGCAATTGTCCGAGCTTTCCCCAGATGATCGGGCAGCAATTTTTCAGGGTAACAATGCGGCCGTCGTTGGTTGAAAATACGGAGTAAATCATGAGCGATGATGTTGGCTACGATCCGACCAAGCCGCTGGGAAACATCGGAGATGAGATCGTTTTCGAGAATGAGCATGTTCGCGTCTGGGGGCTGAGCTTGGATCCAGGCGAGCGCCAGCCGTGGCACCGCCATGATCTTCCCTATATCGTCGTACCGCTAACCGATGGCGACAACGAGATGATCTTCTCCGATGGCCGGCGCAAGCCGACAAAGGAGACCCCCGGCACGGCACTGTGGCGCGAGCCCGGCATCCCCCACGAATTGATCAATCGTAGCGGTTGGCGCTACCGGAACATTCTCGTCGAACTGAAACTGCCAGGCTTCTCGAAAAGCTGACGCTATATCGGATCGTTCTTTGTGGCAGCCTGAACCCCGTCGCAGGGGCCGAGGGGCGGCGGCATCCTGTCGCTCCATTGCCGCCGCGACGCCAAGCGAAGTGATGCGATTGTATTCGGTCGAGCTCTAGTATTCGCGGCAACTGTCGAGCGAAGACTTAACCCCGTGTTTCAAAAAGGGGGGGCGTCCTTGCCGTAAACGGTTCTTGCTGCATCAGTCCGTCCATGCCTGAACAGAACAGCTCCTTCCGCTTGTTCGGCATCGTCCCGGACAATTAGTCACAGCCACTCGTGCAAGCACAGAGCTACAAAACGCCAAAAAACGCTTCGGCTTTATGCATATCACGAGAAATATCAGTTGCGATGCACGCCCCCTTTGATAACTTTAGCGCGTAAGACCGAGCTCATCATTCGCACTTTGGCAGGGATCTCATGACCATACATTCCCTCAGCGCCGTCGTATCAGGAGCCTTGCGAAAGGGGCTCGCCGCGATCGTGACTTGCTCCGCCATGGCAATAAACGTGCCTGTGGCAAGCGCCGATCCAATCACGGTGAGTGTTGGCATAGATCCCGCTTTTTCTCCGGTCTATGTCGCTCAGCAGCGCGGCCTCTTTGCTAAGGCGGGCCTTGACGTAAAGCTCTTGCGCGTCGCCCAGGGCGGTGAGGCGATGGATGCAATCATCGCCGGACAGGCCCAGCTTGGCGTGGCGGCGGATCAGACCGTCATCCTGCGTCTCGGGCGGGCTGATCTGCGACCGTTGGCTATTCTGCACGACTCCGAGGACTACCTGCGCGCCGTGGCGCGACCGGGAGTGGATGAGCCTGCGCAAGTCAAAAAGATGGGCATCGTCAAAGGGACTGTCAGCGAATACTGCGCGTCGATGTTTGCCGAGAAATATGGTCTCGGCTCGAACATCACCTATGTGAATGCCAGCGGTCCTGAATTCGTCGCTCTGCTTTTGCGCGGCGACATCGATGCGTTCTTTTCGTGGCCTCCGTTTCCGTCCATGGCCCTCAAGCAAGGGGCAAAGGATTTGGCAACCAATGGAAAGGTTGGCTATCTGAGCACAATGTGGGTGACGGCGTCGCCCAGCTGGGTGGCATCGCACGAAACGGAGGCGCACAAGTTCCTCGCCGTTCTTGCTGAGGCAAATCGGCAGATGACGGCCGATCTGCCGGCAGCGGCAGCCGATTTCCAGAAGCAAACCAAGCTTTCCGCCGCGGACACGCTCCCGCTTTTTGGCCTGCTGCGCCTCAAGCTGCGCGATTTCGCAGATGACGATCTCAAGAGCTTCGACAAGATGGCGGAGTTCCAGTTCAGTCGTAAGGCGACGCCCTCAAAGGTTGACGTTAAGAGCTTTCTGGCTCGTGGCTTCGTGAGGGAGCCCTAGGCGTGAGCATTCCCATCGAGCTGAAAGGCGTTTCGGTGAAACTTGGCGATATGGTCATCGCCGATCAGATCAATTTAGACATCGCGCCTGGTGAATTTGTCTGCCTTCTGGGGCCTTCCGGGTGCGGAAAGTCAACGCTCTTGAACGTGATCGCTGGCTTTGTCGAGGCCCACGGCACGGTGCTTGCCGGAGGCATCCCGGTGAAAGGCCCCGGGAAGGAGAGGGGCGTCGTCTTTCAAAGTTCGGAGGCGCTCTTTCCCTGGCTCAGCGTACGCCAGAACGTCGAATACGCGGCGCGTCTTCGCGGCGTGGGTCGTGCCGAACGCGAAGAAAAGGCCGATCGCTATCTTCGGATGGTCGGGCTGTCAGCTGCCGCCAATCGCTATCCCGCAGAGTTGTCGGGTGGAATGCGTCAGCGCGCTCAAATTGCGCGCGTTCTAGCCAATGAGCCCTCTGTCATTTTGATGGACGAGCCCTTCGGTGCGCTCGATGCCCAGACGCGAGAGGTCCTGCAGGTTGAGCTTGAGCGGATCTGGCGCGAGACAGGAGCATCCGTGCTTTTTGTGACGCACGACATTGGCGAAGCCATATTGCTGGCCGACCGCATCGTGACAATGAGTGTCGGTCCCAGAGCCAGGATCAAGACCGTGGCAAAGGTCGATATCCCGCGTCCCCGCGAGCTGGCCAGTACGCGCGCGATCGAGCTTTTGCAGAGCTTGCGCAGCGACATCGCAGTGGAAGTAAACAAGGTATTGGCTTCGCAAGGGCTGACGCAAGGAAGCAGAGTATGAAAGCCATCAGCATGACACCGAACGTTTCGGTATCGTTCGCAAGGCTTTTCAAGAAGCTTTCCGTTGGGGGACTGCTCTACCCGACTTTGTCGATCCTGTTTGGACTGGGTGCCTGGCAGCTGCTCAGTCTCTGGTTTCTTCCTATCTTTCTGCCATCTCCCGCCCTTACCTTTCGGGCCCTCGTCGAACTCGCGCAGGATGGTAGTCTTTGGCAATCCATCGTTGCTTCAACGTTTCGTATCTTGAGTGGCTGGTTCGCAGGCGTCATCGTGGGGATCCCTTTGGGTATCGCCATGGGATATGTCGGCGTCATCCGCAGACTTTGTGAGCCCTACATCGAGTTCTTCCGCTTCGTGCCTCCGATCGCGTTCGTAACTTTGGCCGTCATCTGGCTGGGTCCGGGCGAAGCATCGAAGATCGCATTGATCTTTTATACGACCGTCTTCGCGGTCACTCTGAACGCTATCGCAGGTACCATTGCGGTTCCGGAGATAAGGCTGCGCGCCGCAGCAGCTCTGGGGGCCAGTCGACCGGCCATCCTACGGACGGTCATCGTTCCTTCCGTGGTGCCGCATCTGGTGACCGGCGCTAGGATCGCCATGGGCAACTCGTTTCTCACCATCGTATCCGCGGAAATCGTCGCGGCTGATGTGGGACTCGGCGCTCTCATCTGGAACGCGCGAAATTATGGCCGCACGGATTGGGTCTTTGCCGGCATCCTTACATTGGGATGCCTTGGCTTCCTATACGACCGAGTGTTGCGCGCGCTCTCTTCGGCGGCGTTCAAGCGCTTTGGAGTCAATTTCTAGAGGAGATGCACGATGGATGCGCGAGCCACAGTCACTCACCTGGTGAAACATCTGGCGAGCGGAGCGGTCAAGGTCGTCGATCTGACCGCACCTCTCGGCCCCGATACGCCGGTGATCGAACTTCCGCCGGAAGCCGGCAAAAATTCTCCACGCGTAAAAGTGCACAAGATTTCGCGCTATGACCAGGATGGACCTCTTTGCGCGTGGAATTGGATGGAGCTCGGCGAGCACACCGGCACCCATTTCGATGCGCCGGTTCATTGGTATACCGGCAAAGCCCTCGCAAATGCGTCGACGGACACCATACCGTTGCAGGATTTTATTGCCCCAGTCGTCGTGATTGATCGTTCCAAAGAGGTACAGAAGAACCCCGATTATTTGTTGACGGCCGAAAGCATCCGTGAGTGGGAAGCCGAACATGGCACGATCACTCACGGCAGCTGGGTGTTACTCCGGACCGATTGGCATAAACGGAACACGTCGACGAAGGAGTTTCTGAATGTCGATGGTAACGGACCGCATTCACCAGGGCCGGCGGCTGACGCGATCGCCTATCTGCTGGACAGAGGAGCCCTTGGTTTTGGATCCGAGACAGTTGGGACTGATGCTGGATCCGCCTTTATGATGGATCCGCCATTCCCGGCGCATCACTACTTGCATGGCGCAGGTCGTTATGGACTGGCCAGCCTTGCCAATCTCGACCAATTGCCGCCGACCGGCGCAATCCTCATCGCGGCGCCGTTAAAATTGGTCGGCGGAACTGGCTCGCCCCTACGCGTAGTCGCGATCGTCCCAACCTGATCGCATAAGCATTGTTCCCAGACGCCGCGAAGCCGGCGCCATGAGGACAGTGTGGCTTATGGGAGAGGGCAGCACTCATTCATCGGGCGCGCCACAAGCATCAAATATCGAGGAAACAATGGCTCACACGCCAACTTCGAATATCGATCTCTTCACGCAGGACAGCATCACGAATCCTTATGCTCTGTACAAAGAGCTAAGGGATCTCGGGCCGGTGGTGTGGCTCACCACCAACAAGATCTGGGCCATTCCCCGATATGAAGAAGTCAAGTTTGCGCTGAAGACCTGGGACACGTTCGTCTCGTCTCGAGGAGTGGCGATGGATGCCGCCGTCAACGCTGCTACGTCGGGACCCAAAGCGAACTCACTCACCACGGATCGGCCCCTCCACGACGACATTCGGCGAATTACATCCGCGCCGCTGCTTCCTGGTGCCCTGAAGGATATCAAACCCTTGATCGAAGAGACCGCCCGAAAGACGATTGAGGAGCTTTGCGGACGCGAATCTTTCGAAGGGATGAGTGAGTTGGCGCAAGTGCTGCCTCTGACGATCGTATCCGATCTTGTCGGCCTTCCCACGTATGGCCGGGAGTCGATGCTGCGATGGGCGGCAGCGACCTTCAATGCCATGGGCCCGATGAATGATCGCGGCAAGAGCGCCGTTGAGGAAATCAAGGAGCTTCACGAATTCTGTTTGAAAGAGGCTATCCCCGGAAAGTTGCGCCCGGGAAGTTGGGCCGATCGAATCTATAAGGTTGTCGGCGACAACAAGGCCCT
The DNA here is from genome assembly GCF_015291665.1 of Bradyrhizobium sp. CCBAU 53338. Classification (NCBI taxonomy): domain Bacteria; kingdom Pseudomonadati; phylum Pseudomonadota; class Alphaproteobacteria; order Hyphomicrobiales; family Nitrobacteraceae; genus Bradyrhizobium; species Bradyrhizobium sp. CCBAU 53338. The sequence continues at coordinate 3,188,410 of NZ_CP030048.1, forward strand.
TGTTGATCGTTGCCCGGCAATGATGCGGGAGTACATCGGACCAAGTCTTGATACTACCATCTTCGCGACGGGCCACATACTTCGCCTGCTCGGAGAGAACCCGTCCCAGTGGGCGTTGCTGCGTAACGAGCCGGCGCTTATCCCCGCGGCGATCGATGAGGCGCTGCGCCTTGAGTCCCCGGTGCGGACATTCACGCGCTTCGTCCAGAAAGACACGGAACTTGCCGGCACGGTGCTACCGGCAGAATCCCGCGTTTTGATCATGTTTGCATCGGCAAACCGAGATGAGCGCAAATGGGAACGGCCGGAAGAGTTTGTCGTCACGCGCCGCCCCACCGATCATTTGGCTTTCGGTCACGGCATCCATACCTGCGCCGGTATGCATCTTGCGCGACTCGAGATCACGAGTTTGCTCACTGCGATGATCGAGAAGGTCGACACCATCCAAGTGGGGAAGCCCGAAGTATTCTTCAACAATACGCTCGGTGGCTACGCATCGCTGCCGATGAGATTCAACAGGGGATGAAGATCGCTTCATTCAGACATAACAATCTGCGGGCGTCTCGTCGACCTGCATTCTAGACTGAGAGCGCCTTTAGGATGCCAAACTTGCTCAATGTAAAAATTGCGGCCAAAAGGCCGATCGCTACGGATATCTGCCTGCTCGAACTCTCAAGTGTGAGCGGCGAGCCGCTACCAAGCTTCAGTGCCGGTGCCCATATCGACGTCCATGTCTCAAATGGGGTCGTGCGCCAATATTCACTCTGCAATGCCGTTGGTCAGGACCACCGCTATCTGATTGCCGTGCTTCGAGAGCCTGAGTCGCGTGGTGGCTCCAGCGCCATCCACGACAAGCTAGGGGTTGGCGATGTCATCGAGATCAGCGAACCCCGGAACAACTTCCCCTTAGCGAAGCCGGGCGACAAGGTCCTTCTGCTGGCCGGCGGGATCGGCATTACGCCGCTGCTGTGTATGGCCGGACGACTGCACCAGTCGCGCGCGCCGTTCGAATTGCACTACTGCGCTCGGTCAATCGACCGGATGGCATTTCGCGAGTACCTGGCGACTTGCGATTATCGGGAGCAGGTGCATTTTCATTTCGACGATGGAGACGAAAATCAACGGCTGAATCTGGAGAAAGTTCTTCCGGCGCTGGGCTCAAAGTCGGATATCTATGTCTGTGGGCCGAGCGGCTTCATCGATTGGGCGCTTAAAGCAGCGCAGGCCGGTGGAATACCTTCTGATCGGCTGCACAGGGAATACTTCTCGGCCCCACCCGTCGCGTCCGGACCAAATGATGCGTTCGAGATCGTCGTTGCGAGTACCGGTCAGACGCTCACGGTTCCTGCAGATCGGTCGGCCGCGAATGTGCTGATCGAAGCGGGCGTTCCGCTTGCTGTATCCTGTGAGGAGGGAATCTGCGGATCGTGTATCACCGGCGTGCTCGAGGGGATTCCAGATCACCGCGACGCGGTGTTTACCGATGAAGAACGCGAGGGAGGAGATCGCTTTACGCCGTGCTGCTCGCGAGCGAAGTCGGCGCGCTTGGTGCTGGATCTCTAAGGGCCGCGCTTCGCCACGTCGAAAATAGTCGAATGAAGTGTTCTCGGGCTGCGCCGCGGTAGTGCAGGAAGGGACGCGTCATATGTGTGTGGCGTAAACGGCGCCAATGCTCACGCGATGGTCGGTACGAACGCCCGCATTCGACAGATCAGCACGTACAGGGCGACGATCGCCATCCGAGAGAACCACATTGCCAACCGCATCGGACTGTCGCTGTGCGCCGCTCGGCGCGGGGGAGCCAAGATCCTGATGGATATTGGTGGGGAGGACGCGTTTTCAGGCTAACTTGAACCGGAGTTGCTTGAGGCGGCATGCAGGCAGGCGGCTCACGACGACGTCCGGGATGCGACCATAGATCTTACTTCTTATCGACATTCTGGATAGACATTTGGCATACCGAACGCCTCGCCGCGGGAACGGCGATCTGGCCGTTTCGGGAGGTGGCCTAAGAGCATCAATGGGATATTCGAGCGGCTGCCGCGGCGCCTGGCGTCCTGGTCTGGCGGCAAGAGGACGTCCGGGCTTTCGAGGGCGGTCTCGATCGCCTCAGTCGGCGCTGGAACATTTCGATACGAGAGCCAACACGCGCAGTGGACTGCCGGAGCCATTTCTGATCTTGAGCGGCGCAGCAATGATTGTCGCCCCTTTCGCGGGAAGCTTGTCGAGATTGCAAAGGCATTGCAGGCCGTATCGTCCTGCGCCGTGGAGGTAGTGATGCGCCGGGTACGGCGGCTGAAAGTGGCCGGCTTGACCCGCATCCGTGCCGATTGTTTCGGTGCCAAATCCCAAGACATCACGCTGCTCGACCAGCCAACGGATGACGGACGCGTCTGGACCGGGGGTGTGCGCGCCATCATCCCGAAGATTGGCATAATCCCGACCGGTTCGCTTCGACCAATCCGTCCTCAGGAAGACCCAGCAGCGGGGGGGAATGGCGCCGTGCTGTGCTTCCCAGGTCTCGACAGCAGACACGGTCAGTAGAAAATCGGCATCCGCTTGTGCTGATTGCGAGCAATCTATGACGCATGCGGGCGCGATCATGTGCTCGACGGGCATGGTTTCGACTGAGTTGCTCGGCAGGTCTCTGCCTGTAAACCAGTGTATTGGCGCGTCGAAATGAGTGCCGGCATGCTCACTGAACGAGACGTTATTCCAGTAGGCCGCAGGCCCTCGCGAATCGTAGTGCGAGATTTCTTCGATCCGAATGGCGGCCGCCTGGCCGAGTTCAGGCGGAAGCACGATCACCGGAAAGTCAGGGCTGAGCGTAAAAGTTAGATCGACGATGCCGAGCTCGCCCGTTGCAACGGACGTCACCAGGTCAAGGGGGGCGGTGGCGTGGGGCATGACCGGTTTCATTTGGGCAAAGTGCGACAAGGGGCGGGAGCGGCTTGGCAAATCAATGCACATTGGCAAGATGTTCGCTGCAGAATTCAGCTCGTGTGTATACTGAAATATCTTATGATGTGCATGTGGTCAATGAAGGCTGAGGGGGTCTGTTGACGGCCGAAAACAGGGGAACGACGAGGCAGTGTCCTTCGCTGTACCGTGCCATCGAAGCCCTCTCCAAGAGATGCCGCCTCCGACAACGCCGATCGAGGCATCGGCTGTCAGCGACGTGCCATCGTGCCACCTGACGCCTTTGCGAATCTCCAGCGAAAACCTCTTTCGAGAAGCGTGGGGCGGGGAGCTTCGAAAGCAAGCCGATAGGCACGGGCCTCCTTTTTTAAACGAATGACGTTCGCGGTCTGTAGGATCGCGGGCGTAGCTTTTGTCGTTTTCCTCCCGCTCCGTGTGAGAGGCAATGCCAGATTTGCGGGCGACTCCGTCTCGCATGCAGCGCTGTCGCCTCGGGATGCGGCGACCTCACTGTCACGGTTTGCAAGTTTGGCGCTGACGCAATCCGCCGGACAGGCTCGGCTATTCCGGCAAGATCGGCGGCTTGGGCGTGAAGCCCGGTTCATACACCTGGTCGGCTTCAAGCTTACTCCCTGTGACCTGCACGTTCGAATTGATGAACGCAAAAGTCTTCGCAAATTTTTCTGGGCTGATATGACCGAAGCCGTTGGTCCTGACATCGGCGTTAATCGCGATCCGCTCGAGCAAGTCAATTTCGTCGCGAACGATGCTGCGATCGAGCGCCGGCACCCGCTTGACCATGATCGCAGCGGCTTCATCGCGATGAGCCAATGCATATTGCCAGCCTCGGATAGCAGCACGCACAAAGCCGCGTACGGTTTCCGGATTGTGATCCAGAAAACTCTTGTTGACGCCGATTGAATTCGAATAGAGGTCGAGACCGTAGTCAGCAGCGAAAAGGCACACGGCCTCTTTACCGGGCGCCGCACGACGAATGGCGGGAGCGGCCATCAAGAACTGATCAATACCATCAACTTGCCCGGCAGCAAGCATCGGAACACGTGCCGCGGCATCGATATTGACGACTTCCAGCTTGGAGCCGTCTAGATGGTTCATGTTCATGAAGGCGCGCCAGATCTGTGGGATAAAAGACGCAGAGCTCGATCCGAACTTCAATCCCTCAAGCTGCGCAGGTCTTGTAACGTTGGCGCCTGGCTTCAGGGAATAGACGCAATAAGGTGCCTCGACATAGGCGGCCGCCACGATCTTAATGTCGCCACCGGCCTTCCCCGATGCAACAAGGCTGGGGACGTCGATCAGGCCAATCGGGGCCAGTCCGGTGACCACACCACGGATCGCGTCGGCTGTTCCTTTCGAGGGGAGTATTTCGACATTGAGGCTTTCTTCCTTGAAGTAGCCCTTCTCGAGGGCGACGTACCAAGGCGCGTGCCGGCCAAGGCTGATGAAGTCGAGCATAAACTTGATATCTGTTTCAGCGGCCGATGCAGCGGGCAAATGAGCCGGGATGATCAACGCCAGCGCAGCGGCGATGCCGCCCAATTTCTTTAACATTGGTATTAGCTCCGTTGCGCCCCTTCGAGCTCGCAATTATTGACCAGAGCAACATCATAAGATATTTCAGTAGACATACAAGATAATCCATCAATCAGGTCCTTATCGGCTTTTTCCGAAAAGGCCAGCGACGGGAATTGGAAAGAAGGGGGATGAGCTTCGTCGAAATCCTAAACGTCCGTAAGGTGTTCCGGAGCGACGGAAAGGAAGTCGTCGCGCTGGACGAGGCAAATCTGAGCTCTGACGAAGGGGAGTTCGTCGCGCTACTGGGTCCGAGTGGATGCGGGAAAACGACACTACTGCTGGTGGTTTCGGGGCTTTTGTCGAAGACATCCGGCTCAGTAAAGATCGGCGGTCAAGAGGTCGATGGCCCATATGCGAACTACGGCTTTGTCTTCCAACAGCCGAGCTTGATGCCTTGGCGCTCGGTTCTGCAGAACATCCTCTTTCCCATGGAGATTCTGGGCCGTAACGATGGGAAGGCGAGGAGAAGGGCGGGCGAGCTCCTAGAAATGACTGGCCTAAAGGCGTTCGCAGAAGCCCGCCCGCACGAGCTTTCCGGAGGGATGCAGCAGCGAGTTTCGCTTTGCCGCGCGCTAATTCACAAACCGAAGCTGCTGCTGATGGATGAACCGTTCGGCGCACTTGATGAGTTTACGCGCCTTGAGATGAACGACCTGCTTATCACGCTACAGGCTGAGACCCGCGCGTCTGTCTTGTTCGTGACGCATTCGATATCGGAGGCGATCTACCTCTCAAATAGGGTGCTGGTTTTCAGTCGTCGACCGGCTCGTGTGGCCGCTGAATTCCGGATCAACTTACCGACGCCCCGAAACCAGGCGTGCCGTTTCACTCCTGAGTTCACTTCAGCCGAGCGACGCGCGACCGAGGCGCTTGGCTTGCTCACTACGAACGAACACGAGCGCTGCAAATGACAAGCTCTCTACCGTCCCGAGTTGTCTATCCTTGTACCGGTGCCGCGATCATCCTGTTGCTCTGGTTCACAACATGCTGGTTGTTAAAATTGCCTGAGGTGGTTCTGCCAGGGCCCGATCAGGTGGCGCTTGCATTCATCGATAGTCTCGGCCTTTTGGTTCGAGAGGGGAGCGTGACCCTCGTCGAGACCCTGCTGGGCTTCCTGCTGGCGCTGGCGATTGGGCTGCCGCTCGCGATTGCAATTGCGAATTCGCGTCCACTCGATTTGATGTTTTCTCCTCTCCTGGTGGGATTGCAGTCAGTGCCGAAAGTCGCATTGGCGCCGATCGTTCTGGTCTGGCTCGGAACTGGTCTCGCATCAAAACTTGTGATTGTTTGGCTCGTGGCCTTCTTTCCGATTATTATTGACACAGCGGAGGGGCTTCGATCGACTCCTCGAGAACTCATTCAGCTTGCGCAGAGTTTGAAAGCATCGCGCTGGCAAATGTTCTCCAAAGTCCAGTTTCCGGCAGCGTTGCCATTCATTTTGACTGGAGCCAAGGTGGCTATCACGTTGGCTCTTATTGGGGCAGTAATTGCCGAATTCATGGGATCAAGCAGTGGGCTCGGCTACCTCTTGCTGAGCGCCACTTCGCAGCTCAATACGCCATTAGCTTTTGCGGCGCTTTTTGCGTTATCTTTTGTTGGCCTTGGCGTTTATGGGGGCATCGAGTTGGTCGAGGTTGCGATTGCTCGCTGGTTGCCACCCCGTTCTCACGCGCGGTGATACAGTTACGGAACAGTCGAGGCATAGATAGCATCGGCGCTATCTATCCGCAGCAGAAATGGCGGGATCACGGTTATTATCGTCGGACACTGGCGCACGGGACAACCTTAGACCTCGCGACAAAGGATCGGGCTGCGAGGCAAGGCGGAGTTCATGCAATTGAATCTCCGGGCGAGGTCGTGCTCGCCCATCCATGACGAAACCAAGAACCGGGTAGACTTGACGTAGCCCCTTGCACTTGATGACGCGTACTAAGTTACTCTGGCCGCAGCTTGCTACAAGAGTCATTGTTGCGATCTGGGCGTGACCGAACTTTGCACTGTCGATGCGTCTTTCGGCGGACCGGCGCGTCGTGGTCGGCGGTCCGTTGGCGTTTAAGAGAAGGACATTTGTCCGTTTCTCACGGGGGAGAGCCAACTTCTTCACGACTAAAAGCTCCTGATTGTCGGGTGCCTGCTGCTCATCGTGGTGCGGTTCGCGCCTATTAGACTTCCTGCTGCCTACTCTCATCGTGCGGCGGGGCGGCGATGACGCGGGAGAGCGAGGCGGTTCTGAACGTCGACGTAGTCGGCGTCCACTTCAGGGACATCAGCGCACTTTAAGAAGGTGAGCTTCGCCCAACGACGTGACGAGTTGGCTCTTCTTTTCAGCCCCCACGGCGCCGGCCAGTAGGTCAATACTTGTCATTTCTAGAGTATTAAATTCGCGATTGGCGCAAAACCTCGGTGTCGTTCGATTGCCACGACGAGTGTCCATGGATACGCTTTCATGTTGGCCCGCTGCGTGCCCTCAGCCGCCTTGGCAAGGCTCGGTAGTTCATTTCAGAAGAAGAGAAGGCTATGGTCCTAGGAGCGAAAGTCGGAACGGCGCTATATCAGTTTTCTCCGCCTCCCGGCATGCCTATTGTGGACGCGGACCCGTTTTCGGACGAAAATCTCGCATCGCCCTACGAGCTGCACCAGCTCGTACGCGAGGCCGGGCCAATTGTCTGGCTTTCGCGTTACAATATCGCCGCCGTCGCTCGCTATGCGGAGGTACGTGAAGTATTCGCAGATTGGCGCGTCTATACATCGACGCGAGGCGTTGGAATGGCTGACTATGTCCGACACGGCCGATTTCGAATTCCGAGCCTCATTCTTGAAGTGGATCCTCCTGAACACACGAAGAATCGCTCGATCATGATGCGTGCTATGTCACCTGTCGTCATGGACGAGCTTCGGGACCATTTCAAACAAGCCGCAGACAGAATGGTTTCGAGCCTAGTCGGGCGTAGGCGATTTGATGCGATAAGCGACCTCGCGGAGGCTTACCCACTGCTTGTCTTTCCGGATGCGATCGGCATGAAGCGAGAAGGTCGCGACAACCTGCTTCCATACGGGGATATGATCTTCAATTCGTTTGGACCTGCCAATCATCTGTTCGAGGCCTCGGCACCGCGAGCCGAGCAGGCATTTCCCTGGGTAAGGGATCAGTCTCTGCGGAAGAACCTGTCCGCTAGCGGGTTCGGGATGATCATTTTTCAGGCGGTGGACGCAGGAGAGATTTCCGAGGAGGACGGTGCGCTGTTGGTCAAGTCATTCTTGACTGCCGGGGTTGATACGACAGTGAGTTCACTGGGCGCCGCACTTTATTCGCTCGTCCGATTCCCTGAGGAATGGGAAAAGCTGCATGCAAATCCGAGCCTCGCGCGAGCCGCATTCGAAGAGGCGATCCGCTTTGAGTGCCCGGTGCAGACGTTTTTTCGAACGACGGCCCAAGAGACCGAGTTTGCCGGCTTCACGTTGGAAGAGGGAACAAAAATCTTGTTGTTCCTAGGAGCAGCCAACAGGGATCCGAGGCAGTGGCCGAATCCGGATCGCTATGACATCTTACGGCGAACAATTGGTCACGTGGGCTATGGGCACGGCATCCACGTCTGCCTTGGTCAATTGCTTGCGAGGCTAGAGGGTGAGGCAGTCCTTTCGGCTTTGGCAAGGCAGGTCCGCTCAATCCGAAGTGTGGCTGAGCCGGAGCGACGTTTAAATAATACATTAAGGGGGCTGAAGAGCCTTCCGATAGAAGTTACGCCGGCGTGATGTGCTCCAAACTGCCGGTCCTGATTGGTGTCGGCCGCAGGAGAAACGTTGAAGATGAAAATCTGAAGAGACGGGCTGTTCAGCCAAAAACCCATGCGCAGGCAACGACCAAAGCTCGCAGCATTGCTCATTCGTTCTGCAAAATCGCCATCCCTCATTGAGGGTCTCCAGCGAGTTCATTCGCTCTATCGGGGAGAGTGTTAGCTGAATAGCCCGGACCGTCGAACCCAATCGCGGACCGGTCGCTCACGATCAACCCGACGTCTGAGAACGACGCGTGCAGTTGAAGATGTCCTGAACGTGGGACAGATGCCGGGCATTGCAACGACTTGTCGTCTTGTCGGGTGCGGCGGCCGCAAAAAAACTGATCTCGTTTCGATCAGGAAAACCAAACGATTCGTCCTTGGTTTATGCTCTTCGTTTTCGGCGCGTTGCTCGAAAAGTGATCCATTGTCATGATCGGCGCGGCTCCGCTAGCATTCTTCAAATGTGCAGTATGCTGGAAGAACAGCGCGCGCTCTAAGACGCCGAGTCGCGGCTGCCTTACCAGCTTCGCCTTTCGCGATGAACCCAATGGCGTCAAGCTACCGGCAAGCGCCAGTAGAGCAGGAAGGCCTGATGTCTGAGCATCTCACCAGACGCCGAGATGTAGTCATCGAGGGCGAAGGTAGCCGGAGCTGGTGGCGCAGTGGCCGCACATGTTCGTTTCCTACGAGCGGATCGTTTTTACCAGCGGGCGTCATGATCGAAGAAGGATCTCTGGCCAACGGATACTTTCGAACAGATACGAGGCACCCTACAGTCTGCCGGGCCGAAGCATCGAGCTCGTCGCGAAATTATCATAGTCGGTGGGAAGCGGTTGGATGAGGGCGCTCATCGTAGGCTGCGGGATCGGCGGCCTTACAATCGCACTAATGCTTCGCCAACGCGGCATCGAGTGTGAGCTCTACGACCAGGCAATGGATCATGCCGGACCAGATGTTGGAATCCATTTGCTTCCGCGCGCCGGACGAGAATTGGTGCAGCTTGGTTTGTTGGATCAATTGGATAACGAGGCCCTACGAATTTACGAGTCGGTGTATGCCGACGCGTTGGGCCGGGAGCTTCGGAGGAAGGCCCCTGGCGCCGATGCGCGCTTCGAATATCCTCAGTTTTCGCTGTCTCTAGGACGTCTGCAGAAGATGCTCAGCACCGCCGCATTAGCTCGGTTAGGATCCTCGCGCATCTATTTTGGACATCAACTTAAGTCCTTTACCCAGGACGAAGGAGGCGTTAGAGCCTATTTCTTCGACGAGCAGGGATCGTACTGCAGGACAGCAAGGGGCGACATTTTAATTGGTGCAGACGGGCATCATTCATCGGTTCGTGCTCTACTGTTTCCACATAATACGGGGCGCCGCTTTACTGGAAGAGTAGTCTGGCGCGGGATGCACAATTGGCCGATGTTTCTGACAGGACGTTCGATGTTCATCGCTGCGGCGTCCGCGTGCAAGCTGCAGGTATATCCGATTGCCAAAGGTCCACTGCAAAATCAGTGCTTGACGAACTGGAGCGTGCTTGCCGACATCGGACAAGCTAGGGAAGAACGGCAGGAGCCAGGTCCAGCGCGCCACGGATGCCTGGACGACATCATGCCTTATGCGCGGCGCTTCAGCATTCCTTATTGCGACACATCGGCCCTAATCCAAGCGACCCGTGAAGTGAGGGAGTATCCGCTGTACGAACGGGTGCCACTGCTTCGGTGGTCGTGCGGTCGTGTGACTTTGGTCGGAGATGCAGCACATTCAACCTATCCTGCCATCTCCAATGGCGCGTCTCGGGCGATATTAGGAGCGCGGTGTCTTGCCGATAAGCTAGCTAGTGCGGAACATCCCCGCCACGCTCTTCTCATGTATGAGGATGAATGCTTTCCCAAAGGGCTCCGTCGTTCGATGGCTCCCGCTGCAGATCAACCTTCCTCCACGAACAGCCGTTCGTGGCATGGCTCACAGCACTCAGTTACTGACAAGCCGTCGAATGTTGTAAGTCTGCCGCGACCACGCTCTAATGCGTCCGAGGATCATCCTCTCTGAGGAGGGCTCGCAGTTTAACACGCGCAGAAACGGATCGGTTACGCTATGCGTGCGAAGCCCTCGGGAGAACCGGGGACGATGATCCCGCCTGGGAGGCACGCAGACATCATGTCCGACGGTTGCGAAAACCTCCACCAGGCCGCGTTCAATCAGGACCTTCCAGTCGTGCCTGCTAAACTTCAGGTCCGCCGCCGCGTTGCGGCGTGTGACGCCTATGGATGTGCAATTTGCGAAGTGGCTTCCGAACGCTCGTCGCTTCCTCAGCACCATAAGGACAGAATGTGTTGATCCATGATGTCTGCGATTAGACGTTGATTTGACTTCAGGGCTCTTGGCGCGTCCCCTTGGAAAGAGTTGCCGTTGATGGCGTCTATCCCCTTGTTGACGCCGATCTCATATTTCTTCCTTAGAAATCTGTTTGCTGGAAGCGCATAGAAAATTGATTGGCGCTGCAGATCTCGCTCCGGATTTAGGAGTTCGTTGCGCCCGAACTGCCAGGCGGTATAGCGCTATGGCAACAGCTAAGCCACTGAGAATTCGTAAAGATCGCGCCGAACGTCGCTAATGCGATTTGCCAACTCGGACGGTACCACCGGGTGATGGTAGCGAAGGCGCGCTCTCTTTACCGCAAATCCCGTCCGGCTAACATGAAGCCGCGCGAGCACCGAGCGATCATTGGCATTCGCTTGGTCAGCGTCGGGCAACATTTACCGCGCAGCTTCGGAGAAAGCTTCGATGATCCTCATCTTAGGAGCAACGGGCCAGGTCGGGACACGTATCCTCAGCTCACTCTTGGAGGGCGGCATTGGCTCGACTCCCATTCGGGTGCTCGCGCGTCGTCCCGAAGCTGTACAAAAATTCGCGGGTTCAATCGTAGATGTTAGAAAGGGCGATTTCGAAGATCGCGAAGAAGTGGTCCGAGCCTTGGACGGCGTCACGGACGTTGTGCTCGCCACGGGCGACGACCCCGGGAATGCCGAGCGGGAGATTCGCTTGATCGAGTGGGCAAAGGACGCGACGATGCCTCGCATTGTCAAAATATCGGCAATCACCGCGAGTCTGACACCGCGGGTTAGCGTCGGCGTTGCTCATGGTGCCGTCGAGGATCATCTCAAAGCATCAGGTTTAAATTGGGTAATCCTGCAGCCGACGTTCTTCCTCCAGTCTCTCGCACTGTTCCGCGATCCCGTCCGGAAGCAAAATGTCTTTCCGCTTCCAACGCATGGTGGGGCCGTCGCCTTTGTCGATGTCAGAGACATTGGCGTCGCTGCCGCGCGCGTCTTGCTCGACCTGTCACTTTCGCGGAGAACCTTCATCCTTACCGGGCCGGAAGCCTGGACTTTGGGGCAGGTGTGCGCGGCGCTCAGTGAAAGGCTCGGGCGCAGGATCCGTCACGTCAACCCGCCTCATGTATTGTTCAAGGTAATGCTGTTTACGTTTGGCCGGATGCCGTGGAGCCATGCCAGCCTCATTTCCGGAGTTGCTAAGGCGTGCGCTGCGGGCGACGAAGCGAGTGTGATGACCGACTTGCGCGATCTGATCGGTCGACCCCCGCTCGGTTTGGACGCGTATCTCGATGAGACGATTGACCAATTCAGATAGTCGAATTTGCTCGGCCGTCGCTGGCAACCCAACGCTCTTGAGCCCGCATCCGGAGTTCGGCGATCACCGGTGATACAGCGCGTATCGGCTCGGGCTCAAGCCGTAACGCTGTTTAAATGCACGACAGAAATGAGAGATATCGCGAAAGCCGCATTCGAGCGCAAGTTCTGAAATCTGCTGCTGACCTTGCTTTGCTGACACGAGCTTCTGGGCGGAAGCCGCCAATCTCATATTGAGCAACATCTTGCCGAAGCTTGTTCCGCTATCCTGGCATATCTTGTGCAAGTTGCGAACTGACCAACCCAAGGCTGTCGCCGCGATCGCCGGTGTTAGGCATTCCTCTCGATAGGTCTGCGCCAAGTAACGACGCAGCAGTCCCGCGCGCATGGCAACTCCGGCAGCCAGTGGACCGTTGCCACATTCGGCCCCTTTAAGACTAGTGGAAAGCACGTCTAGGAACAGTTCAACCGAGATGTCGTCTTTCGATCCTGGTACATTAGACTCAATCAGCGTCTCTACGGCCGCAGCCAGCACACGAGGCGCGCCGGTATCTCGCGGCAACCGTCTAGCTATCGAAGAGTCGAGGTTGCTTTCGCCACGTTCTCTAAGCCAGCTCTGTGGAAATTGGATACATGCAGCGCGGAACGGATCACGATAGTTGATCCTGTACGGTTGCATTGCGTCAATCAACACGGCCTCGCCTGCATTAATTTGTGAGACGCCGTCCCGATGTTCCACGAAGCCATTTGCGTGTAGGTGAATATTTAGAAAAAATGTCTCGACGGGCGCTTTGCGAATACCCATCATCGAACGAGTGGCAGACTGACCCGGTGCAAGGAGAAAAGAGACTTTCAGTTCGCCTCTGTCCAAAGTGCTCAGGCGCGCCGAAAAGCTGCTCGCACTAAAGGGTTCGATTTCCAAATCGCAAAAAGTCTTGCGAAGTCGTTGTTGCCACGCATCAACGTCAGCATCCGCGCTGTGCGTAGCGCCAGCAAACGGAGCCGAAGGATCTTGCCGATGCGCACTTGCGCGCAGTGCCAAAGAATCAAGCACTGTCGTCCAAGCCGGCGTATTTGGCGCCGGATAGTATTGAAGCTCGTCACGGGGCACGGCTTCTCCTCCCTGTGACGACAGTAACATCAACTTCAATCTGGAGTCGACGAATGTTGTTCGCTTTCCTTCGGGGCTCACCCAGGGGTTGCAGCGCGGCGTGGCCATCTCCAGGCGGAGCTTTTGCTGCAATGCAACGTTTGAGACGGCCTTCGTGCGATATCCAATCCTCTGTAGGTGAACTTCGATCCGCCCGCATCGGAGAATAGTCGCGACCATCTGGAAAGCATTGCAAACCCTTCAGCTGGCTACTTCCGCTCAATCAGCTGGCCCACTTTCCCAAGGGGGACCCCATGGCCGCTCAACACACAATCGAAACGAAATTCACTCGTGAATACGGAGTACGTTATCCATTTGCTTGCGCCGGAATGGCCTTCGCTGGTTCAAGCCCGGCACTCCCCATCGCAGTCGGTCAAGCTGGAGGTATTGGTGCGTACGGCGTTGGCCCGCTTCCGGCCCCGGTGGTAGCTCAGCACGTCGCGGCAATTCGCGCGGCGGTAGATGCACCTTTGAACCTCAACTTCATTACACTTTTGACCGATGAGAGTCACATGGCGCTTTGCGAGGAGCTGCGACCTGCGATCGTCTCCTTTCACTGGGGACACCCTCGTCGACAATGGATCGAACGCCTACATCGAGCCGGGTGCAAGATTTGGGAGCAGGTTGGTTCGGTTGACGATGCTCGCCGTGCCGTGGGTGACGGCATCGATCTGATAGTCGCGCAAGGGACTGAGGCTGGTGGACACAACTATGGCAGCCTTCCGACATTCGTACTTGTTCCGGCGATCGTTGACGCGGTTGCTCCGGCGCTCGTGCTTGCCGCGGGAGGTATCGCCGACGGGCGCGGTGTAGCCGCAGCGTTGGCCTTGGGTGCTGATGGTGTCTGGGTTGGCACGAGAATGGTAGCGACGACGGAAGCGGACGTCTCCGCTGAGTACAAGGAGCGCTTGACGCGCGCCTGCGGTACCGAAACGACGTTGACCAGCCTTTGGGGCAGGCAGATGGGTGGGTTCAACCCGATGCGTGTCGTTGTCAACAAGATAGTGGGCGAGTGGGCTCATCGCGAGAATGCCGTTCCAAGTGATGGCGAGTCACAGCCGGTCGTCGGCGAGATGACGATGGCTGGTCAACGTATCGTTATGCACCGCTTCAGCAGCTTCGTTCCGCTGGCGTCCGCCGTCGCCGACATAGAGCAGATGCCCCTATGCAGCGGGCAAGGTGTTGGCGTCATCAAAGGGATCGAACCGGCCGCCGTGGTTATCGAGACGATGATGCGCGACGCTTGCGATATCATTGCCAATCTCAGCCCGAGGTCGAGATAGTCAGGGCATGCGCTTGGGATTGCAACGTTAACCGACAATGTCGCAACCGACGCCAAAACCTACGAGACCAGAGATGAGGCGCGAGCCCAGGTTGCTACTACATCGCACGATTTACAGCACGGCCCGCCGGCGCGCGACCATCGGCTATCTGCGGCCGATTGAGTGCGGGCGCATGATCGAATTGACTTAACTTGGTGTCCACCAAATCGGCAGCAGCTCGGTGGTCGAACGCGTGATCGACGCAGCGGTTCGCGGCTTCTCGCTCTCTTCCGTGCGATTTGCCTGCGATAAATTGCGTATAGTGAGGGCGCCTTGATTGGAGCTGTTTCTAAGCAAAGATTAGAGTGGCTTCGACGAAACTATTTAGACGTTCGGCGAGACGATCTTCCAACTTCGATGCTTGATTGCTGCGCCCATATGTTGCTTTACATCGAGCAGCCATATGAAATGCAGCAGATCGCGCTGGCTCATCTAATCGACCGCTTCAATGCGACTAGGGCGGACATCGGATTTGGATCGCCGTCCGATCTCATCTATCAACCGTGCGCGGCGCGACACCGGTTGGATTGCAGTGTGCCGGAAATATCGGGTTACTCGCTGCCAAATCGAGAGCCTGGCCTTCAGATCGTGTGGCAATCCGGTCGCGCAGTTCAAATCGATACCGCGCATGATCCAATTTCCCGCCGATTGAAAAGCTCCATTGAGGAACTCAGAATCCGCGTCAAGATAGCGCGCCGCTTGCAGGTTGCAGATCGGCCTTTTGGCATAGTCTGCGTTGACCAGACGGAAGACCCTCAGCTCTGGGGTTCTAGGGACATTGCATACTTCGACCTCTTTGTCGCAAGCGTTCTGTCGCCGCTCGTTGCCGAAAGCTTGGAGCACCCTAGTGGATTGAATGTCACGCTCACGGCCGCTGAACGGGCCGTGGCGGAGCTGGCCGCTCGAGGGCTCAGCTATAAATCCATTGCGAAGGTTTTGGAAAAATCTCCCAATACAGTTGACAATCAGCTTCGGTCGATCCGCGCGAAACTCGGTGCTCACAATCAGATTGAGATGATACGCGCGCTTGACCTGAATTGCTGACCTGGTCCGGCTCGCGGGTTCACGCCCAGCTCTTCATTTACGGGCGGGATCGGTGAGGAGGTCCAAATTTTCGACGGGCTGAAAGCGAGCTTTGTTTGTGACGAAGATCCCGCCGACCCGAGGCTGTTAAGACCGCATTTTTCTTAAGCGTTTGGTGCCAGCTCTTGGAGCTGTTCACCACCCAGCTTCCGCTTGATTACAAAGGGGAGGGGTGGAGCGATAGAGGCTCATTGGCTCGCCCGTGTCACCGTTAATCCAATATCCTTAGTGAACCTTCACTATTGGCGAAGGTTCGCAGATCTGCTTCCTAGACTTATAGAGCTGGCGCCGTGCCACCCGCGGCTTACGTCGCGAGTCTCCAGGGAGTCTTTGAAAATGAGCTTGCATGTTACGCCAGTATCGCTCCAGGATGCTCTTCAACCCAATCTATACATTGACGGTGCCTTTCGTGAAGCATCCAAAGGCGAGGTTCTAGACGTCATCAATCCGACGACGGGCACGAAAATGGCCAGCGTTGCAGCTGGCGACGCTAGTGATATAGATGCCGCCGTTCAGGCCGCTCATCGCCAATTCGAAGAAGGCGCATGGCGCCGCCTAAGCGGCGCAGATCGCGGCAAGTTGATGTTTCGCGTAGCCGATCTTATCGAGCGCGATCTGAATCTCATTGCGGCAATGGAGGCGACGGACAACGGTAAGCCGGTTGGAATGGCCGCGAATGTTGATCTGCCGAACACCATTGATACGCTTCGCTATTACGCGGGTTGGGCGGACAAGCTCGAGGGACGCAGTATACCCACGGCCGGCGCTTTTGGGCGGCCGACCCTGTCATACACAATCCGCGAACCGCTCGGCGTGGTTGGAAGCATCGGTGCGTACAATGCGCCGACAATGTATATCGGCTGGAAATGCGCCGCTGCTCTCGCGGCAGGCAATACCGTGGTGCTAAAGCCGGCTGAAGAGGCACCCCTCACGTCTTTGTATATCGCCAAGCTGTTCGCCGAAGCTGGAGTTCCCAATGGCGTGTTCAACGTCGTTTCCGGTTATGGGCCCGTCGCGGGCATGGCGCTGCTGCGGCATCCCCTCGTCGCGAAAGTCAGTTATACCGGCGGGGGAGCCGTTGGCCGACTCCTGGCAAAGGAAGCTGCCGAGCTGCTCAAGCCGATTACTCTGGAACTGGGCGGCAAAGCGCCAATGATCGTGCTTGGAGATGCCGATCTCGACGCAGCGATTCCGTTTCTAGCCATGGGTCTTTTCGCTAACCAAGGACAAATCTGCGCCGCCGGAACACGCATTCTGGTTCATCGGTCGCGCCTGGACGCGGTCGCCGAGGCACTCGGTACGGTTGCCAAGCAGCAGGTTCTTGGCGATCCACTGGACGCAGCCACCACCATGGGCCCACTAACTACACAGCGGTCCCTCGATCGAGTGCTCGGCTATATAAACACCGGGCGCAGCGAAGGCGCGAAGCTCATTGCAGGCGGTGAGCGCGTCAAACGCGACGGCTACTTTGTGCAGCCAACTATCTTCAAGGGGCATAATGATATGCGTGTTGCGCGCGAAGAGATATTCGGCCCGGTTGGGGTTTTGATTCCATTCGATTCGAACGAGGAAGCGCTCCAAATCGCGAATGCGACCGAATATGGACTGAATGCCGGAATATTCAGCCGTGATCTACGGGCAGCAAACCTTCTGGCCCGTGGGATTCGGACCGGCGCAGTGTGGATTAACGGCTTTGGGTTGATCGATGCGCGACTGCCGTGGGGCGGAGTGAAAGCGTCCGGTTACGGGCGGGAGAACGGTGCAGCAGGCCTCGATGACGTGACACATGAGAAGGTCGTTACGACGCTGCTGTAACGGCATTCGCTGCGAATTTCCAAACGATCTAAAAGATCAAGAGTGCATTGGAAAAAGAGGTATCGAATTCCTAAGTCATCCGTCTCCAGGAGTTCGCATGAGCCAACCATGCAAAATGGCGCCTCGCTAAGGCAAGATTGTGATCGAACGACTGCTCTCGGCGTTGGATTGCCCGCGAGCTTCCAGACGATGACCTCAGTGAGTGGGGTTGCGATGGTCACTATCATCGCAATGAAGATGCGAGCATTGAGTAGCCATCGGAAAGTCCTTTGGCGCCGGGATACGGGCGGCGTCCTTGGGCCTAGCTGAGAGCCTATCGGAGGGAAAGCTAAACGGTTCGTCGTTGGCTTATACCATTCGCTTTTAGGGCAGTGCTCGGAGCGCGTTCGATTGTCATGCAGGGTTAAGCTCAGCTAACGTTTCCACGATGTGCCGTGCCGGCGAGAGGGTCGGTCAGTGCAGTTATACGCGTCGCGGGACGCGGAAGTTCCGGCTTTGCTTTGCGACGTCGGTGAAGGAAAAGCGCAATCACATCGCTTGGGTGTTTTTGGAGCAGGGAAAGCAGTCGGCAATGCGGAGCTTGGTAGTAATCGATCGTTCGGGTGGCGAGCACGAGCTCTCTGGCGAGGGGTTGGGCAATCGTAGTGTCATGGAAGTCATCCGCGACAGCGGAGTGGAGCAGATCTTGGCTGTCTGTGGTGGCTGCTGTTCTTGCGCCACCTGCCACGTCTACGTCGATCCATCGTTTGTTGATCGGCTTCCGCCAATGAGCGTTGATGAGAGGGAGCTCTTGGACGGTTCTCAGCACCGGACAGAAGCATCGCGGCTGGCCTGTCAGCTCAGATGCTGCGACGATCTCGATGGTCTTAGGCTTACAGTGGCTCCAGAAGATTAAGATGAAGGCTCTGACGCGCGAGGATTTCACGAAACGGTACGACGTCGTCGTCGTCGGAGCGGGCCATGCGGGTGCCCAAGCAGCGATCGCGCTCCGGCAACACAAATTCGTCGGCACGATCGCGATTGTCGGCGACGAGCCGGACCTCCCCTACGAGCGACCGCCGCTTTCGAAAGACTATCTGTCGCGGGAGAAGCAGTTCGAACAGATCCTGCTGCGCCCCTCGCGATTCTGGCAGGATCACGGGGTGGACATGCTGCTGGGTCGTGAGGTTGACATGGTCGATCCCGCCGACAAGAAGGTGATTGCCGACGACGGCAGCGTGATCGCATACGGAGCGCTGATCTGGGCGGCAGGAGGTCGCGCGCGACGTCTGCCTTGTCATGGGGGAGAATTGAAGGGCGTCCACGTCGTGCGTACGCGGGCCAATGTAGACGCGATCCTTTCACACCGAGACGGGGTCGAGAAGGTTGTCGTGATCGGCGGCGGCTACATCGGCCTCGAGACCGCCGCTGTTCTGTCGAAGCTGGGCAAGGACGTCACCGTCTTAGAGGCGCAGGATCGTGTACTTGCGCGTGTGGCGGGGCCGACGATTTCGCGCTTTTACGAGGCCGAACACCGAGCGCATGGCGTTAAAATCAAACTCGGCGTCGACGTGCAGCGGATAGAGGGCGAGCAGGGGCGTGTGGCTGGGGTTTGCCTGGCCTCAGGCGAGGCGCTGGATTGTCAGATGGTCATTGTCGGGATCGGCATTACCCCGTCCATCGACGCGCTGATCTCCGCGGGTGCTCGCTACGGCAACGGTGTCGTCGTAGACGAGTGCTGCCGCACGACACTTCCTGACATATATGCCGTCGGGGACTGCGCGCTCCATACGAGCACATTTGCGGATGGAGACGAAATCCGGCTGGAATCAGTGCAGAACGCCAACGACATGGCAATGACGGCGGCAAAGTCTATCGTGGGAGAGCCGAACCCCTATCGCGCCGTGCCATGGTTCTGGTCGAACCAGTATGACTTGCGACTTCAGACAATTGGTCTATCGATGGGGTACGACGCGGAGGTGGTCCGCGGAAACCCGGCATCGCGCTCCTTCTCGGTGATCTATCTCAAGAAGAGTCGAATCATTGCCTTGGACTGCGTCAATGCGACCAAGGATTTTGTGCAGGGCAGGCGTCTGGTCGAGCGCGGGCTGCTTGCAGCCGCCGAGATACTCTCTGATACGAATGTCGCCTTGCGCGACATACCCTAGAGACCAGAAGTCATGGGTCACTCAGTCGTATTTTCAATGGCCTCCAAACGGCGGAGCGACCCGGGTCAAAAAGTTGCGCTCAACGACATCAGTGCAGTTCACTTAATGGCGGACCGGTCCGACGTCTCAAAAGCACCAAGGAGGATCTGAAAAGGCTCGTTCGCGGCATTGATTTCGATAGGCAAGAAGCGTCTCGCCTAGACGAGACCTCATCATTACCCTGATCAAAAGGAATCCCCCCATGCAGAAAGACACGTTCGAATCGCGAATTGATAGGCTGGTTTATCCGGATCACGTTCATCGGGATGTCTACACCGATCCCGAGATCTTCGAGATTGAGATGGACCGAATCTTCGGACGTGCATGGATCTATGTGGGGCATGAGAGCCAGGTCCCCAATGCAGGGGACTATTGGACGACCGTAGTCGGCAGGGACCCTGTAATCATGGTGCGCGACAAGGCGGGAAATGTCCACGTGCTGCACAACCGATGTCCGCACAAGGGCGCCAAGGTCGTTGCTGAAGGCTGCGGCAATACCGGGCCGATCTTCCGCTGCCCATACCACGCCTGGACGTTCAAGCTCGATGGAGCCCTGATGGGCGTTCCGCACCGGAGCTGGTATGACGGGACCGGTTTCGACCCGAAAGGCGAGGACTTCTCGATCCAGTCGGTTGCGCGTGTGGAATCCCATCGGGGGTTCGTGTTCGCAAGCCTGAGCAAGGAAGGTCCGAACCTGAAGACGTTTTTGGGCGGCGCGATCACCACGCTCGACAACTTCGCCGATCGTGCCCCCGAAGGACGAGTGATCGTCGCGGGGGGGGTCCAGCGCGTCTGGCAAGAAAGCAACTGGAAATTGTTTCTAGAAAATATGAATGATACGGCCCACGCGCCCGCCACACACGAGTCGTCGTGGACGGCCGCCAAGCAGACGGCAAGCAGCCGTTTCGGTGGGAAATCTCCATTTCAGCTTCATATTATCGAGGGCAATGGCGAGCCGAACGCCTTTTGGGAATCGCTCGATTTTCGTTGCTACGATTATGGCCACAGCTACTTCGACGCCATTTTCAACGCTCCCGGCGACAGGATTTCGGTCGAGTACCGGGAACAGTTGAGCGATGCTTATGGCAAGGAACGCGCCGAGGAAATCTTGAAAATCAACCGGCATAATACCGTGCTGTATCCGAGCTGTTCGCCTCATGTCGGATTCCAGCAAATGCGCGTTATCCGCCCGATGGCGGTTAACCGGACCATGATCGAATTCTTCACCTTCAGGCTGGCGGGCACGACGGACGAGTTCTTCCAGAGAACAATCAACTATACCAACATCGTCAACTCCCCTTCGTCAGTCGTGATGGTTGACGACGTTGACCTCTACCGTCGCTGTCAGGAGGGCATGCTTTCTGACGGTGGCCAGTGGATTAGTCAGCACCGCAACTACGGAAAGGATATCCGCGGTGATCACGAGATAATCGGCAAGGGCGTAACCGAACTTCCCATGCGCAACCAATTCGCCGCCTGGAAGAAGTACATGAAGCAACCAACGAGCAGGGCGTCCAACGGACGCGTGATGGCGGCGGAATAGGTGCACGAAGATGAAGGCGATTAAGCTACAGGACGCTGGGTCGGCGCTCGCAACACAGACGACCCCGGAATTCCAGCACGAGATCGAACAGTATCTCTACCGCGAAGCCGCACTTCTAGATGACCGAGACTGGGAAGGGTGGGAAGCGCTCTTCACAGATGACGGCACTTACTGGGTGCCACTAACCCACGGCCAATTGGACCCGCTCAATCACGCCTCACTGTTCTACGAGGATGGAATGATGCGCGAAGTCAGGCGACGTCGGCTGGAGCATGTCCACGCCTGGTCGCAGCTGCCCGTGACGCGTACTGCGCGCGTCGTTGGAAACGTCATGATCCTGTCGGGGGCAAAAAGCCTGGGTCAGTTGAGGGTGCGCTCGACGTTCCAACTGACTGAGTGGCGCGCGCGACGCGACTTGCGTCAGCAAGCGGGCCACTATACGCACTCGCTCATACTTGTCGACAACCAATGGAGGATTCAGCAGAAGCGGGTCGACCTGATAAACTGCGATGGTATTCACAACGCGCTCGAGGTGTGTATTTGATGGGACCGAGCTTGCGGAGCACGGCTCTGGTCGCCCTGCATTATCAAAACGACATCCTTCATCCAGATGGCAAAATTCGGCTTGGGTTTGGTCAGGATGCGACTAATCGAACTGGGGTCATCGATGCGGCCAGACGCCTGCTGGGCGGTGCTCGAGCATTGGGGCTGCCAATCGTGCATGTTCGCACGGCAAGATCCGCTATCGCGGGCACATTTCGCGAGAATGCGCCTATATTCCGCAACGTTGTTGCGCTCGGTGCAGTCATTGAGGGCGAGTGGGGCTCAGAATTCTTTGAGGAACTTGCTCCGTTACCGAACGAGACCGTCGTGGTGCACAATAGAGTGAATGGCTTCTACGAGTCTTCGCTTGAAATGCGGCTCCGCGAGATTGGAGCGGATCGTCTTATTATGTCGGGCGTTGCCACAAATTCTTGCGTAGAGCACACGGCGCGGCATGCCGCGGATATCGGATACGATGTGATCGTTGCTGAGGACGCATGTTCCGCATCGCGGCGCGACGTGCACGAGGCAGCGCTGTTCAACATCGGCCTCATTGGATCCGTTACCACCGTCAGTGATCTCGTTCTGGCAAAATTCCAATGATACGTCTTGATGGCAAGAATCTGATCGTTACGGGTGCGACCCAGGGACTCGGCGCCGACATAGCGAAGCGCTTGATCGAGGCAGGTGCCTGCGTTGCTATCGTGGGGCGGGGCGCCCAAAAGGGTAAAGCGTTGGAGCGGGCATTGGGAGCTCGTGCACGCTTCGTTGAGGCCGATCTTTCTTCCGATCGGGATATTGAGGTATGCGTCGAGAAAGTCATAGGCCTGTTCGGGGCCATCGATGGTCTCGTCAACAACGCCTGCATTTACGATGACCCCGGGCTCGCGGCGACTCGCGAGCAATGGCATCGTTTGTTGGACGTAAATCTGATTGGACCGGCGATACTCAGCGCGAAGGTAGCAGAACGTATGCCCGAAGCGGGCGGGGTCATCGTAAATATCGGTAGCATCGGGGGCAAGACCGGCGCGGCCAACCGCATGTTATATCCGGCCTCGAAGGCAGCCATCCTGCAGATTACCAAGAACCTTGCCGTCACCTTGTCGCCCCGGAACATCCGAGTGCTTTCGGTCTCGCCGGCCGTAACATGGTCTCCGAGCGTCGAGTCCTCGACGGGGTCGATCGACAAGGCCGACGAGCGGGGCGCAGTTCTTCATCCTCTAGGGCGGATCGGTCGGGGGTATGAAGTTGCGAATGCGGTCCTCTTCGCCTGCTCGGAGCTTGCGAGCTTTATGACTGGCACCGACATCGCGGTCGATGGTGGCTATACGAGCGTAGGCCCTGATCAAGGGCTCGGACCGCGCCCTTGGATGAGCGGCCTCCCGATCGTCCCGTGAATTGTTCAGATCAGGCGTAGTCTGTAGAGCTGCGCGGGGTGATAACCATCAGCGTTCGCCCTTACTCCAGACAAGCACCGATGAGATCACTTGCTG
Source organism: Bradyrhizobium sp. CCBAU 53338 (assembly GCF_015291665.1). Classification (NCBI taxonomy): domain Bacteria; kingdom Pseudomonadati; phylum Pseudomonadota; class Alphaproteobacteria; order Hyphomicrobiales; family Nitrobacteraceae; genus Bradyrhizobium; species Bradyrhizobium sp. CCBAU 53338. The sequence goes on from NZ_CP030048.1 coordinate 3,211,486, forward strand.
TAAAATCCGGGGGTCCAGGGCTTACAGCAAAATTGTCGTTTCAAAGCTAGGAACGCGATCTTGGATCGTGGCAAGATAGGGAATTGGGTCCGATGTCCCCAAGGCTCTGCCGTAGGGCGTTGTGCCCCTAGGGCTCGCGGACGACATCGCCCGAGAACCGTTTTTTATGGACCGTTCTTTGGTTAGTCCAACGCCGACGCGGCCAAGTAGCCGGAGCCGCCGCCGAGGCCGGGACCAGGGTGGACGGATGCGCCAATATGGTAGAGGCCGCGTATGTGGGTGTGGTGATTGACGCTCGTCTTAAATGGGCGCCAGATAAAAAATTGATCTATCCCGCAGAAGCCACCGTAAGGATCGCCGCCCACCAAATTGACATTCAATTTCTCTAGATCGGTCGGAGAGTATGCGCGGCGGGCGATCTTGATTTCTGCGAAATTCTCGATGTGCGTAGCCAAGCGTCGCTCAACTCGGTCGGCATATGCCTCGCGCAGCGCTTCCGTCCAGATGCCATCCTCCGGCGATTGCAGAATTCCTGCGGCATCTCCCTTCACTTTGCAGGGTGCCTCCGGTAGCTGTAGCCAGAGTATCGCCTCACCCGGGGGAGCCCGTGTCGGATCGAGAGCGGTCGGCTGTCCGACACAGATGGTCGGCTCACTAGGTAGCAGCCCGCGTTCTGCCTCGTTCGCTGCGCGCGAAACGCCATCGATGCCGGATGTGAGGTGAAGCAAAGCCACTTTCCCGAGCTCTGGATCGCCCTTCCAGTGCGGCGGCGCCGACAACGCGTAGTGGATCTGCATGTTACCTTTGCCGAAGTGCCGAAGCGGTAGCGCCGCAGCCCTTCAGTCACTTCATGAGGCATTTCCTTCCAGCCGGCCAAGAGGCGTCCGTAGAGCTGTTGGGGAGTGACCGAGCAAAGAATGCCTTTGCGTGCAGCCAAGATCTCGCCACTCGCAAGACGAACGCCGCTGGCGCGCCGCTTCGGTCCGGGCAGTACGGCGTCGACCTCGGCTGAGGTGCGGATCGTGCCGCCCTGATCAGTTATCAGGCGCTCGAAAGCCGTGAGCAGCGATCGCGCGCCCCCCACCGCGATTGGGCAACCCGCCGCCTCGGTCGCAAACGCGATGACCTTTGCCATGGATGCAGAGTAAGCAGCCTCGGGTCCAAGCCCCGTGTGGAGCACCCACGGCGCCCACAAAGCTCGAATAGCTGCTGATGTGTAGGTACTCTCCAGATAGTTGCGCGCGGGTGTCAACGCCTCACCGAACCAGGATGCGAGCCCGCGCAGACCACGCCGCCAGACCTCTCGCGCGATCAGCCTCGCCGTCCGAAGTGACCATAGTTCACCGCCCAACAGGCCGAACAGGAACCCTGCGTCGGCGCCCAATTCGTCCATCTCGCGCGAAAAAGTCGTGCCGTCCCCCGGCGCGAGCGCCTCGAAGGTGGCGACGTTTCGCTTGCGATCCATGGCGAAGATCACGCTGGTACCGTCCGGCATCAATACGCCTGTTGGTACCGGGGAATCTGCCCACTTCAAACCACGTGCCTCAAGATCCTTTCCGAGTAGAGCATGCGCCGGTGAGACACGGAAGAGAACCAAGGTCGTCGCCATCACGTCATGAATGAAGCCGGGAGAAGTGATTTCTTCTGTGCGTAGACACCCCCCGATTTCCGGATTGCGTTCGAGCACCGCCGCCTTTCTTGCCCAACATCGCGGCAGCCACGAGCGCGTTGATTCCACTGCCGACGATTACATAGTCAAAGTCCACGCGCTTCTCCCCACAATAAATATTCATGGCGGCGCTTCGCGCCCTCAAGACGCGCCCTCGGGCCAGGCGGAACCGTGAGGTCGATAATTGTGGCCGCTCCAGAGATAAGGTCGGAGACGAAATCTGCAAAAACTTTGCTGCTGATTCTCTTTCCTGAATGACGTCTCCGCCTCGCTCAACCGACAAGGGTTGCGTCGCGTTCCGTTTGATCGCGTCTCCAGACCAGAACGATAAATAGAAACACCGGACATAGCCAATATTGTCGCGTGCCCCCCACACGCAGCAATTGGGCTAAATACGCACAAAAAGTTGCCGTTTGCTCGCACGGACTTGCATTGAGCAATGGAGATAGATGAGGCTGACGCCGTTGGCACGTTTGCACCGGAGTTCTTGACGCATGCTCGCTGCCAGTAGTTCGAGACGAATACACACAGGGAGCATGAGATGGCCAAGTTCACGCAAGTGAAGGACCGGGGATGGATTACGGAAAAAGTAGTGGGGCACACGATTGATCGTTGCAAGATGTGGTATGATGGAGAAGGCGTATCTGTCTCTCTTGTTAAAATGCCCGCCAAACACCGGCTGGATATTCACCGACATGAGACCTGGGTCAGTGTGTTATCGTATCTGGCTCGATGGTGTGGGAGAGCAAGGAAGAGAAACGCGTTCTCGGCGCAGGGGGACTACTATTTTGTCGAGCCAGGCGAGGTGCACATCGAGACCTCAGTCAACGAGACAATTGTGCTGATCACGAAGGCCGAGCCCAATATCCAATATCCGATCGACGCAAGCGGGAAAAACATCGGCGCTTCTGCACCGGCTTTAAGACGTATGGCAGACGCCTCTTGATCGCGTGGTTTGGGGTCCGCTGTGCGAAGAACCTCGCGGGCGAGGTTCTTCGCGTCCTTCGAAAGGCTTAGAGCCATCCGCCCCAGCTGAATCGGTTGACTCAAACTGTTTCAGGGATAGGGGAATACGACAATTTCGAGGGGCATAATACCGAGATGCAGCGCGCTTTGGCGCATTGCGATTGTGACAACACAGTTAAGCATAGGAGCGTACGGAAATGAGTCGCAGCAAAGAATATAAAGTCGAAGGTGTTCGCGTTGAAACGGCTGAGCCAGCTAAATCAGACCAGCGGCCGCCGATTGTGTTTGTCCATGGGGGATGTCATGGAAGCTGGTCGTGGGAAAAGTTCTTGCCATACTTTGCAGATGCTGGTTGGGAGTGCCACGCACTCAACTGGTACGGTCATAATGGGTCGGATTCCCTTCCGAGAGAACGGTTCGTCCGGCGTAGCATTGCCGATGTAACCGAGGAGATTGGCCATGTGGCCAGCCGGTTTGCCACTCCGCCGATCGTCATCGGCCACAGCATGGGCGGGCTCGCATCTCAGAAGTATGCTGAGCAGAACCCAGTTGCTGCTCTGGTTCTGACCGCGTCAGTGGTACCCAAGGAAGTTGCCGGTATGAACATTGAGATACCGGTGGATATGGCCCAACCCTGGGGTCCCCCGTCATTGGAGGACTCCTTGCATATGTTCTTTCAGGGGCTGACAAAGAATGAAGCCGAGCATTATTACCCTCTGCTCTGCGCTGAGTCGCCGCAAGCGGTGATTGAGGCGACACGTTGTACGGTATCCATCGACAAAACTCGCATATCGGGTCCGGTCCTGGTCCTCGCGGCGGAACTGGATGGGTTAACACCCCCCAATACTGGGCGGGCATTGGCGGAATTTTACGGCGCCGACTATCGCTACTTTCGAGGGCGTGGGCATAATTTACTACTTGAGCCCAGATGGCAGGAGACGGCTGGTATAGTTGCCGATTGGCTGGAGCGATCGGTACTTTGACCTAGGGTTTCTAGCCATCAATCATCCAGACGGCCCTGCTGCTAACTGCACCGGGGATTGCCGCATATCGGCACCTCTCTTAAGGGCCTCCGATCAAAGCTCGTCTTGTTCGATCTCGGATCATAAGTCCCGCTAGCAGACCGGCAGTCTGCTCCTCCCAAGACTTGGCCGCCGCTCGTTGCGGCGGCCATTTTCGATTGGTCTCACGATTCACTTGAATTTGGCGAAGCCAGGATAGCAGATCGCGCTTGGGTAACTTAGTTTCGTCACGCATGCGGACTTTGCCGGCAAGCCAAGGTAAACCGGGCATCACAGCCTTTTCGAAACATTCCTGAGTTCGGCGGCAGCCAATGCAGCTCCGACCATCCTGGCGATATTTGGTCCTGAGGCGAGTTGCGCGGCCACGCCGCCGAAGCCCGACGATTGTTATTTCGCGGCGTCGGCCACGTAGAACCTATTCGCGGAAAAGGGCAGAGGCTCCTCGAGGTAATCGTGAGCTCAAGGTAATCGTGAGAGGGGCCGGAGGCCGTCCCATGATCTCCTCGGAATCGATGCTCACTGAACTTCGCCTCCCTTGGCAAAAGCCTTGGCGCGCTAGCGGGAGTCCTGGCGCTGTGCAGGTTGGTCTAAGGATCTGAAGCTCTCGACGGGAGCTTGTTATCATCCCGCTGAGCAAAACGAGGACAAGCCGATGTGGTTCATGGCCAATCCGAACGTGCCATCGGGACCTCGTCGCTGCACAGGTTGAGCGGGGCATGACGAAGGTTCAGGTGGGCGCTTCGAGAGCAACCTAGCTGATGATTTGGCCGGTAGCTCAACTGACGAGGGGGCCAAGGTTACTGTTGTCTCGGATATTCGAGATAGATAGCGCTGCAAAGCTCAACCGCACTCACAGACTACATCTTCGCAAAAACTTGGAAAACGTCGACCGCGCGATACTTCGTCGGTCGATGAAGTCCACAGATAAAGCGGGTCGCACACCCCACGACAATTCGCTTTCTGAGCATCTGATTCGTTTGTGGCCTAAAGCGTCCTTTTCGTCTGATTGACGGCTTACCTCGCCTTGGATAGCCTTTTTTTTATCGAGAATAGGACGCAACGGCAGCGCCTAGCGCGGTGGATGGAAATCTCGTTCATGACAGAAGCGTTGGAGCATGTTTCTGGTCCTAGCGACCTAGAAGATCCGCGTGCGGCATTGCGCGAGCGTTACGGCCCCCCCCTCGATCTGGGATTGATGGCCCACATCGACTATCTTCACATGCACTATGCTGACTTCATCCGGCGCAGTCCGTTTTGCCTGCTTGCGACAAGCGACTTGCAGGGCCGTCCGTCGGTTTCACCGAAAGGCGATCAGCCCGGATTTGTCGAGGTCGTCGACGCACATACAATCCTGTTTCCTGATAGGCCCGGGAATAATCAAATCATCTCGATGCAAAACATCGCGGTCAATCCAAAGGTTCAGCTGATCTTCCTCGTGCCGGGACGCCTGGAAACCTTGCGCGTAGATGGCCTAGCAAGCATCTCAACCGATCCCGATCTGCTCAAGCGCATGAGTTTTCGTGATAAACCTCCAAAATCTGTGGTCACCATCAAGGTTTATGAAGCCTTCATGCACTGTGGGAAATCGGTCATTCGCGCCCAGCTGTGGGATCCATCAACGCAAGTAGCGAAGGGAGAAATGGCGAGCATTGCGCGCGTCACCAAAGACATATGCGTCGATGCGCCCTACAGCTACGAGCAGATGGAGGAGCTCACACCGGTCATCTACCAAGCGACGCTATACTGAGAGACTTTTGAGAAGAATGAAACGACCAAGGACATATTCGGTCTGATGTCGCGATCTGCGACTTCTTGATCGAGAAGGAGTCGCCCACGACCGTATTGCTCGACGATTTGAGCCATCAGGGTGTGTAAGGTTCCGGAACGAATGCCGCGATAGCGGCGTTGCATCGATGAGATGTACAACGCGCCACAGCTGAGCGAGCTGACAACATCAGAGAACGGGTCCTGATCGTGATCGAGGTCATTTGATCGACCGACGGGCTGTCGCTGCCTGCGGCGGGGCGCTATCACTTCGCGGCGAGCCGCAACCTTCATGATCATGAGCGTTCCGACCCGAGGCGTCGGCATTCTGCGTTGGAGTGCGTGCCGCTTCGTGCCTGGCAATCGCCGTCAATTAGGGCGCTCCAGCCGCCGATGGACACGGTCGAACGCCCGCTATTTTCGTTAAAATCATTTGGTCGGACCAGTTTGTGCGGGGTGATGCACCGCAAACGCGGATGGAGGAGCTTTTTGCGACGCATCGCGATGCTCACCTGGCCGAAAAGCACTTGACAGTTGCTTATATCGAAAATACTTTAAGTATAAAATAATGTTGCAGTTCGCGAAACGCGAAAGTGAAGAGGGAGTGCGCATGGAGTCTATCTGTGGCGGGTCGACTCGTTGCTAGGCGGGTCACTGAAAACGCGCCGCATTCACACATTCCGTGATGGTCTTTTCAAGTGCAACGCCTGGAGACGCATGCTCTCAAGGTTGTAGGTGATGCGGGTGGCTGATTTCGAGAGCGCTGCCGATATCGACGACGTCTTCGATCTTTGGACGTGACATCAAGTTTCTCTTCATGGAGACGCTAAAGCCCATGATCAGCCGCTTTCATCGGTATCGGAGGCAAATACCCTCCAACAAAAGCACTTGGCTTCCGGCATAAGGTCGAGCTCTCGCAGCAATCTCTGTTTTCCACGTACTTTTTGATTGGTATGAACCAAGGGGATGCAGATGTTTGGAGCGCAGGTATTTCGTACAGCTGACGTTGACGAAATGATCTCTATAAGCTCCCGCTCTTTGAGCGCGCACCGACTTATCCTCAAGGATCGTCACGCCTTCAACGGAAGATTATCCCGCGCTCAAATTGGGGCGATATCAATTAATCATCTCAGCTATGGAACGGAGCTAGAGGTCCGGGCCGAGAGTATGGGGGATGACCTCTTCTTTATTGAGGTGCCCCTCTCGGGCGAAAGTGTCACGAGTCTAGGCGTAGCCAAAGTTATAGGGAATGCGAGCACCGGATGCATTTTGTCACCTGACACCGCGTTCTCGTCGATCTGGAGTGCCGATTGCACTAAGCTCCTTATCAAGATAGGTCGCGTCAAGGCCGAGCAACACCTTAGGTCTTTGACCGGAGCGGACCTACGCAAGCCACTTCGTTTCGACATGGAGATGCATTTTGGCTCAGATGCGGTTCGCCCGCTGCGAGGCTTGATCGATGTGTTACTGGCCGAAGCTGCCGTTTCGGAGAGCCAGTGCGACAGAGCTCCATTTCATCGGTGTCTGGAAACAGCCTTCTTAACCGCATTGATATGGACACAACCACATAACTACTCCAGTCAACTTGAAAGACTAAGAAAGCCAGCAGCCGTTCCGTGGTATGTGCGACGCGCTGAAAGCTACATCAAGGTGCACTCATCCAGGCAGCTGTCCTTGGATGAAATTGCAGCTGACGTTGGTGTGAGCGCGCGCACACTTCAGATTGGGTTTCGGCAGTTTCGGGGTGTTTCGCCGATGGCCTATTTGCGGAACTACAGACTTGATCAAGTCATGATGCGACTAGAGCACGCCAACGGCAAAGCCAAAGTGTGCGACTTCGCGCGCAGTGCGGGATTCGTCGACATGAGTAAGTTTGCGCGTGCATACCGAATACGCTTCGGTTGCGGCCCGCGCGAGACACTGCGCAATAGAGCGCCCCCATTATCAGACCTGTCGTCCTGATTGTGACCTACTACTGAAGTGTCATCCAGCGGGAGTTAGAGTCTCGGGGTGTTGTACGCCAAGTGGCGTGGGTGGAGCAACGGATGATCGGCGGAGCTGGTCGGGGTTGCGCAGCCGATCGTCCGTTGCGATGAGGTGGGCGGCGTAGGCCGCTGGTGTCAGTTATGTCAGCGACAAGCGTGACTGGAGATTGTAGTCGGGAGCCAATTGGCGATCTTGGCGCGGGCGTCATCGAGATCGAAGAATAGGGTCTCGTTGAGCAAACTCATCGCGCATCCGGCCGTTGAAACTCTCGACAAAGCCGTTCTGCATCGGTTTTCCCGGTGCGATGAAGTGCCAATCGATGACGGGTGCCCTTGCACCAAGCGAGCATGGCGTTGCAGGTGAACTCGGTGCCATGGTCGGACACGATCATTCCTGGCTTGCCGCGTCGCTCGACGATTGCCGTCAGTTCGCGGGCCACGCGCCGCCCCGAGATCGATGTGTCCGGAATGGCGACCAGGCATTCGTTGGTGACGTCGTCGACGATGTTGAGAATGCGGAAGCGCCGGCCGTTGGCGAACTGGTCGTGGACGAAATCCCGTGACCAGCGCGCGTTGGGCCTCGCCTCGATCAGGATCGGGGCACGGGTCTCCACGGCCTTGCGGCGAGCCCGCCGCTTGCGGACGGTAAGCCCTTCCTCGCGATAGAGCAGGTAGATCCGATTGATCCCCGGCGGCTCGCCGTATCCGTCCGGTGAAGGCCGCCTTGCCGAATGAGGCGTGTTGTTGAGAACTGTCCTTATGGACAGTGATAGGCGCAGTGCCCAAGTCGAACGGCTTAAAGTGGTGGACACGGGTCGGCGGCGGCGCTGGTCCGAGGATGAGAAGCTCAAGATCGTCCTGGAGAGCTTACAGGCGCCGCGCCAGGTGGCGGCAACAGCGCGACGGTACGGCGTTTCGCGCTCATTGCTGCTGCGATGGCGACGCTCGTTTCGGCCGGAGCCGAAGGATGCCGTCGATCAACCTAGCTTCGTACCGGCGATAGTGGTCGCGGAATCAGAGCCGACGCCTTGTCCAGCCGCACCGGCCGGTAGCGGCGGGTCGATCGAGATTGAGTTTGCGACCGGGGCTCGGATGCGGATCACGGGTGCGGTCGACGCGGCGACGCTGAACGCCGCCGTGGCGGCGCTGGCAGATGGACGCTTGCGGTGATCCCCATTGCGTCGGGCGTGCGGGTGTGGATTGCGACTGGCCACACCGATATGCGTCGCGGCATGAACTCGCTGGGCTTGCTGGTGCAGGAAGCCTTCAAGCGAGATCCGCACGGCGGCGACCTCTATGTGTTCCGTGGCAAAAGCGGCAAGCTGATCAAGATCCTTTGGCACGACGGACTGGGCATGTCGCTCTACGCCAAGCGGCTGGAGCGCGGCCGGTTCCTGTGGCCGTCGTCAGCTGATGGCGTGGTGACAATCACCCCAGCCCAGCTTGGATACCTGCTGGAGGGCATCGACTGGCGGCTGCCGCAACATACGTGGCGACCGCAGGCGGCTGGCTGATCGCTGGGATTTGAATCGGTGGCAGGATCATCGGTTCGGACAGAGATCGCGTCTTGTGATTCTCTGGTCGGCGATGGGCAATGATGATTCTCTTCCCGACGATGTGACCACGCTGCAGGCGATGCTGCGCGCCGAGCGAGCGGCCCGTTTGACCGCGGAAGCTGAGGCCCAGGCGGGGACATTGCTGATCGAGAAGCTCAAGCTCACGATCAAGAAGCTCCGACACGAGCAGTTCGGACAGTCCTCCGAGCGAGGCGCATTGCTCGACCAGCTCGAGCTACAGCTCGCCGATCTGGAGGAGAACGTCGTGCAAGCCGAGACCGCGGCGCAGATGGCAGCTGAGAAGATCGTGGTGCCATCGTTCGAGCGTCGCAAGCCAGCCCGCCGGCCCTTGCCGGAGCATTTGCCGCGGGAGCGCATTGTCTATCCGGTGCCTGCCACCTGCCCATGCTGCGGCGACAGCCGATTGCGCAAGCTTGGCGAGGACGTGACCGAGACGCTGGAGCTCGTTCCGCGCCGGTGGAAGGTGATCCAGCACGTGCGCGAGAAGCTCGTCTGCCGGGCCTGCGAAGCGATCACCCAGCCGCCGGCTCCCTCGCATCCGATTGCGCGCGGGCGTGCAGGGTCCAAGCTGCTGGCCCATGTCCTGTTCGCCAAGTACGGCCTGCACCTGCCTCTTCATCGTCAGAGCGACGTCTACCAGCGTGAAGGCATCGAGCTCGACGTATCGACGCTCGCGGACTGGGTAGGTGCCTCCGCGGCAACCCTGATGCCTCTGGTCGATGCGATCCGGAGCCACGTCTTCGCAGCCGAGCGCATCCACGCGGATGACACCACAGTGCCGGTCCTGGCCAAGGGCAAGACCCGGACCGGCCGGCTCTGGACTTACGTGCGCGACGACCGTCCGTTTGCCGGCCCAGATCCGCCGGCGGCCGTGTTCTTCTACTCGCCCGATCGTGGCGGTGCGCATCCGGAGCAGCATCTGGCGGGCTATGCTGGACTGATGCAGGCCGACGCCTACGCCGGCTTTGGTAGGCTTTACGAGGCCAATCGCAAGGGCGGCCCGATCATCGAGGCCGCATGCTGGGCGCACGGCAGACGCAAGTTCTTTGATCTGGCACGGCTCACCAAGGCGCCGATCGCGGCCGAGACGGTCAAGCGCATCGATGTCCTGTTCGCCATCGAGCGCGAGATCAACGGTTTTACTGCGCAGGAGCGTTTGCGTATGCGCCAGGAGCGTAGTCGCCCCCTGATCGTCGAGCTGGAGGCCTGGTTGCGCGAGCAGCGCGCCAAGCTCTCCAGGAACAACGACACGACCAAAGCGATCAATTACTGTCTCAGCCGCTGGGATGCATTTAGCCGCTTCCTTGATGACGGACGGCTTTGCATGTCGAACAATGCTGCTGAGCGTGAGCTACGGGCGGTCGCCGTGGGACGAAAAAATTGGACCTTCGCCGGGTCCGATGAGGGCGGCCGGCGTGCGGCTGCCATCTACAGTCTCATCGCCACCGCCAAACTCAATGACATCGACCCGCAGGCTTGGCTTGCCGACGTGCTGGCGCGCCTGCCGGATCACCCTGCCAAGCGCATTGACGAACTGCTCCCTTGGAAGTGGCAGCCTCAAAGCGTCGCTCACGCCGCTTAAGTGCGATACTGTCGAGACCGCGATACGGTCTCGTCCGGACTGGCTTTTGGACAGCCCGCGATGCACACTCCCAGCCGCGAGCGACGAAAGGACGAGCGATGACCTTGGGAAAGGGCAAATATGACGAGCTATGCCGCGAGATCCGCGAGAAGGTCGGCCTCGGTGGTGGGGAGATCCCACAAAGCGGCGGCGTGCTGCTGATCGTGATGGGCGGCGAGCACGGCAACGGTTTCTCGTGTCAGGCCGACATGGATACGATGCTTGCGCTCCCGGATCTGTTGGAGCGCGTGGCTCGCCAGATCCGGGAGACGGGTCCGTTCATTCCTAACCGAAGTAGTAGACCGCGATGAGCGCGAGAAGGGCCAAAGCCCCGAGCAACTATTAGACGCCGCTCGGAGAATACTCGGATCGTCTGCAATCCGCACACTCAAAGCATCGCTCAGGCCGCCTAAGCGCGATCAGCCTTCCGCCAAAAACGGTTTGCGCGGGGCCTTCGCCGGACGCGTACGGCTCGCCCTCCCGGGCTCGCGGACGAAGGGGCAGACTTTCCGAAGGATCGATGCTCCGGCGACCGAGAGGACGCGCCAGTGCGAAGCGGTTTTCCCTTGCTCGAGGTTCTCTTTTTTAAGCTGACGTTCGCCCGCGCTCGACGTCGGATCACCGCTGTACACTTTTGACGGTTTCGCGTCGGGACGGCCGCGAAGCGGCGCGACAACGCGATCTACTCCAAAAGCGAAGCGCTGCCTAAAAAAACGAAATAATCTGAGTGGTGACGTCACTGCTGCCGTTGGCGATCAAGCTCGAGGCGAATATCACAACAGGCAGGGGAGCCAAAGCACCTGCTCAATGAAAGCCTTTCCGGGAAGTCGAGAGCAGGTTCGGGAGCGGTCTCTTTAAAAAACGTTCGAATTAAAGACGGCTGCGCATTGTGTTTGCGTAAAGGCCGCTTGGTGGAAGAGCTGCGTTTCAGTCGCAGAAGGGGAAACAAAAATGAACTTGAATATGCTCGCCGAAAAGGACCAAGCGCGGATCTGGCGTTGGCAGATAGCCATACTTGCACTCGCTCTCATTGGAGAGGTTTTTCTCGCTGCCGACTGGTACGCATTTGCTGCTGTGATCTCCTTTGTGTCCGAGACACTGCAGCTCGATCACGCTCAGGCTGGATTTGCACAAGGCATCTTCGCCTTGGCTTACGCACTCGGCATGGTTGCGTGGTCTCCGGCGAGCGCGCGCATGAGTGCGCGAAATATGCTGCTTATCGGGCTTGTCGGAACCGGCGTGGGAATGGTGTTACAGACCTTCGTGCAAAGCTATGCTCAGCTTATCGGATTGCGGCTGTTCATCGGCCTCTTCGATGCCGCCATTTTCCTGGGAAACATGAAGCTGATTTTCGGTTGGTTCCCGCAATCCCGCAGAGCAAGCATCGTCGGCTTGGTGCTAGCGGCGTACAGTCTTGCTATCACACTCGATTTTGCCGTTGGTGTGCCGCTTACCCTAGCTGTTGGTTGGAGGGCGTTTTTTGGAACGCTCGCCGCGGGCACATTGGTCATGGGGTTGGTAAATTGGCTATTGGTCCGGAACGGGCCAGCTGAGATCGGATATTCCGGCTTTGCGTGGGAGGAAGCCGATGGGATTGCGTCGCGCGTGCCCTTCCGGCTGATCTTTGCGCAGAAGTGGTTCTTTGTAAGTGCCTTGGGAATTTGCTCCGGTGTCGGCGCGATTGCTGGCACAGCGACGTGGGTGGTTCCCGCTTACATCAAGGTCCAAAACATGCCTGTAGAGAGCGCAGCCCTGATTGGAGTGGCAATGGGGCTATCCCAAGTGGTCTTCTTGACTGTGGGCGGGTATATATCAGATCACGTCAGAAAATCGGTCATGATCAGAATTGGCGCCTTACTCGCTTTGGTTTCGGCACTTCTTTTCACAGTCTCGACGATTTATCCAATGAGCTTCATTTTGCTCCTGGTGTTCGCGGGACTTAGCGGGATGTGCGTAATCGGAGGAGGTGCCATCTTTTCCTTGCTCAGCGAAAAATATCCCCCCTCCATTGCTACAGCCGCAGTGGGCTACGCAGAGATATTTGGCATGGGTGCGAACTTTCTTTCTCCTTGGATCATGGGAGTGGTTCTAACCGAAACGGGAGGTTCATTCACTCACGGCTTCCTGGCTTTCGCCGCACTGGAAGCCATATTCGTCGTGGCGCTGCTTGTGCTGGCGCTTGAACCGAGAGCCGCGAAGAGTATCATTGATGTACGTAATCGCGTGCCGGCTAACTGAAGCGCTGCTTGGTAGTCACAATCCTGCAAAGGATGAGGCCAAACCATTTGAGGCTCTCAAGAGATCGATAAGTTGGTGGGTGCCGCGCTGATACCTGTTCGTGAGCCATCTCGATTCGAGAAAAGGGAATGAAGCAGGTCGATGGTTGAGCAACGGCAACACCACACCAGTGCATCGAAGGCCCTAGGCTTGGTCGACAACAAAACGTTCGTGCGGGTGCGATCCTGCACGAACGGAGGGACCTAATAGTTTAGCTCGAACCGAATGAGATTGTACGCGCTGCACAATCATCGAAGGGCTTCGATCTTATGTCGCACCACGGCTTGGCCGCGAGGGGCAGCGGTGCAGCCCGGCTTGTGCCAGTGGACGCTGCTCAAAGCGGTTCTCGGGGACGACAACAGTAAAACAGGCATGGAGAGTACGATGGCCAGTAATGGCGCGATGATCACACCGGAAACATATTCAGTCGATGGCATTCTCGTTGAAAGGTACTGTGCCGAGCCGGGGTCCGGGTCGCCGCGTCGAAAGATTGTTTGCGTGCACGGGGGAACGCAAGCATCGTGGGCTTGGCAAGATTGTGCGCCGGCTTTTGCAGCTGCGGGCCTCGATGTGCATGCATTAAATTGGCTCGGCCGTAACGGTTCGGCACCGCTCGAGCACGATCAATTGCTCAGAATGTCCATTGCTGATGTAGTGCAGGATATTCGCAAGGTCACCCAACGATTCGATGCTCCCCCGCTGCTTGTCGGTCATTCAATGGGAGGCTTAGCCTGTCAACTCTATGCCCAGACGTACGAAACAAAGGCACTTCTCCTGCTCGCGCCTGTCGTTACGCGGGAGACGAACTCCGATCCAATCGAAATGCCGATATCCATGGACAGTCTGTTTTCTCCGCCGCCCAGGGAGATGGCGTACACCATGTTTTTTCAAGCCCTCGATCCCGCGAGGAGCAAGCATTACTACGACCTGCTCGTTCCGGAGTCTCCAGTTCGCTGCTACGAGGCTACCCGTTTTACGCTCTCCGTGAACCCAGCGCGCATAAATGTACCGGTCCAGATCGTTTCAGGAGCGCTCGATATCTTGACGCCAGCGCCTACGGGTGAAGCGCTTGCGAAGCTTTATAATGCTGAATATCGCGTTGAACCGGAACTCGGACATAACTTGACGCTAGGCGATAAGGCTAAATGCCTAGCGGAAAGTCTGGCTCCCTGGCTCAACCAACACGCTTAGGTAAGGGGCGCGACCCAAGCCAGCCCGGACTCTCGCGCAAGCCGATCGACCGAAGGGCTTAGCGCTATCAAAATGTTGTTGTCGAGCGCAAAGCGACCAGGTTCTGGCACCTTCTCGGCGGTCTTGATTATCAGTCGGGCATTTGATTGTTGTGAGGACGGCGATGGCGTTCCTCGTTTCCTCGGTATGAGCCGCAACACGCCATCAGGCAAGTTGTCCCGTAGCAGTGTCGGCCAGGAGTTCGCGTATGAAGGACAATTACAGGTGGTCGGGCTATCGGCAGGCGCTTCACATGCTGACACATGAGTGCACCCATGTAGAGTTTACCGAACGCTGAACGCTGCCTTTCCCGATATGCTCTTGCAGACCACGATCGGGGCTACGAGCGCTGCCGTTGGGACATTATCAAGGCTTGTTGGGACGAATAAACCGAAGCGCGGATCGATCTCATCGCAAAATCGCGTCTTGAACCAGCTGATCGCTGATCGATCGAGGCGCCGCCGCTCGTGCCGCGTTGGGTTGTCGGTCATATTCATGCGTGCCGTGTGAACGATTCAGCGCGGCCTTTTCACTTGGTCGCGGTAGCGAGCCTCTGGTGAGCATACGAAGCTGGCTAGGCAATCAAAATGCTGGCTGGCTTGGTGTGATCAACAATGCCTTACGCCCTGGTGTGCATCGACCGCGTACGGTACAACGTCGGAAATTCACCCGGATCAGGAACTTATTCCGGCGGGTAATGGACACGCGGGGGTTTCAACTCGCCGACATATGCTTCGACCTCGACCATGGCATGCTGGCCGGAACATCCTTGAGACAGACGCGAGGACCCCCGGTCGCTGGTCAGGACATTCGGATTGCCGTGCCAGCAAAATCTGGCGTCGCTGGGGTCCGGGTCATACCATGCTCCCGTTGGAAGCTGCACAACCCCCGGTCGCACATTTGAGCTGATGCAGAGTCCGGCCAAACACGCGCCGACTTGGTTAAAGACCCGCACAATCTGGCCCTCGACAAGACCACGCGCGGCCGCATCGTCGGGATTTATTCGCAGAGGCGCGCGACCAGAAATCTTCTTTGAACGGCTATACTCGCCGACATCCAGTTGACTGTGCAGTTTATCGTGTGGCTGGTTGGCGATGAGGTGTAGCGGAAAGCGCTTCCCCCTTCCGTTTGCTCGCCAGTCCTCAGGCTCAAGCCACACTGGATGGCCCGGGCAGTCTGCATAACCGAAACTGTCGATTCTTTCAGAAAATATCTCGATGCGTCCGCTAGGAGTAGTTAGCCGATTGGCATCGGGATCAGTGCGGAAATCCGCCAGCAGCACCTGATCGTTCTGACGAACGGGAATTTCAATATAGCGGCTTACCCAAAAGTCTTCATACGATGGCACGTGATGTCCATCTTGCGCTAGCGTTGTGCGCCATTCCTCGTAAAGAGAACGGAGCCAGTCCTCAGCCGTGCGTCCCTCGGTAAATTTGCTGCCAACCTCGAGGCGCTCAGCGAGGCGCGCGAAAATTGAGTAATCGTCTTGAGCCTGGCCATGTGGAATGGTTAGCGCCGGCATAGGGAAGAGGCGCGGGTCGCCCATGCCGGAACCGAAATCATTGCGTTCTATCGTCATCGTGCAAGGCAAAACGATATCCGCTTGTCGCGCCGTTGCCGTCCAAAAGGCATCATGCACGATCACGGTATCAGGCCGGCCGAACGCGTCGTGTAATCGACCAAGGTCCTGGTGGGCATGAAAGGGATTACCACCAGCCCAATATACAAGCCGTATGTTCGGATATTGAAGCCTTTTCCCGTCGTAGTCGTATTCCGAGCCTGGATTGAGAAGCATATCAGCAATTCGGCTTACCGGGATGTATTTGTCGATCAGGTTCCTCAGTTGAGGAAAGGTCGGCGCTGAGGCAATGAGGTCAGGTAGGCCCAGCGCTGCGCCAGATCCGTAACCGTGACCAACACCGCCACCGGGTAGTCCCATTTGGCCGAGCATTGCAGCCAAAACCACACCTAACCATACGGGTTGCTCACCGAACTGGGTCCGCTGTAACGACCAAGCCACCCCTATCATTGTGCGAGATCGCGCCATTTCGCGAGCCAGCTCTCGTATGCGTTCCGCAGGTATTTCACAGATGCTCTCTGCCCATTCGGGAGACTTCGGGACGCCATCGCACATGCCGTGAAGGTAGTGCGCAAAACGGTCGAAGCCAACGGTGTAACGCTCAAGGAAACGATGATCTGCGAGTTGCTCGGTATCGAGAACATGGGCCAGCGCCAGCATCATCGCGGCGTCCGACCCCGGCCGAGCAGCGATCCATTCGGCGCCCGCCGAAGGTGGATCGTCATATACTGGGCCCACCGAGATGAAGCGGCAGCCACGTGCTTTCGCTGAACTGATCCACTTCTCCGTTTCGTGGCGGCTAATTCCGCCGGGGGACACTGCAAAGTTCTTGGCTGGCAGACCACCGAAAGCGACAAACAACTCGGTGTGCATTGCGATGACCGACCAAGCGGTCGCCGACTTGAGTTCCCAATACATGGATCCCAGCACATGCGGCAGGACCACGCCCGCTGTGCCGAAGCTATAGTTTCCGACCGAAGCGACATACCCGCCGAGGCAGTTCAGGAATCGGTGCACTTGGCTCTGTGCGTGATGAAAACGCCCCGCACTAGCCCAGCCGTATGATCCTCCGTAGACGTGGTCGGCACCGAAGTCTCGGTAAACACGCCGCAACTCCGCGGAGGCGAGATCCAATGCCTGCTCCCACGACACAGCTACAAATCGGTCATTCCCCCGCTTCGTGGTAGGCCCCGGCCCTTGCTCCAACCACCCCGCGCGTACGTGCGGGACCGCGATTCGAGCGGGATGATGCTGTGCGGACGCCACGTTTGCGATCAGACCATTCTCCCCTGGATCCTCGTTCCATGAGCGAACATTGGTCAGCCGCTTACCATCACTTTCCGCGTCGAACGCGCCCCAGTGCGTAAGGTGCAATACCACTTCCTGGTCCTCCTTCTTTCTGCAGGCAGTGAGGCCGATATCAAAAGCCATAATGAGATTTTTGATCTGAAGCTGAGTAGAACGTCCTAATTCAAGGACACCTGAATTGTCTTGATCGCGCCGTCCAGTTCGACGCCAGCCTCGTCAATAAGCGCTGCACGTTTCAAGCGATCGAGCCAATCCGCACCGTCATTTCGCCCTACGAGCGCCGGCACGGTATTCATGACGCGATCGAACTTGGACAGACCGCGGGCGTGGGTGTCCGAGTAGCCCTTCACCAGCCGCCGACAACGTAGAACCTCTACGGCCAGCCGGTAGTTTGTCGGCAGGGTCTCGCAGGCCGTCGTGAGCCATTTCTCCAGATGCTCAACCTCGTGCTTGTGCCGAAGGCTCGATAGTCTTGTCCCTCTCAGGGAAGCCACGATATAAAGCTGGAGAAATCCTCCGAGCCTTCGAACTTCGACTCGTCGGCCGCGATTGACGAAACGGTCTAGCGCGCGAAAGAGCGCCGGACGGTCTTCGACAAATTTTCCGATTCGCGCGGGAAGCATGCCGCATATCTCTTCCGCGCGAGGGTGAAGATACTCCGTCGAATAAACGATTTGATCGTCCTTGGCGCCAATTTCCTTGCGCATCCTAGTAAAGCGAGAAGACCTCACTTTGATGTCCGCGACGCGGATGACGTCGTCGTAAGCCATCGCGATAGCCACGTACTTTGCGGCTTCCAGGCTGAACGAAAATCCTGCCACTTCGCCACCATGTTTGCGATCGAGCTCGCTCAGTCGCTTCAGGCGATCTAGATAGGTATGTGCGTATGCTATGTTTTGAAATTCAACTAAGCGCTTCAAGCCTACGAAAGCCATCGGCTGAGCTGGCTCAGGGATCTCCGATCGCAGACGTCTCAGCAACGCATCGAGCTTGGGATGACCGGCGCTTGCCGGGATCGGATCTGACCTCTTCTCAGCTCCTCGCCGAGGCGTCTCGCGGGGGGCAGTTCGTGTTCGGTCGAACGCGGCTGCAAACGCCTTCAGACTCGCAGCAGCTCCTTTTTTGCCACCTCCAATGATCTTCTCGTAGGTCTGCTTCGGGAACGGTAGCGTCTCGGACGCTGCCAGGGCCCCCAGCATGGCTGCGGAAATCATGCTTCCATTGGCAAGAGCAAGTGCTTCCATATCGAAGGCGATAACCTTTCGCGCGGCAACGTCAGTTGCTTCGGTGACCGCGATAGGATCTCCTATGCCATCGCCCGGTGCTACCTTCTCCAGGACAGCAAAGGCCCGGTGCGTAGAGGCAATCAAGGTCGTGCGATCAGGGGTGACCAGACCGCGCAAGACCGAACGTCCGGCCTCCATAAGCTCGGCGGCGATGACCACGTCGACATCACCGGGCGTCGGCATCAGTGACAGGACAGGTGATACCCCATCGCGTGGTAGAAGGGCTTCGATATAGTAGATGGTCGCGCCGGTACGCTGTGCCACACCGGGCACCGAAGTTGACTGTGCGACCCAGCCTTCGGCTTCGGCAACCTCAACAATCCAATCGGCCAGTACCCCGCCACCTTGACCACCCATGGCCAAAACGGCGATCGATAGCGGCTTCTCGCGCGAAAGTTGGTCGGCCATCGGACTCAAGGCGTCCATTCTTGGATCCTCACGAAAATACGATACGTCGCGCCTCACGGCGGCGCTGCATCCATCCAATCACCGCACCGCGCATCTTAGCCAGGAAGCGGTCCCATCGCGTCGGGTTGAAAATGACGTCTGCTCGATAGAAGGAGGGGCATAACACGGCCGCCTCGGACACCTCGCCGCAGTTTCCACAGCCAACACAGCTATTGTCTATCGCGGCGACGGGATCATCCTTCAGCGGATCGTCCGTATGCTTGAGCGAGAGCGATGGGCAGCCGGATAGGCGAATGCAGGCGTGATCTCCGGTGCAGATGTCCTCATCGACGCCAAAGCGCTCCTTCACTGCGCGCTCGCCGGCGGCGACCTTCTTGTTGAACTGGGGCTTTACGCGGCGCTGCTTGTTCAACATGCATTCCGAGGACGCCACGATGATCTTCGGACCCGGCTCTTTGGTCGTCAACGCCTCGCGGAACGTGTCCCGCAGACGCCCAACGTCGTAAGTTCGATCGATTTGCTTCACCCAGGTGGCACCGACTCCCTTCACGGCTTCGACGATCGAATTCTTAGTCTTCCGCCGCGGATTGTCCGCACGCGAGGAGGGAATATCCTGCCCGCCGGTCGCGGCGGAATAGAAATTGTCGACGACGACTATGACGGTGTCTTGCTTGTTAAATACCGCATTGCCCACAGACGAGGCGATTCCGTTGTGCCAAAAACCGCCGTCACCCATGATCGAGATGGCGCGTTTGTCCGCGGGGACGTTGAACGCCGAGGCGGATGCCGACCCGAGGCCGTAGCCCATCGTTGTCCCACCGATGTTGAAAGGCGGCAGAATCGAAAACAGATGGCAACCGATATCCGCCGAAATGTGATGAGACCCAAGCTCCTTCTCGGTCAACTTCAGAGCGGCGAAGATAGGCCGCTCTGGGCAACCAGTACAAAAGCCCGGCGGCCGCGGAGGAACGACCTCCGCCAGTGTCTTCACCTTCTCGTGCGCTAGAATCGCCGAAGGATCAGGAATCGGGGGCTGATTTCCCAGCAGCGGACGCGCATGCGTCAGGAGGAAATCCCGTACGCCCTTTACAACCACAGGCGCCGTGTACTCTCCGCCCATTGGCAGGACGTTCTTGCCGTCCACCTTCGTATTCAGGTCGCGCCTGCGCAGTAGCGTATTGAGTGCCTGTTCGAGAAAGTCGGGAGCGCCTTCCTCGATCATCAAAACCGCCGACTTGCCGGCGCAGAAGTCCGCCATTTCATCTTCGATAATGGGGTAGGCGACGTTGAGCACGTAGAGCGGTATCTTGGACTGTCCGTAAACGTCGGCCAAGCCGAGTTGCTGCAGTGCACGCATGACGGTGTTGTACAACCCGCCTAGCAGGATGATCCCGACGTCACCCTCGTTCGGTCCGAAGAACTCATTGAGGCGCCTGTTTTTGATGAACCCCACCGCCGCGGGCCAGCGCCTTTCCAGTTTTTCCTTTTCGTGCAAGAAGGAGGCTGGCGGTAACACGATGCGATTTACGTCTCGTGACGGATTCTCCATCGCCTGCCGCAGGGTAAACACCGGGCGTTTGTTGTCCTTGGCTACGAAGTGTCCGTGAACGTGACAGGTCCGAATGCGCACCTGCAGCATGACCGGCGTATTGGTGGCCTCGGACAGCTCGAAGCCTTGCTCGACCGCCTGAACTAACATCGGCAGATTTGGCCGTGGATCTAATAGCCACATCTGCGACTTCATTGCGAAGGCGTGGCTACGCTCCTGCATGATGGAGGAGCCCTCGCCGTAGTCTTCTCCGATAATGATCAGAGCGCCGCCAGTGACCCCACCCGAGGAAAGGTTCGAGAGCGCATCCGCAGCAACGTTCGTGCCGGCCGTTGACTTCCAGGTCACGGCGCCTCTCAACGGATACATCACGGAGGCCGACAGAGTCGCCGCCGCCGCGGCTTCGGAAGCCGAGGTTTCGAAATGCACTCCAAGGTCGTCCATCACGTCCTTGGCGTCGGCAAGCACGTCCATCAGGTGTGAAATGGGCGACCCTGGGTAACCGGCCACATAGGACACGCCGGACTGCAGAAGAGCTTTGGTGATGGCGAGAATGCCTTCGCCCCGAAAAACCTCTCCCTCGCCAAGTCGTAGATCCTGAACCTCGCGCTCGAACGACCGCTCCGCCATGAGCTGCTTCCCTCCTGAATTAGTTGCATAAGCATATTTCCGACCAAATCCCTTGTCAAACAGTCTCAAGATATCCCGAATTTTCGCGAAGAATTGCGTGGATTTCATGTGCGGCCAATAAATCCAGATTCATACATCTTGAAAAAGTGGTGTGCCATGCTATGCTCCAATAGTTTAGACCTAAAACAAATGGCCGAGCTTGTGACGCGACCGCATGTGCTGATGGCGTCCGATGGCCTGGTACGAGGGGAGGGGACTATGCTGCTGACTAGGCGTCAGTCGCTCGCACTGGGTGCGAGCGCTTTTCTGAGTGAAGTACTTTTCGCAAATTCGCATGCCATCGCCGCCGGCAAGGATACGCTGACGATCGCATTCAACGTCAACGTTCCGTCGTTCGATCCGACGTCCGGTCCATCCTCCGTCAATCCGACGATCCAGGCGATCTACCGCTCGATCTTCGACCAGTACATCGGCCAGAAGCCGGATCTCACGTTTCAGCCTGGACTTCTGACTGGGTGGGGTTGGAACGAAGACAAGACCAAGCTCTGGATGGATGTCAGAAGCGGCGTAACTTGGCACGATGGATCGCGTTTCAGTCCGGAAGACGTTGTGTTTTCTCTTGAGCGCGCAGCCAAAAAGGACGGAGGCAACCCGGTCCAGTTCATCTGGGCAACTGCCGCAAACTACAAGATCGACGGAAATCGAATCACGGCTGACGTGGTGCGGTACGAGCCAACCTTTTTTATGTGGATGGCTTTCCTCACCGGCTTCGTACTGCCGAAGGCTTACTACGAGAAGGTGGGCGCGGAAGGCTTCGAAAAGAAGCCGATTGGGACCGGGCCGTTCATGGTCGAGGAATATTCCGGTAATGCTTTCCTTCGCCTGAAGGCCAACCCGAACTACTGGGGTGCCAAGCCGGCGTTCCAGACGGTGATTTTCAAGTTCATGCCCGATGCCACCACCCGCGTGGCCGAGATCGAATCCGGCTCATCCGACATCACGCTGGAGGTGTCTTATGAAGAATATGACCGGTTGATCAACAAGCAGGGTCTTGCCGGCGTGGCAGCGCCAATCTCCGATATCGGCATGATCTTCATCACGAACAAGGACGTGATGCTTGACAAGAACGTTCGTTTGGCGGCGATCCATGCCATAGACAAGAAGGCGATCGTCAGCCGTCTGCTGCGTGGCTACGGCGTGCCGATTGATACGCTCGAGGCGCCTGAGTATTCGGCCTACGATCCTTCGATCAGGACGCAATACGACCCAAAAAAGGCCGTCGAACTGCTCAATGCCTCAGGCTTTTCGCCGGAGAAGCCCGTCAAGTTCACGATCCAGACAACGCGCGGCTTCAAGCCTAAAGATTTCGAGATGATCCAGGCGATCGTCGGCATGTGGCGCAAGGTTGGCATCGAGGCCGAGATCGAGGTTTACGAGATTGCCAAGCACTTCGAGCTTCGTACTACTCACAAACTGGCGCCGGCTGCCTTCTACAATTGGGGCAATGCGATCGCCGACCCGACAACCTCGACGGGCTTCGCCATGTTCGGTCCCTCGCCACACTCAGCTTGGAAATCGGATGATCTCGATGCCAAGATCGGTCCGCTCTGGGGCGAAAAGGACGAAAAGAAGCGCATCGAGGGCTGGAAAGCGGTCGACAAGTACATCGCCGAGCAGGGCTACGTTATCCCGCTGCTGCAGTATGTTCAGCCGATCGTCTACAAGTCGGAGCTGAGGGTTACACCAAATACATCGGGTGCGCTGCAGCCGACCCTTGTGGCGCGCGCGTGAACGCAAACGATGTTGGCGCCGCACGGCTTGCGGCACGAGTCTTCGGACGTCCCGTGCCGGTAAAGACCGGCACGGGCAAACCAGGGCTTTGGCAATGATTGCAATGGCCCTTTTTCGGCGACTGACCACGGCAGCCGGTACGCTCGCCGGTGTGGCGATCGTCGTCTTCGTGCTGCTTCGAATCGTTCCGGGCGATCCGGTGGCGATGATGATTTCTCCTGGCGCCAGCGCGAGCGACGTTGCTGCGCTACGCGCGCATTATGGGCTCGATGGTAGCCTGCTCTCGCAATTCGGCATTTGGCTCAAGGCGCTGTTGAACGGCGACCTTGGGGTTTCCATTTCGCTTCGTCGCAGCGTTATGGAGGTGCTCCTCGAGCGGCTGCCGGCAACGCTCGAGCTTTGTATCGCCGCCCTGGAGCTTGCTGCTCTCGTTGGCGGCACGGTTGCCATCATCGGAACCGTTTGGCGCAATTCGTGGGTCGAGGACCTGATCGACGCCGTCAACGGACTTTTGCTCGCCGTGCCGGATTTCGTCTGGGCTCTCGCTCTCGCCTTGCTCCTTGGCGTGTTCTGGCCGGTCCTTCCACTCTCCGGGCGTCTGAATCCTGGCGTGGCCTCTGGCATGGCCACTCCATTCTTTTGGACGGAGAGCATTTTGCGGCTTCGGTTCGACATGTTTTGGGATCTCTGCCGCCATCTCGTTCTGCCAGTTTTCGCGCTGGGTCTGCCGCTCGCCGCGGTGATCGCTCGCGTATTGAAAGGGGCGCTCATCGAAGCGATGGCCCAAGACTATGTTCTTCTGGCAAAGCTGAAGGGAATGTCCCGGTTACGCCTGGTGCTTCAGGAAGCATTGGGTAACGCGATCGGTCCGACACTTGCGCTGACTGGTGTTCAGTTCACATTCCTGGTCGGCGGAACCGTCATCACCGAGCGCATTTTTGCCTATCCGGGCATCGGCAATATGGCCATCGATGCGGTCATCAACCGTGACCTTCCCCTCATCCAAGGGCTCGTCCTCGTCTTTGCCGTGATCTTCATCGCGGTCAACATGCTGGTTGATCTTCTGCAGCTCGTCTTCAATCCGAGGCTGCGTCATGGATGATGCTGTCTCCCTTTCCGGACCTACGAGAGTGATCCAAGCGCAGTCCAACATTGGCTGGCGTCCGCGCCTGGCGAGGTTGGTGACAGAACCGAAGATCGCGATGGGCGGTGGGTTTATCCTTTTGCTCGCGATCGTGGCGGTCCTGGCTCCATACATCGCGCCGCATGATCCACTTGATCAGGACTTGATGACGACGGCGCTTCCACCTGCGGGCTTTGTCGGTGCTGAACCAGGTTATGTGCTGGGGACCGACAATCTTGGTCGAGATGTTTTGTCGCGGCTGATCTACGGTACCCGCATCGCGCTGATCGTCGCGTTCGTGGCAGCGGGCCTCGCGGCCGCCGTCGGCACCACGCTCGGGCTGCTGGCCGGCTGGTATCGAGGCACGGTGGACGCGGCGATATCCAGGTTGGTCGACATCTGGATGTCCTTTCCCCCCGTGCTGCTGTCCATCTTGCTGGTGGCGGTGATCGGCTCGGGAGTGACGTCCGTGATCGCAGCCATCGCCATTATCGACTGGACGCGCTTCTGTCGGGTCATTCGCGCCGAAACCATGGCGCAAGCGCAGCAAGATTACGTGCTCGCCGCTCGCGCGGTCGGCTATCGGCGCCTGCACATCCTGTTCCGGGAAATCTTTCCCAATATCCTGCCAGTGCTGTTGGCGCTCGTAAGCCTCGAGATGGGCATAGCGGTGATCGTTGAGGGCATTCTCTCCTTCGTCGGCCTCTCGGTGTCCTCGGAGACGCCGACGTGGGGCGGCATGATCGCGGAGGGCCGCCAGTATATCCACCAGACCTGGTGGGTTCTGGCCGCGCCACTCGCAGCTCTATTCGCCACCGTGCTGTCCTTCAATCAGTTGGGCGAAGGCTTGCGGCGGGCTCTCGATCCGGTCTTGCGCCGATGACCAATTCAATCCTCAAAATCAGCGATTTGCATGCGATTTCCGACCTGGACGGTCGGCGGATCTTGCGCGGAGTCAGCCTCGACGTTGCGCCAGGCCAGACCCTCGGTCTGGTTGGCGAAAGCGGAGCCGGCAAGTCGTCGATAGCCAAGGCGTTGCTGGGAATATTGCCCCGGACCGTGCGAATAGCCTCGGGGCGTATCATATTCGATGGGCGCGATCTGCGGGAGCTTCCCGAGCGGGAGCTCAATCGGATATTCGGCGACCAAATTGCGCTGATCCCGCAGGATCCGCTCACCGCCTTGAATCCCGGGCGCCGCATCGAGCGTCAGCTCACGGACGGTTTGCGTCTGCGCCGCAAGCTGCCGTGGAGGCAGGCGCGAATTCGCGCGCTTCAGTTACTCGAAGAGGTACGGATCCGGGAGCCAGAGCGCGTCATGCGCTCCTTCCCGCATGAACTTTCCGGAGGAATGCGCCAACGCGTTCTTATTGCAGCAGCGTTCGCTCTCGAGCCAAAGCTCATCATCGCGGACGAGCCGACCACGGCTCTGGACGTCACCGTTCAGAAACAGGTCTTGCGCCTGATGCGGGATCTGCAGACGCATCACCGAACGGCAATTGTGTTCGTCACTCATGATCTTGGTGTGGTTGCTCAGATCTGCGATCGGGTGACGCTCCTTTTCGAGGGGCGCGTCGTCGAAGCCGGGACGACCGCAGAGATGCTGGAGACGCCTCAGCACCCCTACACCAAGGCGTTGATCGCCGCAGGTCCACGCTACGATCGGCCGGATGCCGGACTGCAACCCGTGCCGGACGGGATCATCAGCGCACTCCGGGCCGATATTGTCGCGTCAGACGGAAGAACTCATGGCTGATACCTTGATCGCAGCGAACGGCATCGAAGTCGTTTACGGCGCACGCCGTCGCACCGGGCGAGGGGCGGTCGGCGGCATGAAGGTTCTTCACGGCGTCGATATTTATATCGATCGTCACGAGACAGTTGGGATCGTCGGCGAATCAGGTTCAGGCAAATCCACCCTGGGTCGCGCACTGCTGAGGCTGACCGATGTCGCTGCCGGCAGCATTGCGTTCGAGGGGCGCAATATAACGCATCTGC
This sequence comes from Bradyrhizobium sp. CCBAU 53338, assembly GCF_015291665.1. Lineage (NCBI taxonomy): Bacteria > Pseudomonadati > Pseudomonadota > Alphaproteobacteria > Hyphomicrobiales > Nitrobacteraceae > Bradyrhizobium > Bradyrhizobium sp. CCBAU 53338. The sequence continues at coordinate 3,237,268 of NZ_CP030048.1, forward strand.
CGGATTCGCAGATGGTTCCTCTGCGGCGACGCATGCAGATGATCTTTCAGGATCCTATGAGCTCGCTCAATCCACGGCGAAGCATACGCCAGATCTTGACCGAACCCCTGCTTTTCCACCGTGTCGCGACGGATAAAGCCGACGCGGAGCGGCGCGTGCGACGATTTTTCGAGCGAGTCGCTCTGCCGTTGAGTTGCCTGGATCGCGCTCCGCACGAACTATCAGGCGGGCAACGGCAGCGTGTCGGAATCGCGCGCGCGGCGTTGCTCGAGCCGGATTTCGTCCTGGCCGACGAAATTGTTTCCGGACTCGACGTGTCGACGCAGGCACAAACCCTCAACCTCCTGAAGGATCTCTCACGCGAAATGGGGCTCGCGATGGCCTTCATCAGCCACGACCTCTCGGTGATCCGATCGGTCTGCGACCGCGTGTACGTCATGCGTCACGGAGTGATCGTCGAGCACGGTCGATGCGACGACGTTTTCGCGCACCCCAAGGATCCATACACCCAACTTCTCATCGATGCGATCCCGCTGCCGCGCATCGACGCGGGTTGGCTTAATCGAGGACGGTTGGAGGAAATCAGCGAAGGATCTTTGACGATCTGATCAGCGTACGCGGAAGCGGCACCTCAGTCCATCCTGTTCCTGATCGATACAACGGGGGCAGATAACTTCGATGACGGGTGGGTCTCGAGGATGCGTTGCGTCATGTCGACAAGGTCGCGACCTGATCACGGCGATCGCAAAAACAGACGAAGCGGCTTGCTCTGAATGCGAGAATTGAGGCGCGGGCGGGCATCCTAAGCGCCGGATTTGCAATCGTTGCGCAGGAAGTGAAGGAGCTTTCGAGCCAAAGTGCATAGACTGAGATCGCATCATCCATGATGCAACGCGAGGTGGAATCATAGATAAGGCTACAAGCATCGACTTAACATCTATCGGATAAATGTGGAGGTGCGTCGGCTGATTCCTCGTCCTGAGATGCGTGTACATGGGCGCGAGGTGAGGTCGGCCACAACAATGTGGAGACGACTGCTGTGACCTACAATGCGGTACGCACGATCCAGTTCGGACAGTGCGATCCTTCGAGTCTCGTCTATTTTCCGACCTACCTCGATATTCTGGTGGGGGTGGTCGAGGAGTTCTTTGAGGAGATTGGCTTCGCCTGGCCGACTCTCATTCGCGAGAGAAAACTCGGACTTCCGACGGTTCGGCTTGATGTTACATTCAAGCAACCCGGCTTTCACGGCGACCGATTGAATTTCGCGCTGCGCGTAAGGCAGATCGGAACCTCATCACTCGATCTAAATCACCACATTACCCATCAGGACAAAACGCTCTGGTTGGCAGACCAGAGGATCGTTGCCACGTCACTCGAGACCCATAGCGCAACGGAATGGCCAAGCGATCTCCGCTCGGCGCTGGTTCAACGCCTTGACCACCAGGGCGCGCCGCCGCATGGCGAATAGCAGGAAATGAAACGTGACCACAACAACCGTCCGGGAGGTTCAGGAAATCGACCACTGCGACTTTGGCCGGATCCCCACTCGTGACAAGGCGCTGTTGGCGGCAGCATCAACCAACGCAGTTAGACGGTCGAGATCGATTTTCGAGGTGAAGAGTCCGTTGTCGAACAGAACAACGCCATTCACGATTACCGTCTGTGCTCTCGCGCTTCCATTGCCGTAAACGAAATCGGCATCAGAGTTTCAAACCTGCTCGGCATCCAATAGGTAGCCGTCGAAAGCGGCGGGATCGGCGGCCTTCCTCGCTTCGATCGAGTCGATTCCAAGGTCATCCGCGCATCGGTGCCATAGCCCATGCGTCCAACACCCAGGTTTTAAGTTGGACGGCGTTCGGCCATCCAGTTGGTTGCCTTTTGGACAATCGGTGCAGATCATGTTTGCAAAGCTTTGACCTACGCTTTATCGAACTTCCTCAAAGTCGCGTGAGAAAGTGCGCTGGTGGGAGGCGAGGGGGCGGAGGCGGCGATCCCGGCCATCGGAGTCCTCTATTCGTGTTTACCGTGATGCTGTTGCTCAATTATGAGTCAGATCACCTAACGCAGAATAGCCCTTCGACGGCTCTGAAGCATGGCGGCTTCCACCGCACGCAGAGTGCAGAATAATCGGTAGCTTGAACGGCTTGTGGCATCGAGATAGGCGGGAGCCGCGCCTCCGAGATGCGGCTTCCGCAATTCGCCAACCACTGTGTAAGCAGAGGGGCGTGGCCTTCAGTGGCCTGGATTCTTCGGATCCCATAGCTTGACGTTCGATGTCTTCTCGTACGCCATACCCTGCGGATACGTGATTGCTTCGAACTGCAGTCCCCAGGGAGCCTTAAAGTATAGGATCGACTGACCGGCGGCTGCCCCTTCGGTAATCGGGATAGGACCGGCGAACGTCTGAACGCCTTTGGTCTTGAGATATTCGGCCGCGGCCTTGATGTCATCAACGTAAAGGGCGATGTGGTAGCCGCCTACGTCGCTGTTTTTCGGTTGAACGACCTTTTGATCGGGCGAGCTGTAGCTGAAGAGCTCGATATTTGAGCCCGATCCACAACGAATGAGAACGATCTGATTGATGACAGCGTGCTTATCGACGTCGAGCACATCCTGCATGAAGGTGCCCTTGTCATCAGAGAACGGACCGAAGGCGGTTGCCTTCTGGCAGCCCAGGATGTCCACGAAGAAGTTGACGGCCTGGTTCATATCGGGAACGGTAATGCCGGTGTGGTCGTGACCGCGCAGTGTTGGTAGACCTTCGGCCTTTGCAGACGAGGAAACTACAAGGAGGGAAAGGCCTGCTGCGAATACACGCGCGACACGCGTAGAGCTAGTCCCTGACATTTGGGATGATCCTGTGATTTCGGAGAAAGCCCGGCGCGCGATGCGGCTCGAGCTGATGATCGGTGCTTCTGGACTAAAAAATGAAATTAGAATATCAGGGCACAGCAAGGCCTCCCTGATCTGATCAGATTTCGTGCTTTCGGATATTGCGCAGAACCTGATGCAGGGTGTTGACGAACGAACGGTACTCTTCTTCCTGGACACCATCGAACAGCTGCCGGAACTGTTCGTAGAGGATCGGCCAAATCTTTTCGAAAGCCTGTCGGCCCTTTTTGGTAATTGAAACGTCGCGGATCCGCCGATCGTCCGGTCGAGCGATCCGACGAATGAGGCCTTGCTCTTCGAGTTCGTCGAGGGTGCGGCTCATCGTGGATTGCTGCGTGACCGTATAAACGGCGAGTTCGTTGATCGTGATAGATGAATTTAGGCTGAGGATCGCCAACACCCGCATATCGGTTGTCGTGATGCCTAGCGCTTTCAGCGCCTCCGCCATGTTGGCATTGTAACGCGCGGCGATGCGGTTGATCAGATAAGGGGCGAAATGATTGATACCGATTTCGCCAAGGGTAGGCCGGGGGGCTTCCTGGTCGCTCCCATCCTGCATGATGTTGCCGTAAAAGCGCTCGTTCATGAAAGTCCCTCATGAGACGGTCACTCCAGCGAGGAAGCGGCTAGGAAGCCGGAACCGCCGCTAAGGCCTGGCCCGGGATGGACCGATGCGCCTATGTGGTAAAGACCGCGGATATGAGTTCGATGGTTGGTACTGGACTTAAATGGACGCCATATGAAGAATTGGTCAAGCCCGCAGTATCCCCCATAGGGGTCTCCCCCCTCCAAGTTAACATTCAGGGCCTCCAGATCGGCGGGAGAGTAGGTGCGTCTCGCCAGTCTAATCTCAGCAAAATTCTCAATATGGGAAGCGAGCCTGGCCTCGATGCGATCGGCATAGGCTTCGCGCAACGCCTTTGTCCATCGCCCGTCCTGCGGCGTAGGCAGGATCCCGGCCGCATCTCCCTTGATAAGTCGGGGCGTCTCCGGCAATTGAAGCCAAAGGATCGCCGCGCCAGGAGGAGCCCGACTTGGGTCGAGCGCCGTCGGCTGTCCGACGCAGATTGTCGGTTCGGCTGGCAACAGGCCCCGTTCGGCCTCGTTGTTGGCTCGCGATACTCCGTCCAACCCCGGGGTGAGGTGCAGCAGAGCAACCTTCGCGAGCTCCGGGTCACCTTTCCACCGTGGCGCTCGGGAGAGAGCGTAGTGGATTTGCATATTGCCCTTGCCGTGCCGAAATTTTCGCAGTCCCTCCGCGATTTCTTTCGGCGGAGGCCCCCACTCGGCAGTCAGATGCCGATACAACTGGTTGGGCGTAGTCGAGCAGATGACGCCCTTGCGAGCGTAAACGGCCTCGCCATTCGACAGGCGTACGCCGGCGGCGCGACCCTTGGGGCCAGCAAAGACCTTCGCAGCCTCGGTTGAGGTGCGGATTGTTCCTCCTTGGTCAGCAATGAGGCGTTCGAAGGCATCAAGCAACGATCGGGCGCCACCGATCGCGATTGGGCAACCCGCCATCTCAATGGCGAAGGCAATGACCCTCGCCATCGCGGCGGAATAGGCGCTTTCGGGTCCGAGACCGGTATGCAACACCCAAGGAGCCCAAAGCGCATGGACCGCGTCCGAACAATAGGTGTTTTCCAGGTGGTTTCGCGCAGGGGCCAGAGCCTCGCCGGCCCAGGCAGCTAGATTGCGCAGACCACGCTTCCAGGCCTCCCGGACGACCAACCTCGCGGTGCTCAAGGACCATAGACTGCCGCCGAGTAGACCGAACAAGAAGGGAGCGTCGCCGCCAAGGGCGTCCATTTCACGCGCAAAGGCTATGCCGTCCCCTGCTGCAAGTGATTCAAGAGTGGCGACATTACGCTTGCGGTCCATCGCAAAGAGAACGCTAGACCCGTCGGGACGAAGAACGCCCGTCGGCAAGGGAGAATCTGCGAAAGCGAACCCTCTCGCCTCGAGGTCCTTTCCGAGAGCCGCATAGGCTGGAGAAGTGCGAAAAAGCACCAAAGTGGTGGCCATGACGTCATGAATGAAGCCTGGCGCCGTGATCTCTTCAGTGCGTAAGCAACCCCCTATCGTCGAATTACGCTCGAGCAGAAGAACCCTCGCGCCCTTCTTGCCCAAGACGGCAGCAGCAACAAGTGAGTTGATGCCGCCCCCCACCAGTACGTAGTCATAGGCACTCACGCGCCACTCTCCGGTTGTCCGATGACGTTGCTGTTGCGAACGTGTGCGACCGCGATCAGGGAACGAGTGCGAGTGCTCGGATAGGCGAACCCGTTCCGTTGACGAACTTCAATGGCGCAGCAATCAGGATTGCTCCCTTCGGCGGGAGCAGGTCGAGGTTGCAAAGGCTCGCGAGGCCGTATCGGTTTGATTGGTGCACCAGATGGTGAGCAGGAAACGGTGGCGTCATGCCGGCGGCAGAACCCGCATCGGTGCCAATGGTCTCTGATCCCCATCCAATAATGTTCTTGCTCAGCAGATACTGAATAGCTTCCGCAGTCGGACCGGGTGAATGCGGCCCGCTTGCATCGGCGTTCAGGAACGTATCGCTGGATCCATTGCGCTTGTACCAATCGGTGCGCAGCAGCACCCACGATCCAGCTTCAATGGCGCCGTGCTGCTTCTCCCAATCGCGGACACTGTCGGCGGTGAGCAAATAATCGTGGTTTTCCGACGCTTCCTTCGAGCGGTCGATGACACAAACGGGCGCAACGAAATTCTTCACGGGGATTCGGTCGGTCGTGCCGTCCGCGTGGTCCTTTCCGGAAATCCAATGAACCGGTGCATCGAAGTGCGTTCCCGTGTGCTCGCCAAGCTCGAACCAATTCCAGGCCCAGAAGGGGCCATTCTTGTCGTAGTGCGAGATTTCGTGGACCTTCAGGGCCGGGGTATTCTTGCCGATCTCGGGGGGCAAATAGAGGATCGGCGTGTTGGGGCCGAGAGGCGCGGAAAGGTCGACGACTTTCACGGCGCCTGAAATGAGCGCCGTGGCAAAATCTGCAAGAAGTTGGCTCATCCTGTTTTCTCCCTGGAATGTATGCGTCCCGAGGCGTGGTGTAATGCGCCACGCTGGTTTGATTATCAGCGCAAGCTAGATCAAGACATATGAAAATGCAAGTATCTGGCTAGTCGCCTCAAGGTCCGGAGCCGCATTTGAACGGCAGCATATTCTTTCAATGGGGCAGAAATCTCGGATAAAACCACGAAATCAAACTTTAGCGATCCGCGTGGCGTCTGAACTAAGTTGCGGGTTGTGATCAAAAAGATATATGCATCGGTATGTATTTGGGAAGATGGAATGAACACCTTTGACGCGGTAGTGGTGGGGGGCGGACACAACGGGCTTGCTGCCGCGGTGCATCTCAGTAGGCGTGGTTGGTCAGTCGCCGTCGTGGAGGCCGGCGCAGCGGCCGGCGGCGCGGTAAAGACGGCCGAGCTCACGCTGCCGGGGTTCAGGCACGACGTTTTCGCAATGAATTTGTCGATGTTCGCTGGGTCGCCATTCTTTGCGACTTATAAGGATGAGCTCGTTGCGCACGGACTTCGATTTCTGCCTGTTTCCGACTGCTTTGCCAGCGTCTTTCGTGATCACACTTATCTCGGCGTAAGCGCGGATCTAGACAAAACCCTCTCCGCCATATTCGCGATATCGAAGAAGGATGCAGTAGCCTGGCGCGATATGGTGGAACGCTTTCGCGCCGACGCGCCGCATATATTCGCCTTACTTGGGTCGCCGATGCCATCGGTGGCTGCCGTGCGCGCTGTCGTCTCGGCTTGGCGTAAGCAAGGAGTAGCTTGGCTCGCCGACACTGCGAGGCTACTGCTGGCCACTCCGCGAGACTTCCTGGATGCGCATTTTCATTCGCCCCAGGTCAAAGCGATGTTGGCCGCCTGGGGTATGCATCTGGACTTTGCGCCCGATACGGCCGGCGGAGCACTCTTTCCCTATATTGAGGCGATGGCTGATCAGTCCTTTGGAATGGTTGTCGGCGATGGGGGCGCGGATACCATCATCAAAGCCATGTGCGGGCTATTGCGCGCCGAAGGTGTCGACATCCGCTTGAGGTCGCCCGTTGTGGAGATCGAAACAAAGATGGGAGCAGCATGCGGGGTGCGGCTTGCAGACGGAACGCGTATAGGAGCGCGTCGCGCTGTGGTCGCCAACCTGCACCCGCAGCTCGTCTTTGGCTCGCTCCTCCCGCCCGATCCAGGGCGCGCTGAGTTTGATGCTCGTGTTGCGCGTATTCGTCCTGGGCCTGGTACCATGATGATTCATCTGGCGCTCGACGGCCCCCCCAGCTGGCGCGCTGGCGAGCCTCTCGGGCGGTTTGCGTACGTCCACATTGCCCCCGACCTAACAATGATGTCCAAAGTTTATGCGGAGGCTGCGAGCGGTCTATTGCCGGCGGAACCGGTGCTTGTCGTCGGACAACCGACTGCCATCGATCCGAGCCGTGCTCCCGAGGGAAAGCACATCCTTTGGGTGCAGGTACGGGCTTTGCCGTCCGCGATTGTTGGCGACGCCGCCGGCACGATTGAGGCGCGGGACTGGGATCGCGCCAAGGAGCCTTATGCCGAGCGCGTGCTGGAGCTGCTTGAGCAGTATGCGCCGGGCCTGCGCTCGAAGCTGATCGGCCGGGCCGTCTTTTCACCGCTGGATCTCGAACGCGAGAACCCTTGTCTTATCGGAGGCGATAACCTCTCGGGGAGCCATCACCTCGACCAGAATTTCATTTTCAGGCCGGTTGCGGGCTATTCACGATATCGCACGCCTGTTCGCCGGTTGTATATGTGCGGAGCTTCGACATGGCCGGGCGCAGGCACCGGCGCTGGTTCGGGTTTCATGTTGGCGAAAATGCTAGCGGGATCAGCCAAAGGGACCTGACCTAGAACATTCCCTTGACAAGATGCTTTATGCTTAAATATTTTAAGCTTAAAATATTTGTGGAGCGAGGATATGCGCATAGTCTGTATCGGCGGCGGCCCCGCCGGTCTCTATCTGGGCCTCCTGATGAAGCGCCGACATCCAGGGCACTCCATCACGGTGGTCGAACGCAACAAGCCCTACGATACATTTGGTTGGGGTGTCGTGTTCTCCGACGCCATGATGACTGCAATGCGTGTCGCCGATCCCGAAAGCGCCGCCGAAATCGAGGATGCGTTCAACCATTGGGATGACATCGAGCTCATCTTCAAGGGAACGCGCCAGCGCACGAGCGGCCATGGCTTCATCGGTATCGGACGCAAGCATCTGCTCAACATTCTGCAACGGCGTTGCGAGGCTCTAGGTGTCGAGCTGATCTTCGAGCGTGAGGTGGAGACTGATCTCGATTTTCCGGACGCCGATTTGATTGTCGCCTCCGACGGTGTCAATTCCCGGATCCGCACGCGTTATGCCGAACAATTTCAGCCGGACATGGTGATCAGGCCGAACCGCTTCATCTGGCTCGGCACCAAGAAACTGTTCGACGCGTTCACGTTCGATTTCCAGAGAACCGAGCACGGCTGGTTCCAGGCGCACATTTACAAGTTCGACAGCGAAACCTCGACCTTCATCGTCGAGACCACGGAGGAAGCCTATAAGGCCCACGGGCTTGACGAGCTCGATCAGCAGGCTTCGATCGACTTCTGCGAAAAGATCTTCGCCGAGACGCTCGATGGCGCGAAGCTCCTGACCAATGCCCGCCATCTGCGCGGTTCGGCTTGGCTGAATTTCAGCCGCCTGATCTGCGGCAAATGGAGCGTGTTCAACGGCAAGTCGCATGTCGTGCTGATGGGAGATGCCGCGCACACCGCGCATTTCGCCATCGGCTCAGGCACCAAGCTCGCGCTCGACGACGCCATCGAACTTGTCAATCAGTTCGACCGTCATGGTCACGATCGCGCCAACATTGCGACCGTGCTGGAGGCCTATGAGGAGGTGCGCCGTGTCGATGTCGCGCGCATCCAAAATGCCGCGCGGAATGCCATGGAGTGGTTCGAGGTGGTGGGCCGCCGCTATGCCGACACACTCGAGCCGCCGCAATTCTTCTATTCTATGCTGACGCGCTCCCAGCGCATCAGCCACGAGAATCTCCGCCTACGCGATCGCACCTGGCTGGAGGATTTTGAGCGCTGGTACGCGGCGCGTGCGGGCATCAATGTCCGGGATGGCGAGCGGGTGCCGCCGCCGATGCTGACGCCACACCGCGTGCGCGGCCTGACGCTTGCGAATCGGATCGTGGTCTCGCCGATGGCAATGTATTCGGCGCAGGACGGGCTCATTAACGACTTCCACATCGCCCATTTCGGTGCGCGCGCCATGGGTGGTGCCGGGCTGATCTTCGCCGAAATGACTTGCGTCTCGTCGGATGCGCGTATCACACCAGGCTGTCTAGGGCTCTGGAACGACGCGCAGGCTGAGCAGTGGCGCCGCCTCGTCGATCTGATCCACAGCCTTGGGCATGCCAAAGTGGGCATTCAGCTTGGTCATGCCGGGCGCAAGGGTGCGACGAGAGTCGCCTGGGAGGGAATAGATCAACCTCTTAAGTCTGGCGACTGGCCTTTGATCTCTGCATCGGCGTTGCCTTACCTCCCTCACAGCCAGTTGCCGCGGCCGATGGATGGCAGCGACTTGGATCGCGTGCGTGACGATCACGTTGCCGCGACGCGTCGGGCAGCTGAGGCTGGCGTCGACTGGCTCGAACTCCATTGCGCTCATGGCTACCTCTTGTCGAGCTTCCTGTCGCCATTGACCAACCGGCGGTCCGATAGGTACGGCGGTAGCCACGAGAACCGAGCGCGCTATCCATTAGAGGTGTTCAAGGCGATGCGGGCGGTATGGCCGTCGGAGCGACCGATGTCCGTTAGGCTCTCCTGCCATGACTGGACTGAGGGCGGCAACACGCCCGCCGATGCAGCGATCTTTGCAACAATGTTCAAGGATGCGGGCGCCGACGTGATCGATTGCTCGTCGGGGCAGGTCTGGAAGGAGGAGCGGCCGATCTATGGGAGGCTGTTCCAGACGCCGTTCGCCGACCTGATCCGCAACGAGATTGGCATCGAGACCATCGCCGTGGGTGCGATCTCGGAGGCAGATCACGCCAACTCGATCCTGGCAGCCGGCCGAGCCGATCTCTGTGCGATTGCGCGGCCGCATCTTGCCGATCCCGCGTGGACCTTACATGAAGCAGCGCGTATCGGAATCACGGCCGTCAATTGGCCGAAACAGTACCTGTCGGCAAAAGTACAGTACGAAACCAATCTGGCGCGCTCCGCAGCGGCAGTGTCAGCAAAATGAGCGCAATCCAACCTCTCGCCGGCCGACACGCGCTCGTGACCGGCGCCGGCAGTGGCATTGGGGCAGCTATTGCCACTTCTTTGGCGGGTGCCGGTGCGCGTGTCAGTCTAGCCGGCCGTAGACGTCAGCCTCTCGATGACGTTAGTCGCACGCTGCCGAGGGGAGCAAGTCTCGTAGTTGACGATTTCGATGTGACCGATCAGGCGGCGATCGCTCGTGGCATTCTGGCCGCGCGCGAATTGTTTGGTCCGATCTCGATCTTGATCAACAACGCAGGGGAAGCACCCAGTGCGCCGTTCGAGAAGACTGAGGTGGCAGTATGGGCTCGAGTACTGTCGGTTGACCTCACCGGGATCTTTCTGGTCACTCAAGCAGTGCTGCCAGACCTCAAGCAGTTTGGTGCCGGCGCGCGCATCGTGAACGTGGCATCAACCGCCGGCCTGGTGGGGTACGCCTATGTAACGGCCTATTGCGCGGCCAAGCATGGTGTCGTGGGTCTTACCCGCGCCCTGGCGCTCGAGGTTGCGCGCAGCGGAGTAACAGTAAACGTGGTTTGCCCGGGCTTTACGGAAACGCCTCTCATCGAGCGCGCCATCGACACGATCGTCGCAAAGACTGGAAAATCCCGCGATGCAGCGATCGCTGAGCTCGTCAAATCGAATCCGCAAGGAAGGTTGGTAAAACCCGACGAGGTTGCCGACGCCGTGCTCTGGCTCGTCTCGCCGGGGGCGTCGTCGATCAATGGCCAGGCGATAGTGGTTGCAGGTGGAGAGGTGATGGCAGGATGAGTGAGCAATCCGCAATGCAGGAAGGACGTCGACCGTTCGCGTCCTACGCCGCGAAACACCTAAGATTCGAAGCCAGTACCGATGGGCGTGTTGCGATCATTCGCCTGAACCGTCCCGAACGCAAGAATCCGCTGACGTTCGAGAGCTATGCCGAATTGCGTGATCTATTTCGTGATCTCGTCTACGCGTCGGACGTTCGGTCGGTGGTGTTGACGGGCTCCGGCGGAAACTTCTGCTCGGGTGGTGACGTCTTCGAGATCATCGAGCCCCTGACGCGAATGCGGATGCATGATCTTCTTGCATTCACGCGTATGACGGGCGACCTGGTTCGTGCGATGCGCAAATGCCCGCAGCAGATCATCGCTGCTGTGGATGGAATATGCGCCGGCGCAGGAGCAATCCTGGCAATGGCGTCGGATTTGCGATTGGCCACTCCTGAAGCCAAAACAGCCTTTCTCTTTACGCGCGTCGGGCTCGCCGGGGCGGATATGGGAGCATGTGGCATCTTGCCGCGCATCATCGGTCAAGGACGTGCGGCGGAGCTTCTTGCCACGGGGCGCGCTATGACAGCCCAGGAAGGCCATACGTGGGGCTTCTACAACGCCCTGCATTCGCACGGCGATTTGGAGGTTGAGGCGGTGGCATTGGCCCGCACTCTTGCCGACGGACCGTGGTTTGCGCACGGAATCACCAAGGCTATGATGAACCAGGAATGGGCCATGGGCATCGACGAGATGATCGAGTCCGAAGCGCAGGCGCAGGCAATCTGCATGGCCACGGGAGACTTCCGTCGAGCTTTTGAGGCCTTCGCTTCCAAACGCAAGCCAACCTTTGAGGGTGACTGATGGGTTTTCCCGCAAAAACGATTGTCCGCGATTGGATAGAGTGGCCGTTCTTCGATCAGCGTCACCGAGCTCTCGGAGATGAGCTCGACCATTTCGTAAACTCAGGTGCTATCGCAGCGATCGATCACACCGATGTCGATGGCGCATGCAGAAAGATCGTCCGGGCGTTGGGCGAAGCCGGCCTACTAGATTGCGCGGTTGCTACACCGAATGCTGACGCTGGTTCGATTGACTCTCGATCGATCTGCCTTGCTCGCGAATCTCTTGCCTACGCCGATGGCCTGGCGGACTTTACATTTGCCATGCAGGGCCTCGGTTCTGGCGCAATCGCAATTGCGGGCTCGCCCGAGCTTCGGTCACAAGTGCTCCCCAAGGTACGGTCGGGTGAGTGGCTTGCGGCATTCGCCCTTTCGGAGAAGGAAGCGGGCTCGGACGTTGCGGCTATGGCTTGCTCCGCTCGCGCCGAGGACGGTGCCTACATCCTCGACGGCGAGAAGACCTGGATCTCCAATGGAGGGATCGCCGACGTCTACACATTGTTCGCGCGAACCGGCGAAGCGCCGGGTGCTCGCGGCATTTCTGCGTTTGTGCTGTTTCCCGATGACCCGGGTTTCAGCATCGCCGAGCGGATCGATGTGATCGCTCCGCACCCGCTAGCCACACTGCGTTGCACTAATTGTCGGATACCCGCCGAGCGCATGTTAGGAACGCCAGGTGGAGGCTTCAAGATTGCGATGCAGACGCTCGACATCTTCCGTGCCTCTGTTGCGGCAGCATCCCTTGGATTTGCGCGCAGGGCACTCGACGAGGCGCTTCTGCACGCGCGCAATCGCCGGATGTTCGGTGCGACGCTGTCGGACCTTCAATTGACTCAGGCCGCGTTGGGCGACATGGCGACCGAGACCGACGCCGCGGCTATGTTGACGTACAGGGCCGCGTGGCGCCGCGATGTACAGAAGCTGCCGACCACTCGGGAAGCGGCGATGGCCAAGCTGGCAGCTACCGAAACGGCCCAACGCGTGATTGATCGCGCAGTCCAGATGTTCGGCGGTCGCGGTGTAAGAAAGGGGGAGGTCGTGGAGAGCCTCTATCGCGAGATTCGCGCGCTGAGAATTTACGAAGGTGCCACCGAGGTACAGAAATTGATCATTGCACGCGAATTTCTCAAGTCGCGGTGAGAGGACCAGATATGTCGTTACAAGAGCTTGATTGGAATGATCCGTTTGCCCTTGAAAGTCAACTGACGGAAGAGGAGCGGATGGTCGAAAAGACAGCCCGAGACTATGCACAAGCCAGGCTCGCGCCACGAGTTAGAGATGCTTTCCGTCACGAGAAGACTGACGTGGCAATCTTCAGGGAAATGGGTGAACTCGGATTTCTTGGATGTACCGTCTCGCCTGAGTTCGGTGGTGCCGGCCTAGGCTACGTTGCCTATGGCCTCATTGCGCGTGAGGTCGAACGCGTCGATTCGGGATATCGCTCGATGATGAGCGTACAGTCGTCCCTCGTTATGACGCCGATTGAATCGTTCGGCTCTGTCGCTCAGAAGCAGAAGTATCTTCCGAAGTTGGCGACGGGCGAGTGGATCGGCTGCTTTGGCCTGACAGAGCCGGATCATGGCTCGGACCCAGGATCGATGGCCACGCGGGCCAAGAAGGTAGTCGGTGGATACTCCCTCAGCGGTAGCAAGACGTGGATTACAAATGCCCCCATCGCCGATCTCTTTCTGGTCTGGGCAAAATCCGAGGATGGTCTAATCCGTGGATATTTGATCGAGAAGGGCGCGAAGGGTCTGAGTGCACCGGCTATTCATGGGAAGGTCGGACTGCGTGCTTCCATCACCGGCGAGATCGTTCTCGATGGCGTGTTCGTTCCGGAAGAGAACGTTTTGCCGAACGTAACGGGATTAAAGGGTCCATTTACTTGCCTCAATTCGGCAAGGTTCGGCATCGCGTGGGGTGCCCTGGGCGCAGCCGAGGCGTGCTACTCCGTCGCCCGGTCCTATGTACTGGAGCGCAAACAATTCGGGCGGCCGCTCGGTGCCAACCAGTTGATCCAAAAGAAGCTCGCGGACATGGTGACTGAAGTCGGTCTCGGTTTGCAGGGGTGCTTGCGGCTCGGTCGAATGAAGGAAGAAGGGCATCCGCCCGTTGAGTTGACCTCGATCCTCAAACGCAATTCATGCGGTAAAGCCTTGGAGATCGCTCGTGTCGCGCGCGACATGCTTGGTGGAAATGGCATCTCAGACGAGTTCGCAGTCGCTCGGCATCTCGTAAATCTCGAGGTGGTCAACACCTATGAGGGAACACATGACGTCCATGCTCTCATCATCGGTCGGGGACTTACTGGGATCGCTGCATTTGCGAACTAGGCGGATGCTTAATAGGAGAATTGGGAACACAGATGTACAAGACTCTACAACCTGAAGGCTGGGCTAAGCCGATCGGCTATGCCAACGGCGTAAGCGCGAGAGGTCGCACCGTCTTCGTTGGAGGACAGATTGGCTGGAACAAGGATTGCAAATTCGAAAGCGACGATCTGGTTGACCAGATCGGTCAAGCTCTTGAGAACATCGTTTCGGTCCTGGCGTGCGATGGCGGAGGACCCGAGCACATCACGACCATCACCTGGTATCTTACTGATCGTCGGGACTATCTGGCACGGCTTAGACAAATCGGAGAAACGTATCGTCGAGTGATGGGACGGCACTTTCCTGCCATGACAGCCGTCGAAGTGTCTGCACTGATAGAAGACCGCGCTAAAGTCGAAGTGCAAGCGACCGCCGTTATTCCTGATTGAGAAGCGTGCCCTACGTCGGGCGATGCGGGCTTCGTGATCTACTGTGCGTCGATGAGGCTACACGGATTGTGCAGCCCGCTGGCCGATACCTAAAGGTTATACCAATGGCGTGGCCGCGGAAGGGCGAATCGTCGTCACTGGCGGCGTGATCGGCTGGGACGCTGAGGAACGTCTTGCCGATGGCTTCGTGCCGCGCGTCCGTCAGACCTTGAGCAACATCGCGGTCATTCTTGCCGAAGGCGGCGCGCGGCCCGAGCATCTCGTGCGTCTCATCTGGTACGTCGTTGATATGGACGAGTATCTGGCGAATCTGACGGGTTTGGGCCAGGCGTACCGTGAGATATTTTTTTCGGCGATGGCACTGGTTCAGGTCGTTCGCCTGGTCGAGAAGGCGGCGCGAGTTGAAATCGAGGCGACGGCCGTGCTACCGCGCGCTGATGCGCGAACAAGGCTGCGAAGAAAGCAGACTAGCGTTGGCAGAGGCCATGAAGGAGAGTAAGCCGTGAGCGAAGTGGTCAAGCTTGAGCGTCATGATGAAGTCGGGATCGTCACGGTCAACAGCCCTCCGGTCAATGCGCTGAGTGCCGCAGTCCGCGGTGGAATTCTGGAATGCGTCAAGGCCGCGATCGCCGACCCCGCCATCAAGGGCATCGTGCTGACCTGCGCCGGCCGCACCTTCATTGCGGGTGCCGACATCACCGAGTTCGGCAAGCCGCCGAAGCCGCCGGCCCTCAACGACGTGCTGTCCGAGATCGAGAATTCGCCAAAACCCGTCGTTGCTGCGATCCATGGCAACGCGCTCGGCGGCGGCCTCGAAGTCGCGCTCGCCTGTCATTTTCGCGTCGCGGTCAAGGATGCCAAGCTCGGCCTGCCCGAGGTGAAGCTCGGCCTCCTGCCGGGCGCCGGCGGCACCCAGCGCCTGCCGCGCGCGGTCGGTCCCGAGCTCGCGGTCAAGATGATCGTCGGCGGTGACCCGATCGGGGCAGCCGAAGCGCTGAAGAACGGCCTGATCGAGGAGATCGTGGAAGGTCCGGCCTCCGGCGGCGAGGCCTTTGTGCGCAAGCTGCTGGCCGAGAAGCGCCCGCTGCGCCGTCTGCGCGACGACGATTCCAAGATCGCGGCCGCGAAGGCCGACCGCTCGATCTTCACCAATGCCGTCGCGGCGATGACCAAAAAGTCGCGCGGCCTGGAGGCGCCGTTCGCGGCGGCCGACGCCGTCGGCTACGCCATCGACCTGCCGTTCGACGAAGGTCTAAAGAAGGAGCGCGAGGGTTTTCTCAAGCTCGTCGCCTCCGATCAGTCCAAGGCACAGCGCTATGCCTTCTTTGCCGAGCGCGAGGCCAACAAGATCGCGGGCGTGCCCGAGGGCACCAAGTCGCGTCCCGTTAACCGTGTTGCCATTCTCGGCGCCGGCACCATGGGCGGCGGCATCGCGATGTCGTTTGCCAATGCCGGCGTGCCCGTCACTTTGATAGAGATGGGTGAAGAGCAGCTCAAGCGCGGCATGGGCATCATGCAGAAGAACTGGGAAGCGACCGCGGCGCGCGGTGGCATCCCGGCGGATGCACCGGCCAAGCGCATGGCGCTGATCAATGGCGTCGTCGGGATCGAGAATGTCGGCGATGCCGACCTCGTCATCGAAGCCGTGTTCGAGACCATGGCGGTGAAGAAGGAAGTGTTCGGAAAGCTCGACCAGTACGTCAAGCCGGGCGCCGTGCTCGCTTCCAACACCTCGTACCTGAACATCGACGAGATCGCGAAGGCGACCAAGCGCCCGCAGGACGTGCTCGGCATGCACTTCTTCTCGCCGGCCAACGTCATGAAGCTGTGCGAGATCGTCCGTGCCGACAAGACCGCGCCGGACGCGCTGGTGACGGCCGTGACCATCGCGCGCAAGATTGCAAAAGTGCCCGCCGTGGTCGGCGTCTGCGACGGCTTCGTCGGCAACCGTATGCTGGCCCAGCGCGGCAAGCAGTCGGAGAAGCTCCTGTTCGAAGGCGCGCTGCCGCAGCAGGTCGATGCCGTCGTCACGAAGTTCGGCATGCCGATGGGACCGTTCGCGATGGGCGACCTCGCCGGCCTCGACATCGGCTGGCGCTCGCGCAAGGACCGCGGCATCAAGTCGGAGATCGCGGATGCGCTCTGCGAAGCCGGCCGCTTCGGCCAGAAGACCGGCAAGGGCTATTACAAATATGAAGCTGGCTCGCGCGCGCCGATGCCCGACCCCGAGGTCGAGAAGCTGATCGACGAGACGCTGCTGCGCCTTGGCCGCAAGAAGCGCGTGGTCAGCGACGACGAGATCCTCGAGCGCATGATGTATCCGATGATCAACGAGGGCGCGAAGATCCTCGAAGAGGGCATCGCGGCCCGCCCGTCCGACATCGACGTGGTCTGGCTCTACGGCTACGGCTGGCCGATCTACCGCGGCGGCCCGATGTTCTGGGCCGACAGTGTCGGCCTCAAGCACATCGCTGATCGTCTTTCGTACTACGCCAAGGAGACCAACGACCCGAGCCTCGAACCCGCCCCGTTGCTGAAGAAGCTTGCGGCAGAGGGCAAGACCTTCGCCTCGCTGGCGGCAGCATCGAAAGCAGCGTGATGAGAGCGGGTACCTCACCACCATCGTCAGCGTTTAGCACGCTGACGATATCAGTTCCTCGGTGAAGCTATCAACGACCTGAGAGGACGGTTACGTACGCCCGGGCAGGTTTTGACGAGCTGAGCGGAAATGCCCGCTGGCTGCTCGCGTCGGGGACACCTGGGCTTGCGATTGACGGCAAGCTACCGTCCGACATCGCAGGCCAGGCTGATCTGGCGTGGCGCAAATTATCGACATGCTGGCGTTAGCCGGATGACAGTGCACGTAAAGGTGACGCACTATCTGCTGCGCGCCGAGGATATTCCTGCCTATGTCGAGGTTCGGACAGGATTCCTTTGAGGACGCCCGGCCAGCCCCCATGCTGTTGGCGAGCGAATTTGCAGTAGTTTCAAGGAGCTTCCTGCAATTCATCGGATCGAGGACGCGCTCTCTCCTGCATTGATGCATGGCGGGCCGATCATTCATCCGCCCCTGATCCTGATGAATGCTGGTCCCTGAAATTTCTGGCGTGGTACGATATTCATAAAGAGGGCACGCAGCCATCAGTACGTTGGGTCACTCGGATATGAGCATCTCCCATTGGGGACTTCTTCGCCGTCTTTGTGCGCCTGATTGCAAGTCTGTGGGCGCTATGCGAACCAGATCAACTGAGACAATGGCGATGAAATCTCGCTGCACGCAGCTCACCGGATTGCGCATGGAGCCTCGATACGTCACGCAAAGGTTGAACGGAAGGGCCCGGTCAGATACCTCGCTTTTGAGATACGAGAGCGAGATCGAATACGCGATGTGTAGGAAGGGCCAATATTAGTCGCTCTCGGCTAAGCGTTTCCAGCTGGCGTTCGCTGCGTCAAGGTGCTCGACCTTGCGGCGAGCCAGCCGAGTGTCGCAATTGGCGTTCATTCGCGAGCGCGGTCATAAGAACATCTTCGGGTATCGAATTGCCCCAATCATTCATGTTGTAGAGGATACCTTCAAGCGAGAATCCCAGGGGCGTTAGTTCGTAAACCACCCTTGGAGGCGTTTCGGCAAAGGCCGTGCGTGTCACAAGCCCATTCTGCTCGAACCGGCGCAGTCGATGAGTAAGCGTGTGTGCGCTGATACCTACCAACGCTTTGCGTAGGTCCATGAAGCGCTGAGGACCGTGCAAAAGCTCTCTAATAATAAGGGTGGCCCAAGGGCCGCCGAGGAGGAGGAGGAAGCGTTCGACTCCACATGACGGTAACTGTGCCTTTCGAGCCATATGAAAGTTCCATTAGTGCATTTGACGTAACCGATGCGGTAAATGCATTAACATAGACGCAGTTACTGCACTATTGAGATTTTCGTGTCTCATATATTGGCCGTTGCTCCGGAAGTGGATCCCTCGGGATTGCTATTCGAACGTATGGGCTCGGCTAACTCGCATCGAAGCCGCTACAACATGGGCATGAGAGCAGGGGGAGCGATGATATCGAAACCAGGTTTAGGATGGCCCTTTGATCAATCTCCGTTTCACCAAGGCGAGCGGGCGTTGCACGAGCTGTACGGGCGAAGGCAGCAAATTGACTTCGCCGCGCGCCGAGTGATCCAAGACCACTTAACCGAACAGCATCGCGTCTTCTTTGGTCAGCTTCCGTTTGTTCTGATCGGAAGCGTTGACCATGAAGGGCAACCCTGGGCATCGATGCTGGTTGGGCGGCCCGGTTTCGTGGACTCGACTGATCCGGTAATTCTTCGCTTCGAAGCGGATCCACTCCCGGGCGATCCATTACTTCGCCACTTGGTCGATGGCGCACCGATCGGTGTGCTCGGCATCGAGCTTCCGACGCGCCGCCGTAATCGTATCAGCGGTCGTTTTCAGACGCTGGATGAGAGGGGCTTTGCAATTCGAGTGGTTCAGAGTTTTGGGAACTGCCCGCAGTACATTCAAGGACGCGACTTGGAGTTTCTACAGGAACGACCGAGTGCGAACATTGAGCATTCCGATCGGCTTACTCTGCATGACAGAACTATGCTTGCTGGTGCCGATACGTTCTACATTGCGAGCGCCAGTCCGGGCGGACCCGAAGATATTTCGGCGGGAGCTGACGTGTCGCACCGTGGCGGGCGGCCCGGGTTTATTCGTATTGATGATGATAGAACGATTACGACCCCAGACTTTGTCGGAAATTATGTCTTCAACACACTAGGCAACTTGTCAGTAGAGCCGCGTGCTGGTTTGCTGTTCGCGGACTTCAAGTCTGGGGACGTAACCATGATAGCTTGCCGATCCGAGGTGATTTGGGAGGGAGAAGAATTAAGGAGCTTTGCGGGCGCGCAAAGGCTTGTCCGCTTTCACATTAAACAGATTATCAGGTTGCGCGGCGCGTTACCGTTTCGAGCGGTCGGATCGACAGAAGTGTCAACCGAGATCGAGGGAACGGGTACCTGGTCGGAGGCGGTACAGGCCCAGAAAGCAAGCCGTGAATTAGCGCGGTGGCGACCATTTCGAATTGTCAAGAAGGATAAGGAAAGTAGAAACATTCTTTCCTTTGTGCTTGAGCCGGCGGACGATGGAGGCGTTGCTGCGCACCTGGCCGGACAGTTTTTGCCTATCAAAGTGCTAGCTGGGGATGACGGCTCGCATCTAGTTAGGTCTTACTCGTTGTCTGAGGTGGCCAATGGCCGGACCTACAGAATTAGCGTGAAACGCGACGGGATTGCCTCTTGTTGGCTTCATGACCGTCCCACAGGCGCAGTTATTGACGTGCTCCCGCCGCGAGGCGAGTTTATCTTCAACACTGCCACTCGAAAGCCAGTAATGCTGATCTCCGCTGGAGTCGGCGTTACTCCAATGGTGGCGATCGTGAATAGTCTTCTAGTCAATGACATGCGGACGCGTCATGCTGAGCCGATCATCTGGCTGCAGGCGGCTCGGAATGGTGGCGATCTCGCTTTTGCTGCACACATAATTCACAAGGTCCGTCATCATGCGAACTTGTCAGCGCACTTCGTTCTCAGTGCGCCAAACCGGGAAGACCAGGCTGGAAGGCTTGCTGACCACGTCGGCCGGATCGACCGCGACGTTCTGGCCCGTTTGTTGCCCACATCCGACATAGACGCGTATTTGTGTGGCCCTGGCGGCTTCATGCAGTCGATCTATGACGCACTCCTCGGCCTGGGGGTGCCGGACCGACAGATTCATTTCGAGTCGTTCGGCCCGGCAAGGGTATTGCGTAAGCAAGAGAAAATACGCCCCGCTGGTTCGAGCCAATTGATCAGATTTGGGCGTACTGGAAAGGCCATCGCCTGGAGTTCGTCTTTTGGCTCTCTACTCGGCGCGGCTGGTGTGGCGGGTGTTACTGCTCCTTATGGCTGCAAATCGGGTGTATGTGGATCTTGTGCCGCGCGCTTGGTCAGGGGATCTGTGACTTATACACTGCCACCTGTCGCCGAACTGGACGATTCAGAGATATTGCTTTGCTGCACGGTGCCGGAGGGCAAAGATGAGGTCGTCATCGACGTGTGAAATTGCGCTTGCTGGAGCAAACCAAGGGAACGTTGGGTGATACGAAGCGATCATCGAAGTCGAAGAACAACATAATGGGAAGCGGTTCCTGGCCGAGGGAGATGGAATCAACAACGCGCAGGAGCAGGCGAGCCCAGTTGGAGTCGCCAAAGTCGATGACATTTCATCGGTCTCGCGGGAAACCTTGGCGCGGATTTCATCGACCAATGTCTTTCGAAATGGCACGCCATCCTTGTACCAGTGCCATGTCGCATGTGGTGCTGGCCGTCGGAGCTCAGGAACATCGCGTCCTGCACGATCCCAGCAGATGCGCGGTCGTCCCCGAGCCGAGTACTCGAACCTCGCGTCAAACGCCAATTTACGACGCCGCCGTCCTCCCAGCCATATCGCGCCTTCTGCCGATAGGCGACACTCGTTTCATCCAGAAACGCTGATCTCAAGGTCAAAGCGATAAACGATCGACAACGGTGCCGGCGAGGTCAACTTTAGTGCAAGTGCTTGTCCAGCAGCCGGCAACGCGCGCCCGCACGAATGTATAGTCGTCGATTAAGGACATGTGCACTTTTGTTCGGGTTGGGAGCGCCATCGCAATCGGGCGTGCGCGGCGTTGTATCCAGACAAAGCCGTAGGACCGATTATAGTGTCCGCAATATCGTGGAACGGCTTACCGTCAACGATGGAGCCGAGGGGGCAATTGGCACAGGCGATACCTCGCGTGTCGAAGAGGGGGCATTAGTCCATCCCGACTCGGACCCACCACGCCTGAGATGCAGTTGTAGCTTCCCGGTTGCCCATCCTCGGACGAGCCAAAGTCGCTGGCGACGATTGAATAGAGTTTACCTTCATATGCATGAGGCGCCACGTTTAGTGATCAAAGCTGAAATTGGATCGTCGAGTTCGACAGGTTGGCAACTTGGAACTGTCCGCGACCACGCAGGCGGTCTCGATTGCTGGGTCCGTGTCACCAACCCGAGCGGGCTCAACCAGTGCATCTGGTGGAGCAGTGTAAGGTGCCGCCCCAATCGGTTGCCAAGTAGCAGCACGTTTACGACAAGATTTTCCCATTAGTGCATTTGACTTAACCGGTGAATCTCTTGCACCAACAAATTCTCAGTAAATGCCTGATACTAAGGAGAGTTCATGGCTTATGTCGTCCACGGCGCCACAGGCGCACAGGGTGGTCCCCTTGAGGCCATTTGTTAGCTGCAGGGAAGGTGAGTGCTCGGCACGCACGGTAAAGGCGAGCGGAGCGTTCTGGACCACGGCTCCGTGAACTCCCGGCCAACGTTATCGACGAGCGCACCAGCGCACAAAGGCTGCTGGCTGAACGCCGCGCACCGTGAGACAGTAGCTCGCCGAAATCTAAAACGTCACACGGGCGAAATGCCTGATCACAAAACATTCGCTCCGCGGCGCTCGCGCCGGAGCTCCCGCTCCATCAATTTAGCTAGGCCTTAGGAGGTCATCATGAGCATCAATCCTTTCGGCGCTGATCTGTTCGCTGGATTCTATAACGTTAATAATCCCGAGGCCGCGACGCGCCTGGTAGCTGAACGGGTCGCTGACGACTTCGTCGACCATGCGCCGGCCTTCGGGGCGACGCCAAATAAGGCGGGATTCGCCAAGACGGTCGGCTTCATCAACAGCGCATTCCGCCAAGTGTATCACATTGATCGTCTCATCGAGCAGGGCGAGACGGCGGTGGCGATCTGGCATGCGGACGTCACACATGTTGGACAATTTCTGCACGTCGCCCCAACGGGACGAAGCTTCCGCCTGAATGGCATCACCGCCTATGCGATACGCAACGGCAAGATCACTGCACATTGGGAACAGTTCGATGTGCTCGCAATTCTCGTGACATTAGGAGTCGTCCCTCCGCTGGGGGGGTAATCATCTCCGTTATCCAGTTGAGGCCTGCTTTCGCGTTTATCCGCGAAAAGCAGGCTCACTGCTATGCCCTAATCGAATTGAGCTCGGTTAGCCCCTTCAGCTCGAAGTGCTGCTTGCTCGCACTCGAAGCGGGCCTGCCGGCGGGCGTCTTCAACGTCGTCGCCTGGCCGGGCCGCGTCGTCGCCGACGCACTGGTCAATCACCTTGATTTCGACAAGGTCACCTTCACCGGGTCGCCGGGCGTGGGTCGTGGAATGATGAAAGGCGCGGCCGGCAAATTCAAGCGCGTCTCGCTCGAGGTCGGCGGCAAATCGGCCAAACGTTATCTTCGACGATGCCAATCTCGAAGCAGCTTCGAAAGCCGCGGCCTCCCGGATCTTCTCCAACGCCGGCCAGATATGCTCGGCCGGCTCCTGCGTGTTGGCGCAGGAGAGGGCCTATGACGAAGTCGTCGAACGTCTTGCTGCGCGCGCCAAGTCCCTGAAGATGGGCGAGCCGCTCGACAGCAAGACTGCGCTTGGCCCCGTCATCTCCGAGAAGCAGATGAAGTCGATCCTCGACTATGTCGACATCGGCCGTCAGGAGGGGGCGAGCCTCGTACCGGCGGGAAGCGGGTCGCCGAGCGCGGCTACTTCATTGGCCCTGCGGCGTTTGCGAATGTCGAACACGAGATGCGGATCCCGCAGGGGGAAATCTTCGGCCGGGTTTTCAGCGTCATCAAGTTCAGGGATGAGGCCGGCGCTTTGCGGATCGCCAACGGCACGGCCTACAGCGTCGCCGCTGGCGTCTGGAGCGGCGACATCGGCAAGCTCCAGCATTTTGCGGGCCCGCGTCGGCTCGGTCCGGATGAATACCATGGTTACACCGACGTGCGCCTGCCCTGGGGCGGCGAACGCGACTCCGGCCTTGGCCGCGAGCACAGCACCGCTGCGCTCGAAAATTTTACCGAGTGGATACGTTCCGTTCGTCTGGAGCGCATTGTTCGGGGTCGGCGAAGCGCGCTTCGACGACGCCTATTTCAGCACCAGCTTCTACACGGCGCGGCCCAAGGAATTCCGCTTCGCCGGAGATACGCCGCAGGCGGTGCGCGTCAGCGATCCCTTCGCGCAGTTCGCGCCGGGCGAAGCCAAGCCGAACAGGAGCTACTCGTCGCTGACGACGATCGTTCGCTGAGGGAAGACGCCGGTGCAGGACGAAGCCCCCCACCAGACCCGTTGAGATCTATTCCGCGGGACTTTCCATGGTTACTTCCTGCCTGACGTCGTCGCGGGCGAGGATCATCAAGAGGCCGACGATGATGAACTCGACCACGGCAAAGGCAATGAAGGCCCCGGTGAACAGGCCGGCGGAGGCGTCGATGATGGCGCCCATCATCCAGGGGGCCACGAACGCCGAGAAGATGCCGAATACTTCGGCATAGCCGATCGCCGCCGGCGCGAGCGCATCGGAATACTTTTCGCTCAACAGGGCAAAGATCGCGCCGCCGCCAAGCAGCGCAACGCCGCTGAGCGCTGCAAACAACACCAGCATTCCGAATGGCATCGGCGTGACTACGCTCCACAGGAACATCAGTGCCGTGAGAAAGGCAAGGAACGAGGTGAGCTTGATCATGAAGAGCTTGCCCAATCGATCAGACATGTAACCACCGATCACCAGGAACAGCACCTGAGACAGTCCCATCACGGTGCCGATCACGGCGCCGGAGTCCGGCGCCATGTGCTGCACGGTGATGAAGGCCGGCACGACCCAGGTGGCCGTGCCGGCGATCGCGAAGGTGCAGGCCACGATGCCAAAGCCGCCCACCGCGATCCATTTCGAACGGAAGATTTCGCCGAGTGGCAGATGCTGGTGTTGTGCCTCGTTGCCCCAGGTGAAGCCGTCGAGGCCGAGCTCGCGCGGATTGTTGCGGACGACGAGCGCATCGATCGCTGCAACGATCAGCGTGCCCATTGCCAGCACGGCGAAGAAGAACCGCCAGCCGGCTGCGATCGTCAGGGGAATGCCGAGTGCGAAATCCATGGTGATGGCGAGGCTGTAGGCGGCGAGAATGATGCCTACCACCGAGCCCCGCCGACTTTGAGGAAACCAGCCGAAGATCAGCTTCATATTGCCGATGAAGATGCCAGCGTCGAAGAAGCCGATTGCGAGCCGCAGCAATACGAGCTGCATGTAGCTCTGTACGAACACCTGGAGCACCATGCCGAGGCCGGTGCCCGCAAGTCCGATCAGCAGCATATTGCGCGCCGTCATTGCGCGGCTGACCGGCGACCACACCACCATTCCGACGCCGTAGGTCAGCGCAAAGATGCCCTGTGCCAGCCCTGCCTCAGCGGGATTGAGTTTCAGGCTTTCCGAGACGAAGGGCAGTACTGCGGCGAAGGCGTACCAGTCCGCGGCAAGAAAGATCTCGCAGAGGATGGCGAGTGCCAGCATTCCCTTCTGCCATCGTCCAATCCGCTGGCGGTCGCTCTCGGAAATCGTCGTCCAGTTGGTCATCAGCATGGTCATCATCCGTCCTTGCGGGGTGCGTATCGTCGGGGCAAAAGCGCGGCGTCAGGTCGGCGCCGGCAGGAATTCGACCTCGTGCTCGGCGGCGCGTCGCACGACCTCCTGCGGATCGGGGAGGTTATGGATGCGCTCGAACAGCTCCTTCAGCGAGCGCGTTGGAGCCACCCAGAACAGGCTTGTCGCTGTCTCGCCCGACTTGTTGAAGATGCCGTGGGGAATGCCCTTGGGCATGCGCACGAGATCGCCGGCTTTGGCAACGAAATCTCTGCCATCGAGCCAGAGATCGTATCGGCCGGTCAGCACATAGACGAACTCGTCCTGGGTCCAATGCACGTGCGGCGGCACGAAGGTTCCGTCCGGAAACACGGCGTGCCAGGCCATTGAGGCCTCGGAATGTTGCTTGAGCGTGTAGGTCTGGCCCAGAATGTTCCAGACGATGTTGTCGAAACCTTCCTTGGAAGGGGTTACGCCCGGGGGCATCTCGATCATGCTTATGTCCTCTATTGCTGGATTCAATCGGCAAGGAAGTCGATGACGTGTTGCGCGGCAGCGGGCGTCTCTTCGAAGACGAGATGGCCCGTCGCGGGCACCAGCGTCATGCGGGCGTCGGGTAGGCCGGCCGTCCAGACGTGCGCCTGTGCCGTCGGACGCAACCGGTCAGCCGCGCCCCACAACACCAGCGTCGGCATCGAAATCCGATGCAGCCAGTTCGCAAGCTTCGGATTACCCTGCGGCTCGCTGCGGATCAGCTTGGCAAAGCCCGTGACCTCCCGACCCAGGCGCTCGTCGAAGCTGGGATCGGGCACCTTTGGGAAGTAACGCAGCGCCGCTGCGGGATCGTGCGCGAGATAGGCCGGCAATTCCTGCGGCGCGATCTCGAACAATCCCGGGGCGGGCGCGCTCGGCACCACGAGGCCGGCTGGCGCGACCAGCACCAGCTTGCGCACGCGCTGCGCCTGGCGGATCGCGTACTCTGCGGCGAGCCATCCGCCAAGCGAGAAGCCGGCGAGGTCGAACTGCGCAAGCGCGAGCTTGTCGAAGAGATCCATGTAGTGGAGGACGTGATCCTCGATCGTGTCGATCGCAGCGGCATCACCGGAGTCGCCAAAGCCGACGTGATAGGGAATGATCACGGTGTGCCGCTTCGCCCAGTCGCGCGCCATCTCGAAGCCGGTGAAGGTGCCGGTGCCGTGCAGGAACACCAGCTCCGGACCGCTTCCGATCGTGTGGACGACCGTCCGCACTCCGTTGATATCGTACTCCGCGCGCGTGAAGCCGGTGAGATCGGGCGAGGGTTTGACGGTATCAAGCATGGCGCTATCTCCGGTTGAGGTCGTCAGGTCGTGTGATGCGAAGGACTCTCATGCGGCGTTCGCCTGGCGACCGTTGAGAAGCATGGCGAACTGCTCGACGGCATTGGCGAGCCGTGCTGCGATGATTGGAGAGAGCGATTCATCCGGCTCGAACTCGCCACTGCTAGCGTAGATCGCGGTCGAGATGGTGCAAGCCTCGAAGAACCCGAACAGGGGACGGAGTTGGTGCTCGACCACCAGCGAGTGGCGCAGGCCGCCGCCGACGGCGGTGAGCAGCACCGGGCGATTGCGCAGCGCGCCTGGTTCGATCAGGTCGAATACGTGCTTGAACAAGCCTGGATAGGAGCCCTGGAATACCGGGCAGCCGATCACAAGGCCGTCGGCCTGCTCGATCGCCTCGACGACGGCGCGGGCCTGGCCGTCGAGGCCGATGCGAGTAAAGGTGGCTACGCCTGAGCCGGCATCAACGAGGTCGAGGACGTCGGTCTCGAGTCCATGCTGCCCGAGCAGGTCAGCCGCGACGGCTTCCACCAGCACGCGCGACTTCGCCGGTCGCCAACTGTTACCGCAGAATCCAACGATGCGGGATGTCCTCACGTTCACGCCCTTCATGTCTGGCCGCACGCTCAGCCCGTTACCCCGAACACGGTCCACTGCGCATCGGGACCGGGGAGCCCGAGCAGGGCGCGGCCGCATTCCTCGACGATCTGGTCGGCCATCAGGATGTGCTGGGTGCCGGAGTGGATGTCGCGATAGAACCGCTGCATCGGCGTGTTGTGCAGCGAGGCGCCTCGGGCAGCGCGGTGCGCGAAGGTCCCGACATCAGACAGCACGTCGTGGATGTGGCGCAGCGACAGCTTCATCATGGTCATCTGGTCCAGCGACGGAGGTTCGCCGCTGGCGCAGGTGTCCGAGACCTCCTTCCAGGTTTCGTGCACCAGCGCGCAAGCCGCGCGGAAGTGCGCTTCGGCCTGAGCGAACTGAAACTTGAAGCTCGCGCTTTCGCACGATTTGCCGAAGGGATCCTGGCGCTGGACGATCACCTTCACGAGTTCGTCGAGCATGCGGCGTCCAGCTCCGACCGCCCAGGCCGAATGCGACCAGGCGCTGTAGCCGGCCAGTCCCAGAGCACCCTGCACACCGCCGCGCCGCGGCGCGCCGATGTCGAAGTCGTAGGTCATGTGGGTCGGCACGAACAGCTCGTCGCCTTCGCTCAGCGTATAGTCAAAACTTCCGGTGGCACGCAGGCCGAGCACGTCCCAATTGCCCATCAGCTTGATCGTCGAGCGCGGATGGTGGGTTACGACGATCTTGGGCTTGCCGTTTGGGCCGAGCACCATGTTCTTGCCGGATGCGTCCGTCAGGAAGCAGCCGGAATGCACCCACTCGGCATGCTGGATGCCGCTGCCATAGGCCCAGTTGCCGCGGATCATGTACCCACCGTCGACCGGGCGGGCGAAACCGCGTGGAACGCCGTTGCCGGCAATGGTAATATCGGGGCCGCCAGCGAAGACTTTTCTTATGCCCTCATCCTCGATGTAGATGGCGAGTGTCGTTCCTTCCATGTTGCAGCCGATCGCACACCAGCCAGCGGATGCGTGGGTGTAGGCGAGACGCTCGATCACGGTCATGGCGTCGTAGGGAAGAAGCTCAGCGCCGCCGACCTCCTTAGGAAACAGCATGTTGTAGATGCCGGCCTTGCGCAGCGCGGCCACCACGTCATCGGTGAGATAGCCCTGCGCCTCGGCCTGAGCGGCCCTGGATTCGACCAATGGCAGCAGGGCGTCGAGGCGCGCATGAAATTCGGCCACCGTTGGCGTTGCGGTTGACTTTACGGCGCGCTGCACAGAAAGGCTCATGGTCGATGTCTCCACGTCAGGCTGTTGGCCGCCCGCGCGGATTGACGTCGGCGGGAAGGCTTGGATCGGCGGGAACACGGGGGCGGCTTTTCGCAAAACGATTCCGCCGCGCGCCAATGCAGTTGGCACGTGTGATGAACGGCTTGCGATGGTGTCGACGTGTCCCTGTCGGAACCGCGCAAAGGTCGTCGCGCGATCACGATAGTTGAAGGCTAGCGACGAGTTGGGCGAACCGGCAATCCCCCATCATGGGGGGGCGAGCGTGCGCTGCCGCAAAGCTGAGCCGGTAGAACGAGGCTTTGCCGCATCTTTTCGCTTGACGGAGCAAAGGCCTCGGAAGAAACTTTAGGCTTATAATAATCGGCAATTCCGCGTCGTCGCTTCGGGCACGACACGATCTCGCGAGGAGCGGTGGTGATAGCCGAGCAGGAGGATTTGGATGGTCTGCCCGAGCGTCAGCTCGCAGATCGGCTGCTGTCGATCGCCGAGAGCCGGTCGGTACGGTCGCTCGGCATTGCCTGCTGTTCCGCGATTGCGAAAATGACGGGATCGCCGACCGTTGGTCTCTATCTGCTCGATGGGCTCACGCCCGAGTTAGTCTACAGTAGTCACGTCGCGGAAGGCCTGCTCGAAAACTACAAGGCCGGCTTCTGGAAGTGTGATCCCGTGCTCGACTCCATCATGACCAGGGGGCGCGCGGCAGACGGCGAAACCGTGGTCGGCCCGCAGCGGTGGCGGCACAGTCCGTCCTTCGAGATGCTGCATGAGTGGGGTCTTGCCTACAACATGGGCGGGCCCCTATGGTCCAGCCACAAGATCGTCGGCGTGCTGTTCACCGCGACGACAGATATGGACGCGCCCTACACGTCGCGGACGCGGCAGCGCATGGAAGTGCTGTGCCGTGCCGGTTCGCTTGCTTTGACGAATATGATGAATGCGGGCGAGATCGAGGCGCATCGCGGCGCCATCTCGGCTCCCGAGCCTGCCGCGACGCTTTCGGCATCGCTTCCGCGGCGTTCGGCCGATGTGGCCGTTCGCGTCTGTCGCGGCCAAACCAACAAGGAGATCGCGCGGGAGATGGGGATCTCGGATCAGACCGTGAAGGAGCACGTCGCAAACCTGTGTCGCCGCTTCGGAGCGCATAATCGCACCGAGCTGGCGGCCTTCCTGCTGAGCCCGGCCAGCCGGCAATAGGCGACGAAAGCATGGGCCGCGCCCGCAATCCCTTGCGTCGCCCTCACTCGCCCTGGAGCCATTCCGCGACGCCGCGCCACAGCCTGTCGCAATGCTGGCGGCGGAAGAAGTTGAAATGGCCGATCGCCTTGGCGCCGACGTCGGACGGCTTCACTGTCAGCACCTCCGGCTTGATCGCCGTGAACCCGGCTCGCGGCATGCCGGAGGGTAAGCGCGACGTGGTCCTGGGTCCGCACCGTCATGCGCGCGAAGTTCTTGATCAGCCACTCGCTTCGATCGTCGACAATGCCGTTCTGGAGCCATGATCGTACGATCAGGCCCGCATCCGTCGGCCGAGCCTCGATGAGTTCTAGTAAGAAATGGCTGCAAGTTGAGCAGTTTCGCACCGACTGGGCGACGAGTGCTCCGCAGACCTCCGCCAACAAACCTTTCCGCGAGACTTCGCGAAGCACGGCACCTGCAAGTTTGGCCCGATTATCTTCCAAACAATGTCGAGATCATCCTTCTCTCTCGCCTGCTCGAATAGGTCCGGCAAGACAACCATTCCACGAGCACACGGAGAGTCTTGGGCTCTTTCAGGACGAAATCGGCCAGGGTTAGGCACAGACTCGTCGAGTAAGACCCCGCGAAAATGTCGGATTCTTCCACATCCCGTCGAGCCGCCCAATGAGCGGGAATCTCGGAAAGACGTCGCGCCACGCGATCGCCGAGAAGCCTCAAGAGTTTCATCCACAATGAGGCAGGCATGGGCAGATCGCTAACTTCGCGCCCCATGTATTCGGCGAGATAGTCGTGTTTCGTGAGTTGCTTCGCGATGGCTTCCAATTCAGTCTGGTACTCTGAAAGCGGAGCGCGACGTTCTTGGTGGTCGAGGGAAGATCACAGGCCAAGATGATCGCAATCCACGATAATGCGCTTTTAGAGCATCTAATTCGTTTTCGGCCTATTAAACCCGATCTTGTCTGTAGGACCGTTAGTGATGTTTTAGCATCAAAACCTGAAATTTGCCGAGGCAGGCTCGCGATTTGCTCTTGCTCAGAGAAAAGTTCACTTGAGCCACGGACCGTTGAGGAAACAACCATGACTGTACTGTCTCGCGGCGCAGACCGTTTTCTTGTGCCGGCGTCGCTCGGCGCAGTGCTCATCGCAAATCATGATCCGTCATCGACCGGCCTTTGGCTGGGTCTCGCAGCGGCGGCCGCTCCACTCGTCATGAGCTTCGTGTCACGATATCGATCAATCGGCAACGAAACTTCGACGGAACTGGATGAGCTGGCGGCTAGCGCGTTCTCTGCGACGCCGGACGGAATCGCCATTTTTGATCAGGATAAGTGTTTGATTGCAAACGACGCCGCAGCGCGGATTGTCGGCCTGAAATCCGGCCGCGAGATGGCTGGCCTTCAGCTAACGTCTATTTCGCTCGACCCTCAACCGGATGGCAGGAGCGTCGCGGAGTCCTTCGCGGAAACCGGCGCGCTTTTAGCCAAAACCGGGAAGGCTGCGTTTGAATGGTGGGTTCGCCGAACGGACGGCACCGCCACTCCCATTCGAGTCGCTGTGGTGGTGTCAGAAACACGCAACGGCAGGCGGGTCTCGGTCGCCTCTTGGCAGGACATCTCGGCATTAATCGAAATACGCGAGGGGCGCGCGCGAACGATGAATGCACTGGCGGCTGACCTTGATCGCAGCGTCATGGGAATTGTTGAAGCTGTTTCGTCGCAGGCTGTCGAACTCAACGTCGCAGCGGCCTCCCTTTCGGGTTCCGCCGAGCAAAATCAGCAGGAAGCTAAGGCAGTAGCCCTCAGCGCCGAGCAAGCATCGCTGAACGTTCAATCGATGGCTTCCGCTACGACGGAGTTGGCTTCGGCTATCCGGGAGGTCGGTCGTCAAGTGGAGGACTCTGCTGCGGTTACCAAAGATGCCGTGGCAGAAGCTGACAAGGTGAACGGAATCATACGAGAGCTAGCGGCTGCCTCCCAGAAAATCGGCGACGTAGTCAACCTGATCAACGCCATCGCGAGCCAAACCAATCTACTTGCCTTGAACGCGACGATCGAGGCCGCACGAGCAGGCGAGGCCGGCAAGGGGTTCGCGGTGGTCGCACAGGAGGTCAAAGCGTTGGCTAGTCAAACGGGTAAAGCGACCGACGAAATTGCCGCGCAAATCAACTCTGTTCAAACGGCCTCGCGTAATGCCGTCGGCGCGATTGAAGCGATCTCAGGTACGATCGAAAGGATCAGCGAGATTGCGGCCGCCATCGCCACCGCAGTGGAGCAACAGGGGCGAGCAACGACCCAAATCGCCGGCAACGTGCAACAGGCCTCAGATAGCGTCGATCAGGTAAGCGGGCGCATCGTGAACGTCACTCGGGCCTCGACCGAGACTGAAGCGGCTTCCGGAAAAGTAGTCAGCTCTGCTCAGCAGCTCTCGCAGCAGGCTGCGCGTCTCAAGACCGACGTCAGCGACTTCGTGCTCAGGATTAGAGCGTCTTAACAAACAGGCCGTTCTCGCGTCATGACATGTTGCTCATCGAGCAACGGCTGGACGGCGTCCGGTTCAGCCTAACCTTGTTACTCATACCGGCGGGGTTAACGCTGAGGTCTGCTATCATGGCTTTGATCATCGTTGCCCATGGTTCTAAATGATTGGACGTTATGCAACGACGCTCAGTGAGACACAGTCAGGATCGATCTTGTTGGCGCTTCTGATCGATTTCCGCGCGCTGGCTGTTGGTGAGCGCACTAGAATTCACCATCAATCGTCGTCGTTAGAACGAGCGGGACCCCGACCAGGTTCAGGCGACCTCCCGGCAATCTTGATCGTCAGTCGAGCAATAGTTTGTGGTGAAGGCGATGGTTGTTCGTAACTATCCAAACCGCGTTTTCGGGTTCTGTCGGGTTCCCGCCGTCGATTATTGGTCCATCTAGTTGGCATTGGAAAGACGAACCGATCACGCGTTCGATCAATTGTCTGATCGCGAGCGCGATGATTGGCACCGGTACGGTCCGCGGTGCATTCAGAGCTGTCTACAGCGTCAACTAGCAATGCGAGTCGGATCCGTCTCAATTATGGCTCAGCTCGTGTCGATGTGCGATGCCCGCAGCCATCATAGTTTCTATTGCCCATCGTGGCCGAAGTCGGCGCGGCTACCGTTCTTAGCTACGCAGTTCTTGGCGAATAATTTCCCAAAGAGTGCGCCGGGCGCGCCAACACCATTCTCGACTTCTGCCATATCGGGGCAGCCTTCCTGCAATTCCCGACGAGCGTCGTCCTACAACGGCGGGCGCCTGATGCCGGACATTATCCGGAAACCGCCTATGAAACGGCATTCGCTCTCAACCTCGGGTTGGAGCATGGCGAGGTTTTGGGCTGCCTTGGCTTCTCCGCGCAATCAGGGGAATTTTCGCACTTCTTCGAACGTCCGATGTGCCTGCAAAATACGACAGGTGTCGCCGACATCGGTCTCTGGTTGTGTGTCGCGTTCCGAGGATAGCCAGGCGCTTCAACAATTCTCGACGCCGATCCCGCTGGGGCTGGTCGCATGTACCGCAGCGGCCATTACACCCGCCGACCGCGTTCTGGAGCCTTCCGCCGGGACAGGCTTGCTCGCCATCTTCGCCGAGCTCGCCGGCGGCAGCCTGATATTGAACGAGCTGGCCGAACCCCGTGCGGCATTGCTCGATCGTCTGTTTGCCGGCGTTGAGGTCACCCGGTTCGACGCCGTCCAGATCGATGATCACCTCGAAGCCGGTGTCGTACCTAGCGTCGTCTTGATGAACCCGCCGTTCTCGGCGCTGGCAAATGTCGATCGACGAATGGCCGACGCGGCGCTTCGGCACATAGCTTCGGCCTTGGCGCGCCTTTGCAACGGTGGGCGTTTGGTCGCCATCGCCGGCGCAAGCTTCGGGCCGGACAATCCGGCATGGCGAGATGCCTTCGTTCGCCTTCAGGAACGCGGGCGTGTCGTTTTCTCGGCCGCGCTCGATGGTGCCGTTTACGCGAAACACGGAACTCAAGCCGACACAAGGCTGCTTGTGATCGACAAGCAGCCCGCGGCGGATCCGAACGTCTTGCCGGCCTCGCTCGGCATGGCGGGCGATGTCGCTACCTTGCTCGGCTGGGTGAGCCAGCATGTGCCTCAGAGGTTGCCCGTTGCCGCCTCTGTCGTGATCGACGTCGGCAGACACCCCGAGAAGTCTCGATCCCTCGGCGCTTCCGCGCCACGCCTATCCTCCACTTCGGGCGTCGCCGCGCCAGCAAGCGTAGAGCTCGCATACGAAATAGTCGAATGGTCGCCGCCGAAAGGTGCCCGGCTTACCGATGCGCTTTATGAGGAATACGGATTGCAATCGGTCCGCATTGCGGACGCGCAGGCGCATCCGACCAAGCTCGTGCAGTCGGCTGCAATGGCATCCGTCGCGCCGCCACGACCTTCCTATCGGCCGCATCTGCCAGCCAGTCTTGTGGCGAATGGCAGCCTGTCGGACGCCCAGCTTGAGAGCGTCATCTACGCTGGCGAAGCGCATTCCGAGTTCCTCGCTGGCTCCTGGACGGTCGATGCGACCTTTGACGTCGTGGCGGCCGCGCGCGACGATGCGGAAAATGCCGTCCGCTTTCGCCGCGGCTGGTTTCTCGGCGATGGGACAGGCGCTGGCAAGGGGCGGCAGGTCGCGGGCATCCTGCTCGACAATTGGCTCAAGCATCGCCGTCGCGCAGTCTGGATCAGCAAGTCCGATAAGCTGATCGAGGATGCGCAGCGTGACTGGTCCGCGATCGGCATGGAGCGGCTGCTTGTAACGCCGCTATCGCGTTTCCGCCAGGGCACGGCCATCCGCCTTTCTGAAGGCATCCTATTTACCACTTACGCTACGCTGCGCACCGACGAGCGCGGCGAAAAGCTTTCGCGCGTGCGGCAGATCGTCGAATGGTTGGGCTCGGATTTCGACGGAGTGATCGTCTTCGACGAGAGCCACGCCATGCAGAACGCGGTCGGGGGCAAGGGCGAGCGCGGCGACCAGGCGGCCTCTCAGCAGGGGCGTGCGGGCCTGCGGCTCCAGCACGCCTTGCCAAATGCGCGCGTGGTCTATGTGTCGGCAACCGGCGCCACCACTGTGCACAACCTTGCTTATGCACAGCGGCTGGGATTGTGGGGCGGTGATGATTTCCCGTTCGCCACCAGGGGCGAATTCGTCGAGGCGATCGAGGAGGGCGGCGTCGCGGCGATGGAGGTGCTGGCGCGCGACCTCAAGGCGCTCGGTCTCTACGCGGCCCGCTCGCTCTCCTACGAAGGCGTCGAGTACGAGCTCGTCGAGCACCAGCTCACGCCGGAGCAGGTTCGCATCTACGACGCCTACGCCGAAGCGTTCGGCATCATCCATAACAACCTCGATGCTGCAATGCGGGCCGCCAACATCACCGGCGAGACCGGAACGCTGAACGGGCAGGCCAAATCCGCGGCACGATCCGCCATCGAAAGTGCGAAGCAACGCTTCTTCGGGCACCTATTGATCTCGATGAAGACGCCGTCGCTGGTCCGCTCGATCGAGCGTGATCTCGACGCCGGCCATGCCGCCGTCATCCAGATCGTCTCGACAGGCGAGGCCCTGATGGAGCGCCGGTTGGCCGAGATCCCGACCGAGGATTGGGGCGATGTTCGCGTCGACATCACTCCGCGCGAGTACGTCCTCGATTATCTCGCCCATTCCTTCCCGGTTCAGCTCTACGAGCCCTTCACCGACTCCGAAGGCAACATGTGCTCCCGTCCTGTCTATCGTGACGGCCAACCGGTCGAGAGCCGGGAGGCGGTTGCCCGCCGCGACGGCCTGATCGAGAAGCTGGCGTCGCTTCCTCCAGTACCTGGCGCGCTGGACCAGGTCGTGCAGCGCTTCGGCACCGACATGGTCGCCGAAGTGACCGGCCGCTCGCGCCGCATCGTTCGCAAGGGCGACCGGCTGGTGGTCGAAAACCGTGCCGGCTCGGCCAACCTCGCGGAGACCTCGGCCTTCATGGACGACGTCAAGCGCGTCCTCGTGTTCTCCGATGCGGGCGGCACGGGGAGGAGCTACCATGCCGAGCTATCGGCACGGAATCGGCGCCTGCGGGTTCACTATCTTCTTGAGCCCGGTTGGAAGGCCGACGCCGCGATCCAGGGCCTCGGCCGGACCAATCGGACCAACCAGGCCCAACCGCCGCTGTTTCGTCCCATCGCGACCGATGTGAAGGCCGAAAAGCGCTTTCTCAGCACCATTGCCCGCCGGCTCGACACGTTGGGAGCCATCACGCGCGGTCAGCGCCAGACCGGCGGGCAGGGCCTGTTCCGGCCCGAGGACAATCTCGAAAGCCAGTATGGCCGTGACGCATTGCGTCAGCTCTACATGCTGCTGGCGCGAGGCAAGGTCGACGGCTGCTCGCTCGAGCGGTTCGAAGATGCGACCGGCTTGAAGCTGACGGATGCCAATGGGCTCAAGGATGAGCTACCGCCAATCACGACCTTCCTGAACAGGCTGTTGGCGCTCACCATCGAGCTACAGAACATCCTGTTCACCGCCTTCGAGCAGCTGTTGACCGCTCGGATCGAGGGCGCCGTCGCATCGGGCACCTATGACGTCGGGCTGGAAACGCTTCGTGCCGAGAGCTTTGTCGTCACCGACCGGCAGACGATTTACGCGCATCCGGGCACTGGCGCTGAGACCCGGCTTCTCACGATTACCGAGCGCCTGCGCAACCACCCTGTGGGTCTGGATGACGCTCTTGCTCGTCTTTCCAATCCTCATGCCGTCCTGCTGATCAACGAGCGCTCGGGACGATCCGCCGTGCAGGTGCCAGCCCCGAGTTTCATGCTCGACGACGGCGAGATCGAGCGGCGCGTTCGCCTGATCCGGCCGATGGAGGGACACAGTGTCTCCCTCACCATGATGGCGGAAAGCCATTGGGTCGATGCGGATCGCGAACGCTTTGTAGCAGCCTGGCTGGCGGAGCTCGCCGAGGTCCCCGAGTTCACGGAAAGCACGATCCATGTCGTGGCGGGCTTGCTGCTGCCCATTTGGAAGCGGCTGCCGAATGAGTCGACCCGGGTCTATCGGCTTCAAACGGATACGGGCGAACGCATCATTGGTCGCAAGGTCTCGGCCACCTGGGTCGCAAACGTCTCTGCGGCGGTCGCGCCGGCGTTGACGGCGGACGCCGCCTTTGCCGCGCTAATGGAAGGACGGACCGTTCTTGATCTTGCGGAGGGGCTCCAGCTTCGCCGTGCCCGGGTCATGGGCGCGTACCGCATCGAACTGGCTGAATTCAATGAAACGATGCGCGATCGTCTCCGGGCTTATGGGCTCTTTGGAGAGATCATCTCCTGGAAGCTGCGCATGTTCGTGCCGACGGACGCAAGCGGCGTCGGGGTTCTGACAAAGGTGCTCGACACCTATCCGGTCGCGAGCATTAGTGAGCGAGAGGCCGCGTGATGCCCCGCGATGCGTCCGAACTGGCACGCCGGCTCGCGCGCGAGGCCGAGGCGGTGTGCCGACATTATCTTTCCCAAGGCAAGCGGGAGGGGCGCTACTGGCTGGTCGGCGACGTTCACAACACGCCAGGCCGCTCGTTGTTCGTGCGGCTATTGGAGATTCCAGACTGGATATTTGTCGTGACGATAGGCGCGATAGGCCGCACGCGCCTTGTTGTCGAGTTCCCCCTCATTGGCGAATTTGACGAGGCCCTGATTGAGCACCAGGCCAACGACGATCCGAACCGTGAAGGCACCACGGCTGAAGCCAAAGGCATAAATCTTGTCGCCGTCCTGGTAATTGCGGCAAAGGAATTTGTAGAGATTGATGACGTTGCGCTTCAGGCCATACCCGAACGCTCCGCCGAGGATGGCCAGCGGCTTGAACGATGATGTGCCGACACCATCATCGTAGATTGCGATCTGGTCGGACGTCTTGAGATCGAGCGACTGAAAGGTCCGCCAGACGTTGGTTCGCCAAACCTTGCCGGCTGCGTTGCCCGTGCCATCCGATAGCAGAACGATATTCTTGGACATCGGCTTCCTCCAGACGAATAGGGGTCATCAATTTTCGCGAGCAATCACAGGCGTCGGTTCAAACAGGTGGGCTCGGCGGAAAGATCAACAACAGCAGGTTCAGCGCGCCAAGGAATGCGAACTGGCCGATTGCCAGTGTCACCGTGGCGAGTTTGAGAGAGGTGAGGATCGAGAGGAGACGGAACGAGGTCGGAGTGAGCCTGATCCACGACTTCAAGGTCGCCACAAGGCCGGCATCTTCAGCAAGATCCGACGCCATGTAGGAGGCGGGGATGATCCACCAGATCCACGCCGGCACGGCTGAGAGGAATCCCAGCCGTTCAGCGAGCGAGGCGGATGCAAGGGCAAGGAATAGCCCAAGGCAAATCAGGAAGAGGACGTCGAGGGGGAACAGGACGGGAAAAACATATCCGCTGATCGCTCTGGCATGCGGGCTGTCTGCGAGCCAGCGAGCGAGTGTCGCCTTGCTTAGAACCTCGGTCTGGGAGGGAATATACTTGAGCCGCTCGAGAAATCGTTCGGCGACGTCCTCGCCATATCGCGGCGCGACAAGATACTTCAGCACGAGAGTCAACGCTAGCGTCAGTCCGAACAGCAAAAGGATCGTCCGCACAAATATGCCCCCCAACTAAAATCGCTGCTCGATCGAAGCCGCTCTCCTGCGCAACGCGGGACTTTCGGGCACTTCTGCCGAGCGGAGCGGCCCCGCGCCTCAGTGCAATTTCGTGATACTGTCACACTTTCAAGTTGCTTGGCTATATCAATGCAGCTTTTCCCCAGCGCGGGCCGGGGGCTACATCGCACCGATGCGAGGGAGTACCTGATCAGACATGCAGTCCTGATCGGCTGTGCTTATCCTCGCCAATACGCTGCAGCCATCTCCTCCGACAAGATGGTGCAGGATGCGACGTCGCGTTGGGACAATAGCTACGACGGACTGAAGCAGTCGCTCACTATTCAGTCTGCCATTGTCAGCGGGTTGGACCAGGACGGCCAGACGCTTCGAACGCTGATGGCAAACTCGTCCGCTGCGGTCGGTTCGTTGCAGGCCCAACAGTCCGGCAACGAATTGCTGGCGTTGCAGATCAAGCAGTCCTTGCAGACACAGGCATTGATGGCAACACAGGCGCGCGCGGACACGCTGCGCGCCGCCGAGCAGCAGGCATCGTCGGCAGCCGCGAAGGAGCGATTTACTCGCTTCATCGGCGACGGCCATGCCTACACCAGCGGCAAGTAGGGGAGGGCATCATGGCTGATCTTTCCGTCATTGACCGCTTTACCGAGACCTTCTCGCGCTACATCGACTCCGGGTTTGGTCTTCTATCCGGCGATGTTTCCTTCTTGAGTTCAACGCTGATCGGCATCGACCTGACGCTCGCCGGACTTGCCTGGGCTATGCGAGCCGACGACCACATCATGGTCACGCTCGCCAAGAAGGTGCTTTACGTCGGCGCCTTCGCGTTCATCATCGGCAACTTCAAGAGCCTTGCCGATGTCGTCTTCGCGTCCTTCTCCAGCATCGGGCTGAAGGCATCAGGCGGGAGCTTAAGCGCCGCTGACTTGGCGCGGCCAGGCTTTGTCGCTTCCGCCGGGTTTGCGGCCGCTCATCCGCTTCTGGAGGAGACCGGCCAATTCTCAGGCTTTGATGTCCTGACCAACCTCCCAACCATCCTGATCCTGCTGTTCTGCTGGATCCTGATCGTGCTCGCCTTCTTTGTCCTCTCGGTTCAGCTCTTCGTCACGCTGATCGAATTCAAGCTCACAACGCTTGCGAGCTTCATCCTCGTACCGTTCGCTCTGTGGGGAAAGACCTCGTTCCTGGCGGAAAAGACACTCGGCAATGTGGTCGCGTCGGGGGTGAAGGTGATGGTTCTCGCGATCATCATCGGCATTGG
This sequence comes from Bradyrhizobium sp. CCBAU 53338, assembly GCF_015291665.1. Taxonomy (NCBI): domain Bacteria; kingdom Pseudomonadati; phylum Pseudomonadota; class Alphaproteobacteria; order Hyphomicrobiales; family Nitrobacteraceae; genus Bradyrhizobium; species Bradyrhizobium sp. CCBAU 53338. Next base: position 3,276,669 of record NZ_CP030048.1, read on the forward strand.
CTCGACCATCTTCGGCCAGCTCGCGAGCACGCTGACCCGGCCGGTCGATATCGTGTCGGCCATGAGCTTGTTGCTGGCGGCCCTTTCGCTGTTTGGCCTTGGCATCTTCGGACCGGGGATCGCAGCGGGATTGGTCTCGGGTGCGCCCCAGTTAGGCGCCGGTGCAGCCGCCGGAACGGTGGCGGGCGCGGCGGCAATCGCGATCGGCGGTGGAGCGGTTGCCGCGGGCGGACTGCGCCTTGCGGCAGGCGGTTCAATGACTGCGGTTCGCTCCGCAGCATCGCTTACCGGGGCGTCTTCGGCCGCGGGTACGCCAGCTCGGGCCGCAACCGTGGATCAGCTCTCTAGCGCGGGCGCTGGCGGTGCAACGAACGGCGCGGCTGCTTCAGGCGCGGGTCGTGCGGCTGCATCGTCTGGCCGGGGACACGCAAGGGAAGCAGCGCAGGTTGCTGCTCACACCCTGAAGGAAGGCGACAAGGGCGGGCATTCTTCGGGTCCGAAGTTGGGGGAGGAATAGGGCATGTCAGGTCATCCCTTTCAGCGCGTGTCCGTCCGGTACGGCGAAACGCCGGCGCCGGTAACGCCCTATCAGAAGGCAGCCCAGGTCTGGGACGAGAGGCTCGGGTCCGCCCGGGTGCAGGCCAGCAACTGGCGGCTGGCAGCGCTGGCAGCCATCGGCCTGTCCAGCGTCCTCGGATTGACGATCTTCACCCAGATCGCTCGCTCGGGCGTCGTTCCCTACGTGGTCGAGGTCGATCGGCTCGGTGAAGTCCGAGCAGTCGGGCCAGCGCTCGAGGCCTACCAGCCGTCAGACGCGCAGATCGCGCATTTCCTTGCGCGGTTCGTCGAGAACGTCCGCTCTCTGTCGATCGATCCGGTCATCGTTCGGGCGAACTGGCTGCGCGCCTACGACTTCGTCACCGATCGCGGCGCGCAAGCCCTAAACGACTACGCGCGCGAAGCCGATCCGCCGCGGACATTCAGCGGGTGCTGGGCTGCCGCTGCTGTCGACCGCGCCTGCCGCGGTCTCGTGGTAGGAGACGCCGCGGCAGGTCATGTGCTGGAACGTCTTGTTGAACACCAGCCTGGGGTCGTATCGCCAACGCTCCTTGCCTGTCGCGGCGTCCAGCGCAAACAGCACCTGGTGTTGCGAGCAGAGATAGAGCGTGTCGCGCACCTTGATCGGCGTCACCTCGAAGGTCGTCTCGCCGGAATCCTCCGGCGTCGCCACGTCGCCGGTGCGGAAGGTCCAGGCGACCCGGAGCTTGCCGACATTGTCGGGCGTGATCTGCTTGAGCGGTGAATAGCGCTGTCCGAATTGCGTGCGTCCATAGGCGCGCCAGTCGCCAACCGGCTGAGGGTCGGATTCGCTTTGCGGCACTGTCGAAGCCTGCGCGGCGATCATGCCGTCGACGTCGTGATAGCTCGACCGAAGTCCGATGAGGAGGACGACGGAAGAAGCGGCGACGCCGATCCAGAGCGGCAGCGTCGCGCTTCGGTACGACACCGGCTGGTCTCGCAGCAGCCCGCGAACGATCACCGGCGTCAGCAGCCAGAGCGCCATGGGGAAGACGATGTCACCGCGCGAGGCGAGCGGCCACCAGTCGAATTGCACCTCCGAGATGGCCCACGCCACCGTGCCGACCAGCACGATCGCAAACAGCCACAGCGCCGAACGGCGCCGCGCCAGCAACAGCGCGGCCGTCGCGACAATGCCGACACCGAGAACAACATAGAAGACGGACCCGCCCAACGCGGCGAGCCAAAGGCCGCCCCCCGCAAGGAAGAGGCCGATCACGGCGTAGACGAGACCCGTGATGAAGACGGCCCTGGATCGCTGCATGGCTGTTCCGGCGCGGCAAAGAGATCGGGCCAGTCCAGTGCAACCGCAGCAGACGGCGCTCACATGCGATCACTGTGGTCCAATCAACCACAACTGGCAACCTTCAACTGCTGCGCCGATGCAACATACGGGCGCATTAGGTTGCGATCTGATGTGGCAAGATTCTGTCTGGAATTGCGCCTCCTTGAATACGATCAAGACCGTTCTCGTCGATGGCGCGCAGCACGTGATTGCGAGCGAGAACGGGCCTTGACGAGCGCCTCGCCGCATCCGGGCCGTTCGAGCAGGATCCCGCGCAGTGGATCGCGGCGCATGAGCCTGAGATCTTTGCGGCGACGTGCGGACCTTAGGGCCGTCGAGGTCTGACGTCCTGTCCTGCACCGAGATGTTCGGATCTCCCCGCCGGGGGCCATATCCTCCCGGGGCTAGAGGCCTGCCGCGCGGGCTGAACCTGAACGGGCGGCGCTTTCGCGTTCGTTTCCCTAGAACACGGTTCCAACTGGCAATTGCCACTTTTTCCCGATTGAGCTAGTTTCTGTCCGACCGTCGTCGCCGACATCTCGCAAAGACGTAGGTCACCGGCAAGGAAGCAGGCCAGGGGCGTCAAGACTGAATCGCCGCACTCCTTAAGGATCTGGGCTATGGCAGGTGCGACCGGATTGAATATCGCGCATTGGGCTACTGGTTACGGGCACAACACCGACATTCATTTTTTGAAGCTGGATTTCGTGGACGGTAAATCCGTCACGGTGGCTCTGCAGCCGGCACAGGCTGACGAGATAGCTCAGGCTCTCTTGAGGCAGCTATGCCAAAAGCCACCAAAACCGAACCTGAACTGATGTCATAAGCCAAGCCCGTTGCGTGAAGGACGAGCTGGATATCGATGTTTTGGATCACCTCGCGCTCGCCGGCGAACGCCTCGACCGCCTGCGCAAGCCGATCGGGGATTCCGACATCAGATCGAGGTGACCCTGATCTGCCTTTCGGGGAGCGCGGCGTATAGCCGCTTGTGGGCTGGTTTCGCGGCTTCGACGCCAGTCTCTGGCTCTGTCTCAAAATAAGTCAAAAAGATTAAAATAAGACATAAAATCAATTAAGTCGACGTTGTCATCGCGCCAGCTGAACTTGCCCGCCCCCTGCGCATACCCCTCAAAAATAAGGTCAGGATCATTGGTAGATGAATTTGATTGGATTATAAGGAACTCGTTAAAAGATAAATAAATCATTAATTATTTTGGGGCGGCTTCATGTTTCCCGTCGGGGAGGATAGCGGCGATGAATGGGGGGCCGCCCTGCAGCCGGGCGGCGCGCCGGGCGTGGTGGATATGGCAAATCCCGCTCGCATTGTGGTGCCGGACGCCAGTCTTCTGTTCTCCGGCGAGTTCAAGCGCGCGGGTGTCGACCTCGAGCTTTCGCGCGATGACCGCCATTTCCTGATCCGCGATTACTTTCGCGGCGAACATCGCGCAGGCTTGGCGTCACCTGATGGGGCCTGGCTCACCGGCGATGTTGTCACGGCCCTGACCGGCCATACCCAGTATGCGCAGGCTGACGGCAGCACCAGTGCCGGCAAGATCATTGGTCACGTCACCAAGCTCGTCGGCAATGCCACGGCCATTCGCAACGGCGTTTCAATTATCCTGAACCTCGGCGATAACCTGGAAAAAGGCGATGTCGTTCAGTCAGGCTCGGATTCCAAGCTCGGAATCACTTTTATCGACGGCACCGTATTCGGGCTCGCCTCCAATTCACGAATGGTGCTTAACGAAATGGTCTACGACCCCAACGGGTCGAACAACTCGTCGTTGTTGAGCCTCGTCGCGGGAACCATCACTTTCGTCGCCGGACAGACTGCCAAGCATGGTGACATGAAGGTCGATACCCCGGTTGCGACTATGGGCATCCGGGGTACAGCGGTCCTGGTCCAGAAGATTGAATTTCTTGTTTCAAACGTGTCGCCGAACGGAGGCCAGGGCCAGGTCACGGCAGGTTTCCAGGTTCTGGTAGAACCGGATGGAACAACCGGATCCTATATCTTGATGGACCGGACCACACTTGCTCCGATCGCGACCGTTGACGACGCCGGCAAGCTCATCACGTACAATCAGGGCGTGTTCAGTACGGCGGCCGCCGCGCCGCTGTCGGCTGAAATCCAGCAACTCATCTCCGATGTGTTTGCGCTGAAATTTACCGACGCAAACCCGAAGGCTCTGAATCAATTTACCGATTCCATCGTGCCGGACGGTATTCCGCACATTCTGTTTGCCGGTGACGATGGCTACAGTTCGAAGTATTCGGTGAGTTTTCAGCTGGGCCCGGTAACGGCAACTGCAACCTTCGAGTTCGTCCCGGTGTACTTGAACTTTCCGCCAACCGTCAATGTGACGTCAGGCGAGTTCACAGTGCGATCTGCTGCTGCCAACCGCGCGAATGTCGATTCCGTTTCGGGGATCATCACCTTTGAAGACGTCAACCGCGGCGACGTTCCGACGGTCAAAACCAATTTTGTCTCGTTCAAGGTCCTGGATGCCCAAGGCAGGGATATCACCGCGACGCTGACCGCCAAGGAACTGGCGGCAATTACAGCAGTGGAAGTCGACCTTGCCGTGGTGCCAGCCCCCGGCAATAACAGCTCTGGCTCAGTCAGCTGGACCTACAGTGTCGCAGACAGGGCGTTCGATTTCCTTAGATCCGGCAGAACACTGGTACTGACCTACAACGCTCAAGTCGACACCAACAATATTGGTTACAATACGACGGTCCAGAAGCCGTTTACGATCACGATATCCTCCCCTCCCTCGGTAGAGTGGATCCCGAACGAGGGTTTCTGGAGCGTCGGTTCAAACTGGTCGTCGGGCCTCGTTCCAACGGCGCTCTATGATGTTTTCATTCCCGCCGAGGTTATCGTTGGCGGCGCCGACCAGAATACGGTGACCATCGTTGAAGCAGCGTTTGCTAACTCTGTGACACTGGGGGTGGCCGGTACCAGCGGCGGCGCGCAACTGATCAACAACAGTACCTTGACGACTGGCAATGCGCTGACGCTTTACGGCGAAAGCACATTTTACAATTTTGGCACGACTATCGTAGGCCTGCTTGAACTCCTGGACCGGAGTGCGTTCCACAACTCCGGTCGCACTGTGCTGATGGATGGTGGAGATTTCATCGATCAAAGCTCCGTTTCGAATGATGAAGGGGGAATGCTCGAACTGGCCGGCGGTACGCTTAATGTTGCCGTCAACGTAGCAAATTCAGGCCTTGTGCTAATCGATCCGGGTGCAGACTTGTCGCTGTACGGCGCCTCGTTCAATGGCAGCATCGAGAACAAGGGGACTATCGACCTCACCGGTCGTGCCACGCTGATCAACGGCTCATTGGATAACTTTGGTCGCATCAACGTCAGCGGCACTGGCAATGCCTTCCACGACGAGATCGTCAGCAATTTTGGCGCCATCGCTGTCACGGGGCAATTGACCTTCGATTTCGGTACCACGATCACGGGCGGCACCATTTTTAACGCCGGTATCGTCAAGATTGAGAGCGGACAGGGTGCGACGCTCAATAGCGTCGACGTTGAGAATCTTGGCGGCGTTATTCAGGTCGGAAGCACGTCCGATGATGGTGTGACCTTGACCTTGAACGGTACCCTCATCCTCGGGGGGGTCGTCAATGACAACGGCGTCATTCACGTCACCGGCAACAGCGCCATTAACAATGCAGCGATATACGGTGGCCAGATCTTCGTCGACGATGGCTACACATTGACGCTGAATGGCACCACGGTGACAGATACCGTGATCCACGACGCCGGGGTCATCCAGGTCGATGTCAACCAGACACGTATGCTGGACCATGTGGCGATAGACGGTGGGACGATCAATAACTTGGGACTGCTCGAGATCATCGGGGATAGTTCCATCAGCGACAATACTCTGAACAACAACGTTCTGACGGTCGACGACGGCAAGACACTGACCCTTTCTGGCGTTAGGATCAGTGGTGGCACCATCAATGACGGCAACGTGCTCGGCGCCGGTGTCATCGTCATCGCCAGCTCGAGCAAGATCAGCGACGCCGATATGGACGGCGGCCTGGTGACGATCGATGCCTCGACGCAGCTGACGCTGGACAATGTGACGGTGACCGGCACGACGATCACCGACAAGGGCACGCTGGCGCTGGCGGACACGGTGACGCTGGCGGGGATCGACATCATCACCGGGACGGCCGGGAGCACGATCAGCAACAGCGGGCTGCTGGACATCACCGGCACGACGACGCTGAACACCGACAGCGTGACCAACGGCGGCACGATCAGGGTCGGCAACACGCTGAAGCTGAACGGCACGACGATCAGCGGCGGCACGATCACCGACAACGGGCTGATCGAGACGGTGCAGGGCGTCAGCACGATCACCGGCAACGCGCAGCTGAACGGCGGCCTGGTGACGATCGACGCCCCGACGCAGCTGACGCTGGACAATGCGACGGTGACCGGCACGACGATCACCGACAAGGGCACGCTGGCGCTGGTGGACACGGTGACGCTGGCGGGGATCGACATCATCACCGGGACGGGTGGCAGCACGATCAGCAACAGCGGGTTGCTGGACATCACCGGCACGACGACGCTGAACACCGACAGCGTGACCAACGGCGGCACGATCAGGGTCGGCAACACGCTGAAGCTGAACGGCACGACGATCAGCGGCGGCACGATCGCCGACAACGGGCTGATCGAGACGGTGCAGGGCGTCAGCACGATCACCGGCAACGCGCAGCTGAACGGCGGCCTGGTGACGATCGACGCCCCGACGCAGCTGACGCTGGACAATGTGACGGTGACCGGCACGACGATCACCGACAAGGGCACGCTGGCGCTGGCGGACACGGTGACGCTGGCGGGGATCGACATCATCACCGGGACGGGTGGCAGCACGATCAGCAACAGCGGGCTGCTGGACATCACCGGCACGACGACGCTGAACACCGACAGCGTGACCAACGGCGGCACGATCAGGGTCGGCAACACGCTGAAGCTGAACGGCACGACGATCAGCGGCGGCACGATCGCCGACAACGGGCTGATCGAGACGGTGCAGGGCGTCAGCACGATCACCGGCAACGCGCAGCTGAACGGCGGCCTGGTGACGATCGATGCCTCGACGCAGCTGACGCTGGACAATGTGACGGTGACCGGCACGACGATCACCGACAAGGGCACGCTGGCGCTGGCGGACACGGTGACGCTGGCGGGGATCGACATCATCACCGGGACGGGTGGCAGCACGATCAGCAACAGCGGGCTGCTGGACATCACCGGCACGACGACGCTGAACACCGACAGCGTGACCAACGGCGGCACGATCAGGGTCGGCAACACGCTGAAGCTGAACGGCACGACGATCAGCGGCGGCACGATCGCCGACAACGGGCTGATCGAGACGGTGCAGGGCGTCAGCACGATCACCGGCAACGCGCAGCTGAACGGCGGCCTGGGGACGATCGATGCCTCGACGCAGCTGACGCTGGACAATGTGACGGTGACCGGCACGACGATCACCGACAAGGGCACGCTGGCGCTGGCGGACACGGTGACGCTGGCGGGGATCGACATCATCACCGGGACGGGTGGCAGCACGATCAGCAACAGCGGGCTGCTGGACATCACCGGCACGACGACGCTGAACACCGACAGCGTGACCAACGGCGGCACGATCAGGGTCGGCAACACGCTGAAGCTGAACGGCACGACGATCAGCGGCGGCACGATCGCCGACAACGGGCTGATCGAGACGGTGCAGGGCGTCAGCACGATCACCGGCAACGCGCAGCTGAACGGCGGCCTGGTGACGATCGACGCCTCGACGCAGCTGACGCTGGACAATGTGACGGTGACCGGCACGACGATCACCGACAAGGGCACGCTGGCGCTGGCGGACACGGTGACGCTGGCGGGGATCGACATCATCACCGGGACGGGTGGCAGCACGATCAGCAACAGCGGGCTGCTGGACATCACCGGCACGACGACGCTGAACACCGACAGCGTGACCAACGGCGGCACGATCAGGGTCGGCAACACGCTGAAGCTGAACGGCACGACGATCAGCGGCGGCACGATCGCCGACAACGGGCTGATCGAGACGGTGCAGGGCGTCAGCACGATCACCGGCAACGCGCAGCTGAACGGCGGCCTGGTGACGATCGATGCCTCGACGCAGCTGACGCTGGACAATGCGACGGTGACCGGCACGACGATCACCGACAAGGGCACGCTGGCGCTGGCGGACACGGTGACGCTGGCGGGGATCGACATCATCACCGGGACGGGTGGCAGCACGATCAGCAACAGCGGGCTGCTGGACATCACCGGCACGACGACGCTGAACACCGACAGCGTGACCAACGGCGGCACGATCAGGGTCGGCAACACGCTGAAGCTGAACGGCACGACGATCAGCGGCGGCACGATCACCGACAACGGGCTGATCGAGACGGTGCAGGGCGTCAGCACGCTCACCGGCAACGCGCAGCTGAACGGCGGCCTGGTGACGATCGATGCCTCGACGCAGCTGACGCTGGACAATGTGACGGTGACCGGCACGACGATCACCGACAAGGGCACGCTGGCGCTGGCGGACACGGTGACGCTGGCGGGGATCGACATCATCACCGGGACGGGTGGCAGCACGATCAGCAACAGCGGGCTGCTGGACATCACCGGCACGACGACGCTGAACACCGACAGCGTGACCAACGGCGGCACGATCAGGGTCGGCAACACGCTGAAGCTGAACGGCACGACGATCAGCGGCGGCACGATCGCCGACAACGGGCTGATCGAGACGGTGCAGGGCGTCAGCACGATCACCGGCAACGCGCAGCTGAACGGCGGCCTGGTGACGATCGATGCCTCGACGCAGCTGACGCTGGACAATGTGACGGTGACCGGCACGACGATCACCGACAAGGGCACGCTGGCGCTGGCGGACACGGTGACGCTGGCGGGGATCGACATCATCACCGGGACGGGTGGCAGCACGATCAGCAACAGCGGGCTGCTGGACATCACCGGCACGACGACGCTGAACACCGACAGCGTGACCAACGGCGGCACGATCAGGGTCGGCAACACGCTGAAGCTGAACGGCACGACGATCAGCGGCGGCACGATCGCCGACAACGGGCTGATCGAGACGGTGCAGGGCGTCAGCACGATCACCGGCAACGCGCAGCTGAACGGCGGCCTGGTGACGATCGATGCCTCGACGCAGCTGACGCTGGACAATGTGACGGTGACCGGCACGACGATCACCGACAAGGGCACGCTGGCGCTGGCGGACACGGTGACGCTGGCGGGGATCGACATCATCACCGGGACGGGTGGCAGCACGATCAGCAACAGCGGGCTGCTGGACATCACCGGCACGACGACGCTGAACACCGACAGCGTGACCAACGGCGGCACGATCAGGGTCGGCAACACGCTGAAGCTGAACGGCACGACGATCAGCGGCGGCACGATCACCGACAACGGGCTGATCGAGACGGTGCAGGGCGTCAGCACGATCACCGGCAACGCGCAGCTGAACGGCGGCCTGGTGACGATCGATGCCTCGACGCAGCTGACGCTGGACAATGTGACGGTGACCGGCACGACGATCACCGACAAGGGCACGCTGGCGCTGGCGGACACGGTGACGCTGGCGGGGATCGACATCATCACCGGGACGGGTGGCAGCACGATCAGCAACAGCGGGCTGCTGGACATCACCGGCACGACGACGCTGAACACCGACAGCGTGACCAACGGCGGCACGATCAGGGTCGGCAACACGCTGAAGCTGAACGGCACGACGATCAGCGGCGGCACGATCGCCGACAACGGGCTGATCGAGACGGTGCAGGGCGTCAGCACGATCACCGGCAACGCGCAGCTGAACGGCGGCCTGGTGACGATCGATGCCTCGACGCAGCTGACGCTGGACAATGTGACGGTGACCGGCACGACGATCACCGACAAGGGCACGCTGGCGCTGGCGGACACGGTGACGCTGGCGGGGATCGACATCATCACCGGGACGGGTGGCAGCACGATCAGCAACAGCGGGCTGCTGGACATCACCGGCACGACGACGCTGAACACCGACAGCGTGACCAACGGCGGCACGATCAGGGTCGGCAACACGCTGAAGCTGAACGGCACGACGATCAGCGGCGGCACGATCGCCGACAACGGGCTGATCGAGACGGTGCAGGGCGTCAGCACGATCACCGGCAACGCGCAGCTGAACGGCGGCCTGGTGACGATCGATGCCTCGACGCAGCTGACGCTGGACAATGTGACGGTGACCGGCACGACGATCACCGACAAGGGCACGCTGGCGCTGGCGGACACGGTGACGCTGGCGGGGATCGACATCATCACCGGGACGGGTGGCAGCACGATCAGCAACAGCGGGCTGCTGGACATCACCGGCACGACGACGCTGAACACCGACAGCGTGATCAACAGCGGCACGGTCAGGGTCGACGGCGGCGCAACGCTTACGCTGAATTCATCAAATATTGCCGGGGGAACCGTCGCCGACTATGGCACGATTTACGCCATCACGGCAGTTGATATATCCGGGGACATCATTGGCACCGGCGCGATCAATATCGCCGACCTTGTACAGCTGCAGATCGGGGGCTCGGTCGCGTCTGGCAATATTGTGTTGTTTGCGGGCGTCCAAGGTGAACTCATTCTCGATCAATCGAAGCAATTCCTCGGATTGATCGCGGGATCTTCCGTCGGGACGCTTCTCACGCTGGATGATCAGATCGACTTGAGGGATCTGTCTTTCAATGCGAACAGCATGTCTACGACGGTTTCCTACAGCTCGAACATCAGCACTGTCACTTTCATCGATCACACCGTTGCCGGCGACATCTCCGTCCAGATCCGTTTCTCCGGTGACTATACAAACCAGGGCTGGCAATTCACGGATGATGGTCACGGCGGCAGCTTGGTCCAGTTGGCACCGCCACCCGTGTTCTCAGACATTATCGACAACCAATATGCGTTCACGGGCAATAAGACGGCGTCGGGAAGCATTTGGACGTTCCAGGCCGCTGTGACGGACAACGATGCGGCCGTTGTCGGCCAGGGCGGCATTACAAAATTCGATCTCACGGATAACGGAGTGCTCCTTGGCTCTGCGGCATTCAATGGAGGCGTATGGACGCTTTCGGGCTTGTTGTCGTCGGTTACTTACCAGTCCGGAATTTACACGATCACAACGAGTTCTACGACCCTCATCAAGAACAATGACGTTCTTGTAATCACTGCGTATGACTCCGCGAACTTGTCTGCAACCAAGTCGGTGGAATTGACGAATAACTCCTCCTTCCAAGTCGCGCCTGCCGGTACGTCCGGAGAGCCCATCAATTTGGCGCTGACGGATCCATCAGGCGTCCAGCTGACGGGTCCAGTCCATCTGACGTTGACCGGAGTACCGACGGATTGGAGCCTCAGCGAAGGTACGAATCTCGATAACGGCATTTGGACGGTAGACACGAATGATCTGAATGCACTGACGGTAACGACGGCCGCCGCCTTTTCTGGCGCCATGGTGCTGGGCGTGACCGAAACCTGGACCAATGCAGATGGCAGCATCGGAACCGCGCTGGTGCTGGACAACGTCGAAGCCTATGCGACGGGTTCGCCGATCTTTGCCCTGTCAGGCGACGACACGCTGACCGGCGCCGGTGGAAATGATCTTTTCGTTTTTGGGCAGCCGATCGGGCACGACACGGTTTACAGTTTTGACACGGCACGCGATCAGATCGACCTGATCGGATATGACGACTTTAAAAGCTTCAGCGAAGTCCAGGCGCATCTGACCGAAGACGTCAATGGCAATAGTTTGATCATGCTGGGAGAAGGGCAGTCGATCGAGTTGCAGGGAGTGCATGCGGCCGCCTTAAGCGAGAGCAATTTCGTTTTCGACCAGATGCCGACGCTCGACAATGCAGGGACAATGACGATCAGCGATGGGGCCGTGATGCCCTTCAGCGGCACAATCAACAATACCGGCACCATTGCGTTGAATTCCGCTGGCGATGAAACCGATTTTCAGCTGATTGGGTACGGTGTGACGCTGCTGGGCGGCGGTCACCTCGAACTGTCGGATAGCGATGACAACGTCATTTGCGGAACGGGCGCCGCCGTCACGCTCGATAACGAAGACAATACGATCTCCGGAGCCGGACGCCTCGGCAACGGCGAACTGACGCTGACCAACGCCGGCAATATCGACGCGACTGGTACTCACGCTCTCACGATCAATACCGGCGTCAACACGATATACAATTCAGGAGTTTTGGAAGCGTCGGGCAGTGGCGGTTTGATGGTTATGGGCTCGATCGCGAACTCAGGTGTATTGTGGGCCAACGGATCGAGCCTTACGGTTCAGGGCCAGCTGAGCGGAAGCGGCACCGCCAAGATCGATGGTGCTGCGACGCTTGACCTCGAAGCCTCCGCAACCATCAGTGTAACGTTCGGTTCGGGCTCCGGCGTTCTAAGGCTTGGCGACGCATTCCACTTCAATGGCACGATAGCGGGCTTCGGCGAAGCAGACGTGGTTGATCTTGCCAATCTTGATTTTGGTGCGGCCTCGCTCAGTTACCATCAGAACGTCGGCGGCGCTGGCGGCATGCTCACGATTTCCGATGGAGCCCACATCGCCGAGCTGTCGCTGATCGGTAATTACTCGGCGGACAATTTCAGCCTTGCATCCGATCTTTCAAAGGGGACTGCGATTACCTATGTGAACCACGATATTGTCGTTTGACTGGGGATGCACCGGGCAGCTTTCGATTGCACAAAATCATCACGCGGGTTTGCCCTGAAGTGCGGAGGTTCCGCGTGACCTCTCCGCAACAGGAAAAATCCTGAAAATCTGGTTCAATGTCCAGCTGAAGCGGAATATAGCCGAGGGGTGAGTCGATCAGCGCGGTGTCGCATGGCGGCCGCTGTGACGCCAGCCTCGGGAACCGCATCCGTCATGTATCTCGGCATCGATCTCGGCACCTCCGCAGTCAAGACCGTTCTCGTCGATGGCGCGCAGCACGTGATTGCGAGCGAGAGCAGGGCCCTGACGAGCGCCTCGCCGCATCCGGGCTATTTCGAGCAGGATCCCGCACAGTGGGTCGCGGCGACGTTTGCCACGCTCGATGCCCTGAAGGCGTCGCATGGGAAGGAGCTGGCATCCGTCGAAGGCATCGGGCTGTCAGGCCAGATGCATGGTCCCACGCTGCTCGATGCGAACGATACGCCATTGCGGCCCTGCATTCTCTGGAACGACGGGCGCTCCGCCGCGGAGTGCCGCATTCTGGAGCAGCGCTGGCCCGCCTTGCGCGCGATCACGGGCAACAAGGCGATGCCGGGCTTCGCGGCGCCAAAGCTGCTCTGGATCGCGACGCACGAGCCTGAGGTCTTTGCGGCGACCAAACGCGTTCTGCTGCCGAAGGCCTATCTGCGCCTGGTGCTGTCAGGCGAGGCGATCGAGGATGTCTCGGACGCGTCCGGATCCCTATGGCTCGATGCGGCGCGGCGGGACTGGTCGGATGCGGCACTGGCCGCGACCGGCCTGTCGCGCGCGCACATGCCGCGTCTGGTCGAGGGGTGCGCGCCCGCGGCCACGTTGCGGCGCGAGCTCGCGCAGCGTTGGGGCATGGCGCGGTGCCCGATGATCGCGGGCGGCGCCGGCGACAATCCCGCCGGCGCTGTCGGCATCGGCGCGATCAGGCCCGGCACTGCGTTCATCTCGCTGGGAACCTCCGGTGCACTGCTGGCGCCGTCCGACCATATTGCCGCCAATCCGGACCGCGTGGTCCACACCTTCTGCCACGCGATTCCCCACATGTGGATTCAGGCCGGTGCCATCCTCTCGGCGGCGTCGTGTCTGGCCTGGGCCGCCCGGCTGTTCGGCGCCACTGAAGCCGAGCTGTTAGCGCCGCTGGGAGAGTGCGCGCAGGCGCCGTCGCCGGTGAGCTTCCTGCCTTATCTTGCGGGCGAACGGACACCGCACGATGATCCCGTCGTGCGTGGCATGCTCGATGGCTTGAGCCACGGCATCGACCGCACCGCGATCGTGCAGGCCGTGCTCGAGGGGGTTGCCTTCGCGCTGGCCGATTGTCGTGAGGCGCTTGGCGATGCTGGCATCGCGGTGACGGAAGCTGATGTCATCGGCGGCGGTTCACGGTCCCGGTTCTGGCTGTCGGTGCTATCAAACGTTCTGAACGTCCCGATCCATCGCTTTGCCGACGGCGAAACCGGCGCGGCGTTCGGTGCGGCGAGATTGGGGCGGCTTGCTGTCACTGGCGAGGCAATCGAAACCGTCTGCACGCCACCGCAACGCGTCGAGACTTTCGAACCCGATCGCGCGCTGGTGGAGGCCTATGCCGAGCGGCTTCCCGCCTGGCGCCACTTGTATCGGCCGCACCACTAGCATCGCTTTGGATGCGCATTTCGCCTTGTTCGCTGTTGCCCTGCGCGATGGCCTTTTGTTTAATGGGCGAACCGCGCTCGAAACGAAGCGCGGACAGGAAATGCATTGTGCGCCGGGAGGCACGATGAACGATCCGATCCTCGAGATGCGGGGAGTTTCAAAATCCTTCTTCGGCATCAAGGCGCTGCGTGCGGTCGACCTGACCGTCTATGCCGGCGAGATCCATGCCCTGATGGGCGAGAACGGCGCCGGCAAATCGACTTTGATGAAAATCCTGTCGGGGGCCTACCGGCCCGATCCCGGCGGCGAGATCCGCATCGAGGGCAAGCCTGTCAGGATCGAAGGTCCGCTCGGCGGCCGGGCCGCGGGTATCTCGATCATCTATCAGGAACTGTCTTTGGCCCCCAATTTGAGCGTCGCGGAGAATATTTATCTCGGCCGCGAGATATCGCGTTCAGGTTTGCTGGCGCGCGGCACCATGCGCGAGGGCGTCGGCCCGATCCTTGCGCGGCTGGGCGCGGACTTCCTGCCCTCGACATTGGTGGCCCATCTGTCCATGGGCCAGCGCCAGCTGGTCGAGATCGCGCGTGCGCTGCACGCGCGCTCGAAAATCCTGATCATGGACGAGCCGACCACGGCGCTGTCGGCCGGCGAGAGCGAGCGGCTGTTTGCGCTGATCCGTCAGCTCCGTGCCGAAGGGCTTGCCATCATCTACATCTCGCACCGCATGGACGAGGTCTACGCGCTCGGGGACCGCGTCACCGTGCTGCGCGACGGCCGCCTGGTCGGCTCGCTCGACAAGCAGGACATCCGCGCCGACGCCATCGTCCGCATGATGGTCGGGCGCGACGTCTCGTCCTTCTACAAGAAGGATCACGATCCCGAGGCCGGGAAGGGGCACCCCGTGCTCACGGCGAGCGACATGGCCGACGGGCAGCGCGTCAGAGGCTGCTCGCTCACCGTGCATGCGGGGGAGGTGGTGGGACTTGCCGGCCTGATCGGTGCCGGCCGCACCGAGCTTGCGCATCTCATCGTCGGCGCGGCACCAAAGACGTCAGGCCGTCTCGAACTCGAAGGCCAGCCAATCGAGATCCGTACGCCCGGCGAGGCCCTCGAGGCCGGTATCGCCTATCTGACCGAGGACCGGAAGGCGCTTGGCTTGTTCCTCGACATGTCGTGCCTGGACAACATCAACCTTGCCGTGCTCGGGCGCGATGCGAGGCTCGGCTGGTTCCTGGATCGCGACAAGGCGCGCGAGCGCGCCGACAGGGCGTTTGCGGGACTCAGCATCCGCGCCGCCAATGTCGGCGTGCCCGCGGGCGGTCTTTCCGGCGGCAACCAGCAGAAGGTGCTGTTGTCGCGGCTTCTCGCCATTGCGCCGAAGGTGCTGATCCTCGACGAGCCGACGCGCGGCGTTGACGTCGGCGCCAAGTCGGAGATCTATTCGATCATCGACAATCTCGCCAAGGCCGGCACCGCGATCCTCGTCATTTCGTCCGATCTGCCTGAAATCATCGGCATCTGCGACCGCGTCCTCGTGATGCGGTCGGGGCTGATCGCAGGTGAGGTCAGGCGAACCGAGACGGCACCCCTTACTCAGGAAGACATCATGGCCCTCGCTACGGGGACGGAGCATCTCGATGCCTGACAATGGATCGACGCAGGCGAAGGCTGCGATGACGAACGGCCCTGCTGCCGCCGAGGCGACGAAGCGCCAACGCATCAGGCTGCTGATCCGCGCGGCCGGCATGCTGCCGGTGCTGCTGCTGCTCTGCGCCGGCTTTCATTATCTCTCGGACGGCCGTTTCTTCACCGGACAGAATCTCGGCATCGTCCTGCAGCAGGCCGCGGTCAACACGGTGCTTGCAGCGGGCATGACCTTCGTCATCCTCACCGGCGGCATCGATCTCTCGGTCGGCTCGATCCTGGCGGCATCCGCGATGGCTGGCCTGACGATTTCCAAGCTGCCTGACCTTGGCGCGCTGTGGCTGCCGGTCGCCGTTCTCACCGGCCTCGGCTTCGGCGTCGTCAATGGCGCGCTGATCGCGCTGTTGCGCCTGCCGCCCTTCATCGTCACGCTGGGCTCGCTCACCGCCGTGCGCGGCCTGGCGCGGCTGCTCGGCGCCGACACCACGGTGTTCAATCCGTCGATACCCTATGCCTTCATCGGCAACGGCTCGCTGACGCTCATCCCCGGCGTCGCCTCGATCCCCTGGCTCTCGGTGATCGCGCTGCTCGTCATCCTCGTCTCGTGGCTGGTGCTGCGCCGGACGGTGCTCGGCGTGCACATCTACGCGGTGGGCGGCAACGAGAGCGCCGCGCGGCTTGCCGGCATCAAGGTCTGGGCCGTCCTCATCTTCGTCTATGGCGTGTCGGGATTGCTGGCCGGGCTAGGCGGCGGCATGCAGGCGGCGCGGCTCTATGCGGCCAACGGCTTGCAACTCGGCCAAAGCTACGAGCTCGACGCCATCACCGCGGTGATCCTCGGCGGCACGTCCTTCGTCGGCGGCATCGGTTCGATCTGGGGAACGCTGGTCGGCGCGCTGATCATCGCGGTGCTCTCGAACGGCCTGATCCTCACCGGCGTCTCCGACATCTGGCAATATGTGATCAAGGGCCTCGTGATCATCGGCGCCGTGGCGCTGGATCGCTACCGGCTGCAAGGCTCCGCACGAACCTAGTGATGCGAAATTCGGTTGCGGCAACTGGTCTGCCGTGCCCGGGGATGAAGACAGACCAGGGAGGAAGACAATGTTGAAGATGACCATGCTCGCCGGCGCCGCGATGGCGCTCGCCCTGACCACCGTGCCGTCCTCTGCCAAGGAGCTCAAGTCGATCGGCGTCTCGCTGGGGTCGATGGGCAATCCGTTCTTCGTCGCGCTGTCGAAGGGCGCCGAGTTCGAGGCCAAGAAGACCAATCCCAATGTGAAGATCACCACCGTCGGCTTCGAATACGACCTCGGCAAGCAAGTCACCCAAATCGACAATTTCATCGCGGCCGGCGTCGACCTGATCCTGCTCAACCCCGGCGACCCCAAGGCGATCGGGCCGGCGATCAAGAAGGCGCAGGCGGCGGGCATCGTCGTCGTCGCGGTCGACACCGCGGCCGAAGGCGCCGATGCGACGGTGACCACCAACAACGTCCAGGCCGGCGAGATCTCGTGCCAGTACATCGTCGACAAGCTCGGCGGCAAGGGCGATGTCATCATCGAGAACGGGCCGCAGGTCTCGGCCGTGATCGATCGCGTCACCGGCTGCAAGAACGTGTTCGCGAAGAATGCGGGGATCAAGGTGCTGTCCAGCGACCAGGACGGCAAGGGCTCGCGTGAGGGCGGCCTCACCGTCGCGCAAGGCTATCTGACCCGTTTCTCCAAGATCGACGCCATCTTCGCCATCAATGATCCGCAGGCGATCGGGACCGACCTTGCGGCGAAACAGCAGAACCGCAGCGGCATCATCATCACCGCGGTCGACGGCGCGCCCGACATCGAGGCCGCACTGAAGGACCCGGCGTCGCCGCAGATCCAGGCGTCGGCCTCGCAGGACCCGTTCTTCATGGCGCGGCGCGCGGTGCAGCTGGGCGTCGGAATTCTCAATGGGCAGAAGCCGGCCTCGCCCGTCGAGCTGCTGCCCTCGAAGCTCGTGACCCGCGACAATATCAAGGATTACAAGGGCTGGACCTCGGACCGCTCGCAATAGAACGGGCTGCAATGGACGGCGATCCTCTCGCGGGATCGCCGTCCATTTTACGTTCGCATGATCGCCCGCTTTGGCACCGTCAGCGCCAACGGCACGGCGATGGCAAAAATCGCGACGCCGATGATCCATACGAGCCCGGTTCTGTCGGGGCGCGACAAGGCGTAAATTGCGCCGAAGACGAGCGGGCCGAGGATCGCAGCCAGGCTGACGAAGCTCGCGACGACCCCCTGCAACTGGCCCTGACGTTCGCCATCGATGACCTTGGACTGGAGCGCGCGCAATGCTGGCGCGCTGACGCCGCCGAACGCGATCAGCGGGATCAGCGCGAAAGCGATCCAGCCTGCTTGTGCGAAGGCGAGGGCGAGAAGAGCGATCGCCTCGCAGCTTATGCCGAGAATGAGCGTGCCACGTTCGCCAAGCCGGCCTGTGAGCGGGGCGATGGCGAAAGCCTGCACCAGCACGACCAGGGCGCCGAAGATGCCGAGCGAAACGCCGATATCGGTCGCGGTCCAGTGGAAGCGGTCGGTGACGAACAGCACCCAGACCGTGCTGTAGGTCTGGCCGACGAGACTGACGAGCAGGAACACCAGCAGCAGCGGGATCAGCGTGCGAAACGTCAGCGCCCAGCGCAGCGGTGCGAACGGGTTGAGCGTCCGCCACGCGAACGGCTTGCGCGCGGTGCGGTGCGTTTCCGGGAGCACGAACGCCGCGATCAGGACGTTCACGCTGCTCAAAGCCGCAGCGGCAAGGAACGGCGCGCGCAGCGAAATGTCGCCGAGCACGCCGCCGATGACAGGCCCGATGACGAAGCCGGCACCGAAGCAGGCGTGGAACAGGCCGAAACGGCGGGCGCGCTCCGCCTCCGGCGTGATGTCCGCGATCGTGGCGGTGATCATCGCGACGCCCGCCGCGGTGAGGCCGGCGATGGTGCGGCCGATGAACAGCAGCGACAGATAGGGCGTGAAGGCCATCACCAGATAGTCGATGGTCGAGCCGGCAAGCGCGAGCAACAGCACCGGCCGGCGGCCGAGCCGGTCCGAGAGAACACCGAGCACCGGCGTGACGACGAATTGCGTGAATGCGTGCAGCGCCAGCAGCACGCCATAGAGCGCCGACACGTTGTCCGTGAATGCCATGGCGCGCAGCAGATGAGGTAGAGTCGGAAAGATCAGCGCGATGCCCGATGCTTCGAGGGCGGCACAGGCGAGGATTGCGACGAGCGGCCGGCTCATGGGATTTTGCGGCCTGCCCATCAGCCGACCGTTTCCGGGAGCGCGGACGATGCAAGCGGCGGAGCCTCGGTCCAGCGAACGGGATCTGTCAAATCAGATGCGGTCAATCTGGCGTCGGCGGCTTCCACGGCCAGGGCGACGGCCTCGTCATCGGTAGGTGCCAGCGCGGTCAGCAGATCCGGGCGCCGGCGCTCTGCGATCGCCAGATAAGGATCGTTGGGGATGGGGTGCCAGAGCCAATAGGCCCCGGGCTGCTCGGCCGTAAAGCCGTCGACATGAGCCGCAACCTCTTGCGTGAACTCGGCCGCCGCGGCTTGAACGAGCATCGATGTCCGATAAGCGATCGGAGCGAGGATGTTCATCGAGAATCCCGTGGCATCGCGGCACGATGCGAAGCCGGGCAGAACCAGCGTGCCCGTCCGCGCGTAGCGCGCAGGTCCGGGTGGATAGCGGAATTCGGAATCATGGGTGTTGACGGTGATCCCGGCGTAGATGGCGCTGGGATAGACGTCCACGACCATGAAGACGACGCCTTTGTTCTGAAGCACGCGGGCGATCTCGGCTCCGGTGTTGCGTCGTGCGAACGCGATCGGCGTCGCCCCGGTTGCACTTCGGCCTGCATAGATCCATTGTTCGGTCGGTGTCGGCCGGCGGCCGATCGAATAGACGAAGCCGACGTTGAAGCCGCAGTCCTTGAGATGTGCTGCGAACAGTTCGAGGCTGCCGATATGGGGCACGGCAATGATGCAGCCGTTGCGCGATTCTGAAAGCGCCCGCGCGAGACGATCGAGCGCATCGCCCGGAATCCTGGCTTCGAGACCCAAGGCTCTGCCGCGATCCTGCTGAAGATTGGCAAGGTCGAACAGGACGGTGACCCACGCGGCCAATCCGTCGATCACATTGTCGGATGTCGCGGTACTGCGGCGAATGATGCTCTGGCGTAGGAACATGTTGTTGCCCATCGCGCTCGGCAGGCTCGCGATCAGGCTTGCGATCTCGCAGGCAACGTGTCCCTGACGTGCGACGGGGACGATTGGGGCCAGGCGGTCGACGAGAGTTACTACGGCGGTCTGGATGTCCCCGTGCTCGCGAGGAAAGGGCCGCGGATTTGTCCCGCGCTGGTCGATCCCCGCTGCTGTTTCCCGAAACGTCACGTGAGCCCCAGATCCCGCCAGAAATTGCGGGAAAATCACACCATACAAGTGTTACCAGCTTCTCAAGGTTTCCCTTCGGCCTTCGGTGCCGCCCCTCCGGCTCGCGGCCGGAATCCTCGGAAAAAGAACGGTTTAACGCCGTAGTGGGTTGACCCCGGCGAACGATGTGTCAGAGAAGGGCAGGTTTCGGAAGCCGGCCCCGCGGGGCCGATTGGGAGCGTTTGCGGATATGGCTGAGCGGGTCGCTCTCATCACCGGTGTGACGGGTCAGGACGGCGCTTACCTTGCCGAGCATCTGCTGTCGCTCGGTTATGTCGTGCACGGGATCAAGCGGCGCTCGTCCTCGTTCAACACCGCGCGCGTCGATCACCTTTACCAGGACCCGCATGTCGGCAACGTGCCGTTCCTGATGCACTACGGCGACATGACGGATTCGACCAATCTGATCCGCCTGGTGCAGCAGATCCGGCCAACCGAGATCTACAATCTCGCCGCCCAGAGCCACGTCGCCGTCAGCTTCGAGAGCCCCGAATATACCGCCAACGCCGACGCCATCGGCGTGCTGCGCTTGCTGGAGGCGATCCGTATCCTCGGCATGGAGAAGCAGACGCGGTTCTACCAGGCCTCGACCTCCGAGCTCTACGGCCTCGTGCAGGAGATCCCGCAGAAGGAGACGACGCCGTTCTATCCGCGCTCGCCCTATGGCGTGGCAAAACTCTATGGCTACTGGATCACGGTGAACTACCGCGAAGCCTATGGCATGTTTGCCAGCAACGGCATCCTGTTCAACCACGAGAGCCCGATCCGCGGCGAGACCTTCGTCACGCGCAAGATCACGCGCGGTGTGGCGCGGATCGAGGTCGGGCTGGAGCAGACGCTCTATCTCGGCAATCTCGAGGCCAAGCGCGACTGGGGCCATGCCAAGGATTACGTCGAGGGCATGCACATGATCCTGCAAGCCGACAAGCCCGACGATTTCGTGCTCGCCACCGGTGAGACGCGCTCAGTGCGTGAATTGGTCGAGCTGTCCTTTGCCCATGTCGGCCGTCGCATCGAATGGCGCGGTGCTGGCGTCGATGAAACCGGCATTGATGCCGCCAGCGGCAAGGCGGTGGTGAAGATCGACCCGACCTATTTCCGCCCGACCGAGGTCGATCTGCTCGTCGGCGATGCAAGCAAGGCGCGGCAGGTGCTCGGCTGGAAGCCGAAGCGGAGCTTTGCGCAACTCGTCGAGGAGATGATGACGAGCGATCTGGCCGATGCCAAACGGGATGTCGTCAATGGCAAGCGTACCGTTTGAGCTGAAAGGCAAGAGCGTCTACGTCGCCGGCCATCGCGGCATGGTCGGCAGCGCCATCGTGCGCCGGCTGGCGCGGGAGAATGTGAATCTCGTCACCGTCGACCGGCGCGAGGTCGATCTCTGCAACCAGGCTGCCGTGTTCGACTGGTTCGCGCGCCTGCGGCCGCAGGTCATCTTCCTCGCCGCGGCCAAGGTCGGCGGCATCGTCGCCAACAACACGCTGCGCGCCGAGTTCATCTACGACAACATCGCGATCGCCGCGAATGTGATCCAGGCCGCGCATCAAAACGGGGCCGAGAAGCTGATGTTCCTCGGCTCCTCCTGCATCTATCCGAAACTGGCGCCGCAGCCG
This sequence comes from Bradyrhizobium sp. CCBAU 53338, assembly GCF_015291665.1. Classification (NCBI taxonomy): domain Bacteria; kingdom Pseudomonadati; phylum Pseudomonadota; class Alphaproteobacteria; order Hyphomicrobiales; family Nitrobacteraceae; genus Bradyrhizobium; species Bradyrhizobium sp. CCBAU 53338. The sequence goes on from NZ_CP030048.1 coordinate 3,298,746, forward strand.
CTGCGCGAGGACAGCGTGCTATCGGGCCCGCTGGAGCCGACCAACGAGCCCTACGCGATTGCCAAGATCGCGGGCATCAAGATGGCGGAGGCCTATCGCAGCCAGTATGGCAGCGACTTCATCAGCGTGATGCCGACCAATCTCTACGGCCCCGGCGACAATTATCACCCCGAGCTGAGCCACGTCGTTGCCGCGCTGATCCGTCGCTTTCACGAGGCGAAAGTGTCGGACGCGAAGACCGTCGCGGTCTGGGGTACCGGCACGCCGCGTCGCGAGTTCCTCTATGTCGACGACATGGCGGATGCCTGCGTGCATCTGATGAAGATCCATTCCGGCGCGGAGCTGGTCAACATCGGCACCGGCGAGGACATCGCCATCGCCGAGTTCGCGCGCGTCGTCGCCGAGATCGTCGGCTATCGGGGCGAGATTGTCTTCGACACCTCGCGTCCCGACGGCACGCCGCGCAAGCTGCTCGATGTCAACAGGCTGACCAGGCTCGGCTGGCGCGCGACGACGTCGCTTCAGGATGGCTTGAAGCAGGCTTACGAGGCGTATCAGGCCGCGTCGTCGGTTCCCGCGCAATAGACCTCACACGATCAGACGGCCGCGCCGCCCGGCAATGCCGATCGCGACCTCGGCGCCCGCATTGAAATCGAGGCGGTCGGCTTCGACGCCGTCGCTGAAGATGACGCCGTTCTCCGCCATCAGCGAGCGGATGCGCAATTTCTCCTCGGACGCGAGGCGCCCGCAGACCAGATTGGTCTGCGAGTAGCGGCTCGGGAAGGGCTCGCGCACGGCAAAGCGCAGCTCCGCGGCGTCCCAGGGCAGGGCCTCGTAGCCCGTCAGAGCAGGCGGCAGGCCAAAGCTGCCGGCGATGGCCAGCGAGCCGGTGACGATGCTCTTGAACCAGGCGGTCGATCCGAGACCGGTCGAGACGATCAGTCCGCTCGAGGATTGCCGTTCCGTCGTTCCTCCCGCTGCGATCTCGTAGATCGCGGAAGTATGGGTGCGCGCGCCGATGAAGAGGTCGTTTACGGCATGGAGCACCTGGCCGTCGCTGAGTCGCGCCTCGGCCATCGTCACGGCCTGGCTGTTGCGCTTGTCGGCTGCGACCTCCGGCAGCAGCTTTGCGAGGTCGGGCGGTTCGAAGGGAAGCAGGATGCCGTCGTAGCGCGCAGGATCCGGGTTGAGCCCGATCAGAGGATGGTCGTCGAGATATTTCATGGTGTTGGCGACGACGCCGTCCTGGCCCAGCGCGACCACGATGTCATCGGGCGCGAAGATGAAATTGGGCAGGAAGCCGCGCTCGATGACCTGGTAACGCCCCCATTGCTCCAGCACCTGAAGCGTCGCGTGTCGCTGCGCATGATAGATCTCGTGCTCGTGTTCATAGTCCGAGAAGTCGGCGCCGAGGTGCTCGACATAGAAGCGCGCCTGCGCCGCCGTCAGGTAACGCGCGACCAGGTCCTCCAGCCTGGTCTTGCGCGTCACCAGCACGACCTTGCGGTCATTGGCGGCGGGCATTGATGGCCTCCGGCTTCGGCTTCTCGATCAGCTGGCTGAGCAGGTCAGGCGAGACGTTGAGCTGGCCGATCCTCTCGGCCTTCTCGGCGATGCCGGAGAAGGCCTGCGCGATCAGCTGGCCCGGCTGCATGCCGGCCGCGGCGAGCGCCTGGATGACGCGGGTGTCGACGCCCTCGAAAATCTTCATCAGCGCGCCGACGCGATAGGCTTCGGCATCGGCCAGCGTACGAGTGTTCCCGGCGTTGAGGCCGACGAAATCCTTGCGCTTGCCTTCCAGCACGATGTCCGCGGCCATGCCGGCCTGGCGCAGCTCGTTGCGCTTGGCGGCGACGCTCGCCTCGGCGTCCATCTGGGTCTCGCGGATCGAGCGCTTCTTCTGCTCGACCGCGATCTCGGTGTCGAGCTCGCTCTCGCGAATGGCGCGCTCCTGCTCGACCGCGAAATTGCGCCGCGCGAAGATCGCCTCGTCCGCGATCTTCAGGATCGCTTCGCGGGCCTGCGCCTCCAGCGCCTTGGCGGTGTCAGGCGTCGGCTTGATGCCGCGGATCGACACGCCCAGGATTTCGAGGCCGAGGGCCTCGATGTCGGCGCGTCCCCGCAAGCCGCCTGCAATGATGTCGGCGATGCGGTCGGAAGCCTGCAACGCGTCCTTCAGCGCCAGCTCCTTGATCGCCTGCTGCGCGAGCACCTCGACCGTACCGAGAATACGCTCGGGCAGCTTCTCCGGATCGTCGCTCTCATAGGTCTTGCCGTCGGGCTTCAGGGTGAAGTTCAGCATCGAGGCCGCCTTCTTCGGCTCGCTGACGCGATAGGTGACGAGGCCCTGCACGGTCAGCGTTTGAAAGTCGCGCGCGATCAATGGGAAGATGAAGGAGGCGTCGCGGCTGCCGACGGGCACGGCGACGAGCGTGGTCACCGGCGCGTAGTACAGGGCGGAAAGGCCGGTGCCCTCGGCGACGACCGCACCGGCGCGGTACTTCA